>JAUNNC010000062.1 GCA_030531585.1 Eubacteriales bacterium | reverse complement strand
ATGTATTTAATCGGCATAGATTAAGCACCGCCGTTCTTGATGATGGAGTTTGCAACGCCTTCCGCTGCAGCTGTAATAAACGCATCTGCGATAGTTTTTATTGTATCAAATACCAACGGCAACCCTTTTTGAGATATTACATCTTTTATCTTTTTCCACGTAGAATTATCTCTAATCTTATCAAGATAATCATTGCCTTCCCATGTTAATGATCCCACTCCAAATTCGCACAGTCTATTGCTTCCATATAATGCTTTATAATCAGAAATAAAACCAGCATCATAAAGTAACTTGCAGTGGTAAGCAACGGTTTCCTCATCGTATCCTTCAATAGCCAAATTGTACAGAGGAGTAGAGCGATACTCTTCTTCAATTTTCAGCAATATAAGTCGTACCAAGTCCATATCACGTTTCATAGTAATCTCCTTTTTAGGATCTGATTATCGTTTTTGTTATTAACCAGATACTATTTGCTTCTTGGCATCAGCTGGCAGAAAGTGACGCCAAAAGAAGTAAGTGAAACATTTTTGTCAGTCGGATTGTTAATTATAAGAGCTTGATCCTGAAAAGAAAAACGATCATCTTCTGCGGCTCCAGTGCGTTGCTGGTTTTCAAGCAAACCCATAGATGTTAAACGATCAATTTGATATAATTCACGTTTGTTGTTCTTAAGATCGCCATGATATGCTTCTTCCAAAATCAAATAGTCGCCTGAGAACATTCGGCTGTTTGCTTCTGCAAGCTCACAGAACTTTTCCCATGAAATAGCACCCCTCACAAAAGCGCGGTAGAAGCTTCCAAGAACCTTCGACTGGAAATCATCAACTTGTCTGCTAAGGATTATCAAGACTCTTCCAAGCTCTTTCTCAGCTTTTTCCGGATCGCGCTCAAGCTCTGCTTTATGTTGTTCAAGTTTTTCCGAGCTAATTGTTCCATCTCGGACTTCCTTTAAAAAAATAGCTGTTTGTCGTAAGAGATTTCGCTCATGGAGATTTACGCCGACCTTACATAACCCCACCACAGTATTTACAATTGGAATAGATTTAAGGGCATCATTCTCAAAGACCATATCTATGCCCGCTTCCAAGATTTCGCCAGCAGGATCCCCTAAAGGGCTGAAAACAGAATCACGAAATGCAGGTACTAAATTGCTCATGTTTATGTACTCCTATTGTCAAAAAACTCTTCTATCTTCTCCTGCGCTTCTACGATCCGATCATGCTCTGACATGGTATCTTCCAGATACAGATACTCAAAGCGCTCATACCCGAACTTCTTGTTGTTCTCCCGCAGAAAGGCTGTCTCCATAAAGCAGCGCTTGTCCTTGAATGTGGGATCGTTGGCATAGATTTCGCCCTTGGTCTCCACGATGATAGCCTTGTGGATTTTGCCGTCCCTGCGCTGCAGGATCAGGAAGTCCGGCGTGTACATCCCGACGTATTGCCAGCGGCCGCCGGTGGTTTTATAGCACTTGATCTTGAACTCGGTCATGGCGCGGTCGCCGTTGTAATAGACCTCAAGCCCAAGCTCCTCCAACTGCGGGAAGGCCAGCGCCTCGCGCAGGAAGGTCTGCTCAAAGCCGCTGTCGGTATGATAGGGCAGGTAGTGAAAGCTGCGATCCTTGAACGCAGGCGGAGCATACCGCTGCCGCAAATCGTCCGCTTTCGTGCTTTCTCCCAATTCCTCCAGCAACCGGATCGTCTCCCTGACCTTCTCGGGCATTTTTATCTTGCCCCGGTCTGCCTGTATGATCTTCTCGACCAGCTCCTGCCCGGGATAATAATCCTCCGGCTTTTCCGTATAGACCGGGGACGTGAGATTTTCGATCCGCAGCAGGCTCGCGTCCGCGGGGATCACTTCCTCCGACGTCCGATAGCTGCGCTTTTCCGAAAACGCCTTGCGGACGCTTGCCTCTGCACGCGTGCGGTCATAGCGGGAGCTGTAAGTACGGCTTCCGTCTTTTTCGTATGTAATGGTATCAAACACGCGGCGCAGCAGCTCGCGGTAGAGCTTCAGCTCTTCCATGCGGAGCGTGCCGAGGCTTCCTTTTACGATCCCGTACAGCCAGGCGTCAAAGGAGGCGTGTTCCGTGCCGCGCTCGGTATCGTCCACCTCGATCTTCCGGTCCTCCATGCTGAGGTCGGTGGTGCGGATGATACTGCTGTCGTTTCTTGCATTGTCCGCGGCGGCGGGGATGACCTTTTCCGGCGCAAGCTCTTCGGTCTTCTCCTCCGTATAGCGAACGGCGAGCTGATAAAAGTCGATCTTCGGCAGCTTCAAATGCTCCATGCGGCTGTAACGCTTGATCGCCGTTTTGCCGGGGTCGGCGTCGGCAAACTCGCGGAGGGAAATGTGGTGCTGCTGCTGGAGCTGGTCGTTGAGCTTGGCGGCGTTTGTATCGTTGAGATAGATCAGCGCCGTCTCCGGGCTGTCCTTCACGACCTGGCGCAGGCAGCGGCAGGAGGTTTGCAGCACCATGTTCTTCGGGCAGTCGCCCTCCTGCGAGAGGATGATCCCTGTGAGGCTGCGGCAGTCCCAGCCCTCCTTGCCGATCTGCACCAGCAGGATGATCCGGGTCTTGGAGACGGGTTTGTCCAGAATATCAAACTGCATCTGACTGTCGGCGGGCTGGGGGTATTCCTTGTTGCCCTTATGGAATTTGAGAATGGTCTCGCTGCCGAGACCGTACTCTGCGGCGATTGCGGAGACCAGCGGATAGACCACCCGCTCCAGCTTCTCGATGGTGCCGCAGTAGATGCCCAGCTTGGCGACGGTGCCGTCGGCGTATACGGTGTCTTTGTAAGTGTCCAGAAATGCGCGGACGCCGTTTTCGATGATGCGGGCGCTGTCGGTCTGCTCCGCGATCTTGACCACCGGGCGCTTCAGGAAATTGCCCACGCCGTCGATGAGCGGATAGAAATATACGATGTTGCTGATCTCCGCCGTGGCGACAGAGAGGCCCTTGACGACCTCGACCTTCTCCGCCTTCTCCAGATAGGGCGTGCCGGAGAAGCCGACGACGCTGTTGACGCTTCCGTTTTCCGCCCAGCGGCTGACCACTGCGCGCAGCTTGATCTCGTCGGTGACGGCGTGGTGCACCTCGTCGATGAAGATGGCGAGCGCAGGCAGCTTGCCGATGAGATTGCGCAGCTCATTGGCCTGACGGTCTGCCTCGTCATCGTGTAAGCTGAGCTGCTCGTCCCCGATCTGCACGCGGTCAAGGATGACCTTTTCGGCATTTGTGACAGCCACCAGTCCGAACAGCTCTTCCAGCGGCTGGTGGTTGGCGATCTTCTGCACGTTCGGGTTTTTCGTCTTATTGGACTTCTTCGCTGTCTTGTTCTGATCCAGCACCTCAAAAGAGATCATGCGCCGGATGTCTGTGGCCGCAGGCTCCGGCAGCACCCAGGAGGGGTCAAACCTCTGGATCGTGCGCAGGCTCGGCACCACGGAGGATTTGAGGCCGGAGGGTGCAAAGATGATGAAGTTGTGAGCAAAGGCCGGATTGTGCGGCTCGTTTGCGGCAAAGTACAGGTCAAGATAAATAAAGGCCGCCATGAGCCAGGTTTTGCCCGCGCCCATGGGGAGGCTGAACAGATAATCCGTATAGGAGACGCCGTAGAAGGTGTCGGTGAAAATCTTCCGGTAATCGATGACTGCGGGGTCTGTTGCGATCTGTTCCTGTAGCTTTTTAGAGACCTGCTCGCCCCGGTCGTTGGTCTGTCCGGCGTATTCGTACAGCGCAGCCGCAGCGGGATTCCGACGCAGATAATCCTTCACCCTGTCCGGGAGCGGGAGTTCCCCGATGTCCAGTGTGTTGAAGGTGCCCGTCATGAACAGCTCATGCAGCGGACGGCAGCCGCAGGCCACCTTCAGAAACAGGTAGGTCTTGATGGCCTCCACCTGCGCGTCGCGGAGCTGTCTTTTGTTTACGATATAGTCAACCAGCGTCCGCACCGTGCAATCGCCCGATGTGAACCACTGGTCCCGTTTGCGCTCGATCATTCTGTAAAACATAAAACGACCCCAAACCGTTCAGAATAGTAGTTAAAGTATATCAGAATTGACTTTTTTTATCAAGGATATTGAAGGCACAGACCCACAATGCGCACAGCAGCCCAACTTTGTCCGATAGACAAAGATGGGCTGCTGCTTGTCTGTGCTGCGCCAGACGCTGTCCAAAGGCCTGATCGTTCCACGTTTTCGTGATGCAGGCAGCTTGTCTTTGATCACTTCCCGTCCGGGAAGCTGGTGAACGCATCGCTTTCCATTTCCCGAAGTCCGTACTTCTCCTTTGCATCTGCGATGGCTCTGATGAGAAAAGCCATGTTTCTTGCCAGGTTCCGCAAAGAAAGCATGCACTTATAAGTGTGATACTGCTCGTTCATGCCTGTCATTGCCGCCGGGGGCATGAGCATATCCCGGATGGATGGAAGGGATCGCAGCAGCAGAAAACACTTCAGGCAGGGGGAAATCATACAATGAATTTCAACGTAGCCGGAGAAACCGTCGATTCGGTCGAACTGAAATGTCTCGTCATCAGCCGGGGACTCAAGATCGACCGCGAGGTCTATCAGAAATGCGGCAAGGATTACCGTATTTATCCCAACGCCCTGACCTGCAACAGCTTCAAGCTGCCGGACAATACCATCGTCATGGCGACGGGCCTCGGTTTTCATTTGAGTACCCTGTCGTCCATGTTCTCCTGGGACAACCTCAAGCTCTTCAAGTACATGAACGACATGACGACGGACTACCGTCTCTCGCTCGTGGACGGGGCGCCGACGCTGCTGTATAAAGGCGAGGCCGTCACGCCCGTCGAACTCTTCCCCGCCTCGGAGTTTTTCAAGCAGAAGACCAGCTCCGGCATGCCCTTCATGGGCAACGCCGTGCTGCAGGGCTGCGACTGGGTGGCCTTCCAGTGTCTCTGGCCATGCGACTACGCCATTGCGGGCAAGCCCTGCCAGTTCTGTTTCTCCGGCGGCCAGTTCGAGGCGCTGGCGAAGCGGCACAAGCCCATGCCCTTCAGGCTCCAGGCTGCGCGCGCCCGAAAGCCCCGCAGCTTTTTCCGTGCCAGCATCCACAGCGACTGCTGGTCCTTGCTGTCCACGTAAACATACACGTTCTTGGTGAAGCACTTCGGGAACTCCGCCCGCAGGCCGATAACATTGAACTGTCTGACAAAGATATCCATTCGCGCCCTCCTTGATGGTTCGTTATCAATAGGAGGGTTGTAAAAACTGTGATACGAAAAGAGCACCGGCTGGGATAACCCCAGCCGGCGAACTCTGGTTATGCTACTTTTTTATTGTGTCAAAATGCAAGATGTACTAAGCTTTATAGTAGCTTCTTTGTCCTCCTGCTCTTCGCTGTACATTACTTCTGCCTGTTTTCTTCTGGCCATGTCCATACCTCCTCGATATTTGGTAGGACAAAGAAGCCAGAGAAGAGGACAAAAGTCAAGCAACAATTGACAGGCTACATGCCGAGATTCACAGTATGATTCACGAAGCAATGAGATGCGCGTGGCGTTTGTGAACAAGAGGAACGCGAAGAAGTAAAGGGGGCTCCCAAATCATTTTCTGTTTTCCTGCGAAAAACGCTGGAGGTTTTAAGAACCTCCAGCGTCTAAATCAAGTGGATTACACTGTTTCCCAGATATGAACGGTCTATCAGAACGGTCCAATTCCGACCAGCTGCAGTACCATAAGGATAATTGCACCGAGCAGGAACCAGAGGGCCAAAAGCCCTTTGAAGAATTTGAACCAGCTGCCGAACTTTACCTGACCAGCCTCCAGGAACCCGACCAGGCCGCTGTTGTACGGCAGGATGAAGTTCGTGAAGCTGTCGCCGAACGTGTAGGTGATGATCAGAAGCTGCTGATGGATACCGAGGACCTTGCAGACAGGTCCCAGAATGGGAAGTACGAGCGGGATCTTACCGTTGAGAGAGGGAACAAACAGGTTGATGATGGCGACGGCGAACATGATACCGACAGGGGCAAGCAGCACCGGCCAGCGGCCAAAGCCCTTACACAGATAGTAGATGATGCTGTTGATAATGTTGCCTTTGGAGAAAATGCTGGTCACAGCAGTTGCCATGCCGATAATCATATAGGTGCTGGTCAGTCCCTTGACACCGTTGACAAAAAACTTGGAGATACTGTTCGCATTCATGCTGCCAATCAGGCCGCAGATGACGCCCATCACACCAAAGGCTGCGGCGATGTCATAGTTGCCCCAGGAGTGAACGTAGCCGCCGTAAACGATCGCGGCAAAGCAGAGAACCATGGCTATCATGACAGCAATATGGCGCTTGTTAAGCTTGGGATAGTCGGCGACCTTGAAGTTCTCAAGCATCTTCCGGCGTTCCTCGTTCATCTCCACAACACTGAGAGACGCATCTTTCTTGACACGCTCCGCGTAGCGGATCAGATAGAAAGTCGTAACGACATGGAAGATGAGCATGATGGTAAAGCGATAGCCAAAACCAGAATATGCGGGCAGGCCGAGCAGGCCTTGAGCGGCAGCCGTGCCGGGAGCGATCGGTGCGCCGTTAGCACCCACAACGGTGGCAAGGAGAATCATGGCGGTACCGGTGAAATCATCATAACCCAGGGCCAGGGCCAGGGCTACACACATGGGTGTAAACGGGATAAAGACATGAGGGATGGTGGCGCAGGAGAGCAGCGTGAAGATCAGGGAAACAATCCAGAGCGCCTTCTTGCCATTTCCGCCGGTTTTCTCAAGGGTCAGGCCGATGATAGCGTCGATAGCACCGGTCTTTCGAATGACCTCAATCGCACCGGCGCCCGCAGCAATAAGAACAATCATGCCGATCGCCTTGGAGAAGGCGTTCGCGATCAACTGCGGAATGCTCAGAAAACTTACCGGTGCACGATCGACAAATTCGAAGGTGTCCATATCGATGATTTTATTGCCTGCTTCATCCACCGCATCGGCGAACTGGCCAGCGGGCATAATGTAGGTCAGCAAGACAGCGATGACGATAATTATGAATACAGTAACCAGGGGATCCAGGCCCCGGCCGAGTTTCTTGTTCTTCATCAGTGGAGTCTCCTTTCTGTGTGGGTATTATACCATTGAATGACTACATTTCCAGTTCGGAAATCTGCACATATTGCTGGCCAGCGTGCATATCTCTCTCATACTTCTGCCCCTGAGGCACAAGGCGGGGATAAGAGATTTTAATGACGTTCAGATTGGGGATGTAGAAGATCTTGACTTCTTCGCTTCGGACACCGTATACTTCGGCGACCTTCTCTTTGGAGACGCTTTTGGAGGCCGAGATCTTTTCAAAGACTTCCTTATCGCCGCAGAAGATATCCACAGTCACCCAGAAGGGGCCGGCGTTTTTGCTCCTGACGTAGTAAGCGGTTTCACCGATGGTTGCCATTATGCGTCACACTCCTTCCCGTTTACCTGCACGGTTTTCATGCGAATCAGTTCAAAGGGATCATCCATCTCCACAACATGGTAGAGCTTGAACTCAAATATCTTTCCTTTTTCCACCTCAGCCGGCGAGAACGGGAAGGCGAAGGAAGGTGTCGGACGGTTGGGTTCAACCTCAAAGTGCAGCAGCAGGGGATTCATAACCTTGGCGATCTGAGTGGCCAGAACCTGCTCATCCGCTGTAACAGTCAGCAGCACGCCGATCTCATTGGGGACATAGCCGTCGGGCGCCTTGCCGCCATAGACTGCATTATAACCATACGGGCGCAGGGTAAAACTGTAGCGGCTGCGATCAAAGCCCAGACGATCTAGCTTGTTCTGGGCAAAGCTCTCCAGGCGGCCCAGCCAGCCGAGAGGATCCTTCATGATGATGCGGTCGCGGATACCAACCAGCGTGATGGTCTGGTAACCAGCAGGGCCGGAGCCCTCCAGCTTCATGGTATAAACTTCAGATCTTGCGATTTTGGAGTTTTCTACACGGACCCGACCGCCCTCCAGTTGGGTGTATACGGCTTCGCTTGTGTTGACCACCACACCGGGCTCAACCAGGAAGAAGGGATCCGCATTCTCATACAGGAGATGAGCGGAAATGGTATAGGGAGTACAGGTACTGTTCGAGGCAGTAGCTTCGACCTCAAAGCCGGTCTCGTCCACCGTCAGCATCACGCCGCCGTTCTGCGGATTGGTGCTGCACAGTGCGCCGCACTCGCAGACCTTTGCGCCATGCCAGGCGGCCGCCTCGCTGCAGCCCCTGATTATGGGCATGCATGCCAGTACAGCAGTATCGGTGGCTCTGCCGCACAGAACAATATCCGCTCCCTCCTGCAGGGCTCTGATAAAAGGCTCAACACCGGCCGCCGCCACTATGTGAGAGCAGCTGTCCAGGACCTCGTCGGTGACTTCCACGCGGGTACCCAGGGGTTTGATCTTTCCGGCGTGAAGTTTCTCCTTCATCGTCTCCACGGACTGTTCGGTGTAGACTTTCACGATCTTTGCGGAATAACCCTCTTCCTCGAGGATCTCGCGGCAGATTTCCTCCATGAAGTCCACGCCCTCATCCACGCCGCAGGTACCGCAGCTTCCTATGGTGATGGGAATGTGCAGCTCATGGGCCGCCACGATCATGCGGCGGGTATCCGTTTTCAACGCGCTTCTGGCATATTTGCACTTGCCATTTCCGAGATAATAGGGGCCGGAGTCAGTGGAACCTCCATCCACGGAGATAATGTCCGGCTTCATGGCCACGCCGTTGGCGAAGGCCTCATCACTGATGCCGGTGCCCAATGCCCCGTAGGGGACAAAGACTTTACACGTGTTCATTGCCTGTCACTCCTGTTCAGTTCTGATTTGCTGCCAGCTTCAAGACGCTGCCCGCCTTGATGGAGCGGATCTGATATTCACTGAGATGATGAACCAGAACATAATTCTCTTTTTTGCTCAGGTTCTTCAGAACAATTGTATTGCTGTCGATGGCATCCAGCAGACCGTCCAGCTCCAGTACGTCGCCCTGTTCAATTCGCTCGTAGTCGTTCTCTTCCTTGAACTCCAGCGGGAGGATACCGAAGTTTGCAAGATTCTGGCTGTGGATCCTGGCGAAAGATTTGGCGATGACTGCCTTTATGCCTAGATATTTGGGACCCAGGGCTGCATGTTCACGGCTGGAACCCTGGCCGTAATTCTTTCCGGCCACCACGAAGCCGCCCTGCTTCTCCTTGCAGCGCTTTGCAAACCCTGCATCAATGCCGCTGAACACATATTCCGAGATGGCCGGAATGTTGGAGCGGAACACTACGATATCCGGCAGTGCGGGAATAATGTGATCGGTGGAGATGTTATCCTCAACCTTGATAACGACCTCGCCGGTGATGCTGTCAGGCAGCGTGTCGAAAGGCGGCAGGCCTTTGATGTTGGGTCCTTTGATTACCTCCACATCGTTCCCTTCCGGAGCAGGAGTAAGGAACATGCTGTCATCCACATGATAACGCTCCGGTTCCCTATACCCTGCCAGAAGATCAGAGAACTCCTCCGCGGTGGAGAGGGTACCTTTGATTGCGGTCATGGTTGCCGTCTCCGGGCTGACCAGATATACTTGTGCGTCCTTCGTGCCTGAGCGTCCCTCAAAGTTGCGGTTGTTGGTGCGCACAGAGATGGCACCGGAACACGGAGACTGGCCAGCGCCGCCGCAGGGGCCGCAGGTGAGTTCAAGAAGTCTGGCACCGGCGTCAATAATGTCTGCCAGCCAGCCCTCTTTGGCGAGCATTCGCAGCACCTGGCGGGAGGCTACGCTCATGCTGAGACTAACATTGGGTGCCACATGATGGCCTTTGAGGATTTTGGCGACCTGGACAAAGTCGTGGTAATTCCCGTTGGTGCAGGAGCCGATCCAGACCTGATCGACCTTCATCCCGCTCAGTTCCGTGACCGGCACTACCCGATCGGGCATATGCGGCTGAGCCACCATGGGCTCCAGCGAGGAAAGGTCAATATCCACGAACTCGTCATACTCAAAGCCCTCGCCGGTCTTCTCCTCATGGAAGCAATTCTCCCGGCCCTGGGCTCTCAGGAAGCGGCGAGTCTGCTCATCCGCCGGGAAGACCGAGGCGGTCAGGCCCAGCTCTGCACCCATGTTGCAGATGGTGGCACGCTGAGGAACGGTCAGGGTCTCAACGCCGGAGCCACTGAACTCGAACACTTTGCCCACGCCGCCCTTGACGGAGAAGCGCCGCAGCAGTTCCAGGATGATGTCCTTGGAGGCCACATAGTGCTTCAGTTCTCCGCTCAAGCGGACATTAACCACCTTGGGCATCTTCACGTGGAAGGGTTGTCCGCCCATCGCCAGGGCAATATCCAGGCCGCCGGCACCCATGGCCAACATGGCGAGTGCGCCGCCGGTGGGGGTGTGGCTGTCGGAGCCCAGAAGGGTCTTGCCGGGAATGCCGAAGCGCTCCATGTGCAGCTGGTGACAAATACCGTTGCCGGGGCGGGAGCAGATGATTCCGTACTTTGCTGCCACCGTCTGCAGGAAACGGTGATCGTCCGCGTTGCGGAAACCCACCTGCAGACAGCTGTGGTCGATATAGCTGACCGACAGCTCGGTTTTTACCCGGTCAATCCCCATGCTCTCAAACTGGAGATAGGCCATCGTGCCGGTGGCATCCTGGGTCAGCGTCTGATCAATGTGAAGGCTGATCTCCTCTCCGGCAATCATGCTGCCGGAGACGAGATGCGCCCGGATGATTCTTCGCGTAAGATTATCTGCCAAAGCGGCTCACTCCTTATCGTTGATGTCTCATTGTGATGCTCAGAAGACAAGCATCTTCATGAACTCGCCGATATCCTCAAAGGAATCGATGTTCCAGACGGCATCGCGGATCTTCTGGGCCTGCTCCATGGACATGACGCGGCAGGCGCAATCGAAGAACTTGTCTTCCATCTGCTTGTCGGTCATGGGATTGGTGGTGTTGTCTCCCACGGGCTCCAGGACGGTAGTGTCGTATACCGTGCCGTCTTTCATCGTGACCACGGAGCGGCCGCCGGCCTTGTGATGCATGTCAAAGACATCCGGAGCAGCGTGAACGTTGACCCTGCCAATCAGTTCCTTGATGAGGGGATCGTTGTATTTCTCGGTGGTGTACTGGCTAAGGCCGACGGTGCGGTCCACAAGGGCTACGGCAGTCAGGAAATAGATGCTGTGGTCGGCGCTCTCCTTGTTGTAGGGGTATTTTTTGGAGGGGTTGCCGGTATGCTCGGAGACACGGGTGGAAGCGTAAATGTCCACGCGCTCAACCTGGGTGGGATCAATGTCATTCTCAATGGCGTTGGTAAGCGTGGAGAAGAGGTGACCGCCCGCAGTTCGGCTGGCGACAAGAGGCTTGTACTCAGCGTCGTCAATGATAAAGTGGCCGAGGCCCTCCAGAAGAATGTCGAAATTCATGTCGCCCTGGAGCACGGTCTCATTAAAGCCTTTCTCACCTTCCAGTGCCCGGACAGGTCCGGTAAAGCCTTCTTTGGCCAGCATGGCGAAGAGAATGCTGTTGTGCCCGGTGTACGCATGGCGGATGTTTTTCGCCATGGTGTTGACCTCTCCCGCAGTATCCAGGATCCCGAGGATCATGTCGCGGCTGCCGGCGATGCCCAGCGCGTTTTCCATCTGCTCCACGCTCAGGTTCATAATCCTGCCACAGACCAAGGGGCAGACGTAGTTGCCGCGGGTGTCCATGTTCCAGCCTCTTGTCTCCAGGGACTTTTTCTCGATGGAGCGGAGGATGCGGCCGGAGAGCTCATAGCCAAGGACGATGTCCACGAGCAGTTCCTTGCCGCTGATCTTTTCGGCCTCGCCCGCGGCGAGGGCGATGGGAATGATTTCACTGGGATGGCTGGCAGCAACCACGCCCTTGCTGATCGGGAAACCGTAGCCATCGTTATAGTCCCAGTAGCGGGTCATACAGCCGTTGGCCATAGCCGCATACTGGGGAAGGGTTTTCTTTCCGGAGCCGATGATGGTGGCATTGCCTTCCACATTAAAGCCGTCCAGGACCTTCCACATGATTCTGACCGCGTCCGCGCCCTTGGCGGCAAACGTGACGCCCAGTGTGTCCAGGAGAGCTCTCTTGGCTTCATGGATTGTTTTTTCGGGAAGCTGATCGTAGTTCAGAGACAGGGAGAATTCTGCGAGCTTCTTTGCAACATTGACCTTGTTTTCGGGATTAGACATTTCTTGTTCCTCCATACTGATGTTTTCGGAAAGCGGAACCCATCCCATCTGCAGCTGAGGCGGTGATTCCTTGTTTGCCTGGTTCAAGAGTAGCAGACCAAACTCCCGGTGTAAAATATACAAAAACTTGGCGGGTATAGGCGGAACCTATATCCTTCCACGCCTGACCATAGTTTTTTCCTTAGCAGCACCGTGACTTGACAAAACAAGCTGCAATAGGATAAATTGAGTTACAGGTGATGCGGATATGAACATCAAGGACTACAGCTATATTGTAGCCGTGGTTGATCATGGTTCCTTTTCCAAGGCGGCAGAGGCGCTGTATCTGTCTCAGCCTTCCCTCAGCGCCTATGTGCATAATCTGGAACGACAGCTGGGTATCCTCTTTTTTGAGAGCGACAAACGGACGCTGACGCCCGAGGGCGAGTTGTATGTCTCCTATGCGCGACAGGTGATTGCGCTGGACCAGAAGCTGATGCAGGAACTGAAGCAGCTGCACAGGCTGAAGGAAAACCGGATTCGCCTTGGCATCACGCCTGGACGGAGTGAGCAGTATCTGGATGCATTATACGAACGGTTTCAGCAGTCAGACTGTATTTATGAGCCGGAAATCAGCGTGGATACAACGCGGAATCTGATCGAGAAGCTGCAGAACAACGACCTGGACATGATTCTCATCAATCATCCCCAGGAAACCAGGGGCCTTGTCAGTCAAGTCATCTATACCGATCGCCTTCTTCTCGCAGCGCATAAATCCAATCCGGCTGTGAAACTGGCATATGAGGTTCCCGGCGACAAATATCGTCATCTGCCTGTGGATGCTCTGAGCGGCTGCCGCTTCATCATCTTTCCGAAAGGCCGGAGCCTGCGTGCGGCTTTCGATCGTCTCTGCACGGAAAGTGAACTGACACCGGAGATCGTACAGGAGAGCCCCAGTATCCGATCGGCCTGCAAACTGGTCTCCCGCAATTTCGGAGTAACCTTTGTATTCGACATTGCTTCAGACCTCGAGAATCTTGACGACAGGTGTGAGTGCTTCTATGTCGATGCTGACTGTCTCAATGTGGACTATATCCTGGCAAGCAGCGCGGAGCGGCCTCTCCCGCGGGAATTGAAAAAAGCCTGTACGCTCATTCGGGACATT
>JAUNNC010000061.1 GCA_030531585.1 Eubacteriales bacterium | reverse complement strand
GGCACCTTCGACATGCTGCCCAAGAAGGAAGTCATGAAGCACCTGGGCGAGATGGAGAAGCTCGAGAAGTATCTCGGCGGCGTGAAGGACATGAAGCGTCTTCCCGGCGCGCTGTTCGTCGTCGACCCCCGCAAGGAGCACAACGCCATTGCCGAGGCCCGCAAGCTGCACATCCCCATTGTGGCCATCGTCGACACCAACTGCGACCCCGATGAGGTCGACTACGTGATCCCCGCCAACGACGACGCGATCCGTGCGATCCGCCTGATCTCCGCCACCATGGCCAACGCCGTGCAGGAGGGCCGTCAGGGCGCCGACGCCGCGGTCGAGGAAGAGACCCCCGCCGAGGCCGCCGAGGAATAAGCAATGTTTGAGGGGCGTCTGTCCGACGCCCCTTTTTGACTTGAATACAGGAGGAATCATACAATGGCTTTTACCGCTCAGGATGTCAAAACGCTCCGCGAGATGACCAACGTCGGCATGATGGACTGCAAGAAGGCGCTCCAGGCGACCGACGGCGATATGGACAAGGCAGTCGACTGGCTGCGTGAGAAGGGCCTTGCCAAGGCCGCGAAGAAGGCCGGCCGCGTCGCGGCCGAGGGCATGGCCTATGCCCGCGTCTGCCCCGAGTGCGGCGTTGCCGCCATCGTCGAGGTCAACTGCGAGACCGACTTCTGCGCCAAGAGCGAGCTGTTCAAGCAGTTCGTCAAGGACATCTGCAAGGTCGTGCTCAACGACAACCCCGCCGACGTGGCCGCCCTGCTCGCGTGCAAGTACCCCGGCAGCGAGCTGACCGTCGCCGAGACCCTGCCCGAGAAGGTCATGTCCATCGGCGAGAACCTGCAGATCCGCCGCTTCGCCCGCTTTGCCGAGCCCACCAACATCGCCTACGTGCACGCCGGCGGTTCCCGCGCGGTGCTCGTCAACCTCGCTGTCGAGGGTGACATCGACGCCACCGAGATCGGCAAGAACGTTGCCATGCAGATCGCGGCCATGAGCCCGAAGTACTGGGACAAGAGCCTCGTTCCCCAGGCCGACATCGACCACGAGCGCGAGGTCCAGGTCGCTCTGATGGACAACGACCCCAAGATGGCCGCCAAGCCCCAGGCGATCAAGGAGAAGGCCGCCGCCGGCAAGCTCAACGCCTTCTTCAAGGAGAACTGCCTGCTCCAGCAGGTGTTCGTCCGCTCCGATCTCTTCGAGGGCTCCGTCGAGGGCTACATCGCCGACGCGGCGAAGAAGCTCGGCGGCAGCGTGAAGTTTGTCAATGCGGTGCACTTCATCAAGGGCGAGGGCATCGAGAAGAAGGAAGAGGACTTCGCCGCCGAGGTCGCCAAGCAGATGAACATGGGCAAGTAAGCCCCGCTCTGCTTGATCTCAAAAAACGCAAAAGCTCCGGATGCAGACGCATCCGGAGCTTTTCGTTATACGAAATACTTTTTCACGAAGGGGATCTGATGCAGCGCCGCCGACACGGCAAGGGAGAGGAGGAGCGACAGGGCCGAGACCGCGGGGACCGCCAGCACCGGCCAAAAGGACAGGGTGTCCAGCCCGAAGAGGAGCTTCGTGTGCTCCACGATCAGCAGGTGGACCAGATAGGCCCCGAAGGTCCATTCCGACAGCCTGCGCACCCACGCGTTCGGCCGGAGCCCCGCGTACTTGAAAAAGGTGAAGACCGCGAGCGTCTCAAGCAGCGCGCCGAGTGTGAACTGCCCGTAATAGTGATCGCAGGGCTGCTGCGTCCGGAGCGCGACGGACAGATCGAGCCAGATCGTCGACAGCGCGCCCAGGAGCCCGAGCAGATAGATCACGATCCGCTGCCGCCGGTCCAGCTCTGTCCGGCTCATCCAAAAGCCGAGCACGAAATAGCCGCCGTAGCCGAGGACGGGATACATACGCATCTGATTGATGTTCATCATCAGGCTGCCGAAGCGCCCGATCAGCGCCGCGCTGCCGAAGTCGCGGACCAGCGTCTCCGTCTGCGGGAGGACGATGGCGAACAGCAGGGCCAGGATCAGGAAATACCGGCTCTTTTCGGCGTCCGCCGCGATCGGCCGGAAGAAGGGGAGACAGATATACAGCCCGGCGATCATGAAGAGGAACCAGATGTGATAGGGCCCGAGGATCAGCGCGGTCAGAAGCCCCGAGGTGCCCGCCTCCAAAGCGTTCACCGCAGCGTAGACGGCGGACCAGAAGCAAAAGGCCGCTGCCATGCGGAGCACATATTTGGACCAGATCTGCCGGACGGGGATCTCCCTTCCGAGGAAGAGCGCCCCGCTGATCATCACAAACACCGGGACGCAATACTGCGTGAGGCTGCAATAGACGTTGAAGCAGCGCCAGGCAGCCCCGTTCACGTCGATGTCGTACCAGTTCTGGGAGGCCGTATGCCGGACGAGGACCGCGACCAGGGCAGCCACCCGCAGAGAATCAAAATAGTCGATCCGCCTTGACGCGGAGAGCCTGTCGTCAGCCATGAGCTCCCACCCTTCTGAGAGGGCGCGGTCCGTTCGGACCGCGCCCTGTCGCTGTTTGTTTTCAGACCGCGCCGGGCTTGCCTAGCATGCGGAACATGTTCTTCTTGTAGGCCTCCACGCCGGGCTGGTCGAAGGGGTTGACCTGGGACATGTAGCCCGAGATGGCGCAGGCCAGCTCGAAGAAGCAGACCATCGCGGCGAAGCCCTCCTCGTCGCGTTTCGGGAACTCGATGACGATGTTGGGCACGCCGCCGGAGACGTGGGCGTCGCGTACCGCGTCGGCGGCCACGCGGCAGATCTCGGACATGTCGCGCCCGACGAGGTAGTTGAGCCCGTCGGCGTTGCCTTCGTCGGCGGGGAAGGGATAGGCGGTGCGGCTCTCGGTGAAGCGGACGATGGACTCCATCAGCATGCGCGGGCCCTGCTGGATGTACTGGCCCATGGAGTGCAGGTCGGCGGTGAACTCGACCGAGGCGGGGAAGATGCCCTTGTGGTCCTTGCCCTCGCTCTCGCCGTAGAGCTGCTTCCACCACTCGGCCATGAAGCGGAAGCTCGGCTCGTAGCAGCCGAGGATCTCCACCCCGTAGCCCTTGCCGTAGAGGTGCTGGCGCGCGGCGGCGTACTGCCAGGCGGGGTTCTCGGGGCTTCTCACGTTGAGGGCCTTGAACTCCCGGATGGCGGCGTCGATGACTTTCCGCACGTCGATCCCGGCCACGGCCATGGGCAGCAGGCCCACCGCGGACAGGACGCTGAAGCGGCCGCCGACGTCGTCGGGGACGACGAAGCAGGGCCATCCGGCCTCGTCGGCCAGGGATTTGAGCACGCCGCGCTTTGCGTCGGTGGTGGCGAAGATGTGCTCGTCTGCCTTGTCGCCGTACTTCTTGACCAGCAGCTCGCGGAAGATGCGGAAGGAGACCGCGGGCTCGAGCGTGGTGCCGGACTTGGAGATGACGTTGACGTCGAAGTCCATGTCGCCCAGCGCCTCGATGGTGTCGTTCAGCGCGTCGGCGGAGAGGGTGTTGCCCATGAAGAACACGCGGGGATCATTCTTGCCGGGGCGGGGCTTGAGAAGCTCGATCGCGCCCTTGGCGCCGAGGTAGGAGCCGCCGATGCCGATGGCGACGAGGGCCTGCGAGCGGCCGCGGATCTTCTCGGCCGCGGCGACGATGGCGTCGAGCTCGGTGTCCTTGATGCGCTGGGGCAGGCCGAGCCAGCCGGTGAAGTCCGCGCCGAGGCCGGAGCCTTCGGCCAGGGTCTTGTGGGCCAGCTCCGCCAGCTTGTAGTCGGGGCCGGCTGCGGTGAAGAAGGGCTGCGCGCCCGAAAGGTCGACTTTGACCATGAGAGTGCCTCCTGTATCTGTTGTAGTGTGGTGTTTCCGGTGTCCCCATTATAGCCAATCCCGCCCCGGCTTGTCAATCGGAATCACACCTGCAGCAGGCGCAGCATCTCGCGCCTCAGGCGCGTCAGGATGCGCTTTTCGAGGCGGCTGATGTAGCTCTGGGAGATGCCGAGCATGTCGGCGACCTCCTTCTGCGTGTACTCCCGCTGCCCGTCAAGGCCGAAGCGCAGGCGGATGATCTCGCGCTCGCGCCCCTCAAGCCGCTCCACCGCCTCGAGCAGCACCCGCCGCTCGGCGTCGTCCTCGAGCGGGCGGCAGACCTCGTCCTCGTCGGTGCCGAGGATGTCCGACAGCAGCAGCTCGTTGCCGTCCCAGTCGGTGTTGAGCGGCTCGTCGATGCTCAGCTCCGTGCGCTGCGAGCCCGCCTTGCGCAGATGCATGAGGATCTCGTTTTCGATGCAGCGGCTGGCGTAGGTCGCGAGCTTGATGTTCTTTCCGGAGTTGAAGGTGTTGACGGCTTTGATCAGCCCGATCGTGCCGATGGAGATCAGGTCCTCAATGTTGATGCCGGTGTTCTCGAAGCGGCGCGCGATGAAGACCACCAGGCGCAGGTTGTGCTCGATGAGGAGCCTGCGCGCGGCGTCATCGCCGACGTCGAGCGCGTGGATCGCCGTCTCCTCTTCCTCTCGCTCCAGTGGCGGCGGCAGGGTGTCGCTGCCGCCGATGTAAAAAACCGGCGGCGGCGCGAGACCGAGGATGGATAAAAGCTGCTCCCGCAGCAGCACGATCTGAGGCTTGCACAGCATAGAAAACTCCTTTCCTCAATAGATGCCCTCGAACCCGTCGCCCTGCGCAGCCTTCGAGACGGCGGCGAGCAGCCCGGGCTTTTCCCGCCCGTCGATCTCGGCGCGGTCGGGGCGCAGCAGGGGCAGCAGCCCGCGCCCGCCCACGCTCTGGCAGGCGATCAGCCGCAGGCGGCCCCGCAGCACCGGGATTGCGGCGGCGCGCTCGAGCAGGGCGACCGGGTCCTCCGTGCGCCAGAGCGCCGCCTGCTCCGGCAGGAGCGGGGCGAGGGCCTCCGGCGATACGATCATCACCTCCGCCCC
This sequence comes from Eubacteriales bacterium, assembly GCA_030531585.1. Classification (GTDB taxonomy): domain Bacteria; phylum Bacillota; class Clostridia; order Oscillospirales; family Oscillospiraceae; genus Limivicinus. The sequence continues at coordinate 8,467 of JAUNNC010000061.1, read as the reverse complement.
GGTCACGGGGTCCGTTAGGCAGTTGCCGGTGTCCCGCAGCACGCGGAAGGCCGCCCGCTGCGCTCCGAGCGTGAGGACGGCCGCCGCGGTCCGGCTCCCCTCGCGCCGCCGCTTCGCCCGGCTCAGCAGGGTGAGCAGCGCGTAGCAGAGCAGGAACGCGCCCAGCAGCGCCGGGGCGCCCGGCAGGGGGAAACCGCCCCGGCGCATCGCCACGGCCCAGACCATGCCGCCGAAGGTGGCCGACAGGGTGAGGAAGGCCGCCATGCAGCGCCCGAGCCGCGCCTCGCCGCCGAAGGCGATCAGCCCCATCAGCCCCGCCGCGGCGAGCTGGACCGGCACGCTCGCGAGCCAGCCCAGCCCCGGCAGGAACACGGCCACGGCGTAGACCGCCCCGAACAGCGCGGCCAGCAGGCAGCGGCCGCGCCGCAGCACGAGCGAGCAGAAGCGCGCCGTCGCCAGACACAGCAGATAGTCCGTGAGCAGGCTCAGCGCAAAGAGGGAATCCGCGTAGATGACGTTCATGCTGCCAGTATAGCCCCGCCGCGGTGCGGAGTTTGTCAGAGCGCAGGGCTCGACCCGCGGGGGAAAAAGAGACCGGGGTCTCGACAAAATCCGTTCAAAACGGCCCGCCGCCGTGCGGTTTGTGTTGCATATCGCAGGGCGTTTTGGTATAATCATTTGCGGATTTTGAATAATACCCAAACAGGCGCCATCATTCTGCGGAGGAGGAGCCAACATGACACTGAGAGTCATTTTCCTGATTGTTGCCGCTGTCGTCTCGCTGTCTGCGGTCGCGTATTTGAAAAAGCAGGAGCACTATCGCGTCAGTCTGCACCGGAAGTATCTTCTGAGCATCGTCGGCGTGCTGATCTTTCTCGCCTGCGCGGGAGAGATCTACAGGACGTTTCACCCGGACGTGAGTCTGAATTCCGTCCTGCTGGGCGGCTCCGCGCTGATCGTGGCGGTGGTGGGCTTCGCGGCACAGCCGGTCATCAACAATGTGATCTGCGGCCTGCTGATCAGCCTTCAGCGGCCCTTCGAGGTCGGCGACAGGATCATCGTGGGGGACATGTCGGGCATCGTCGAGGATATCACGCTGCGCCATACGATCCTCCGGCTCTACGACGGCTTCCGGCTCATCATCCCCAACGGCGAGCTGAACTCCAAGATCGTGACGAACACCAGCTACGGGATGCCCGACCGGCGGGGGATCTATCTCCGCTTTTCGGTCAGCTACGACACCGATGTGCCGAAGGCCATGGAGGTCATCCGCGACTGCGTCGCAAAGAGCCCGTACACACTGGGTGTTGAGACCAACGGGATCAAGGGGGACTCCGGCCCCGTGTACTTTCTGGACTTCGGGGACAGCGATCTGGTGCTGAGCACATCCATCTGGATCTCCCGGAACACCAACACCCAGCAGGCCGTCACGGACGTGAACGTCCGTGTGCTCGAGGCCTTCCGCAAATACGGGATCGAGATCCCCTATCCCTATTTCAACGTCCTGCAGGGCGAGTACACGCCGACGGTCGCGGCGGAGCCGGAGGAGAAGGACAACCGCGCCGTCCTGCGCTACCGCAAAACCGACGCGCTCCGTCTGGCGCCGGAAGAGCGCGGGCTGGACGAGGCGATCGAGACGGGCCGGCGCTTTGCCGGACTGCAGCGGATGGACGGGCGCGCCGCCCTGCAGCTGGAGCTGCTGACCGAGGAGACCATGGGGCTGATGCAGCAGTTTACGGAGCAGTCGTGGAGAGAGTTCTGGATCGAGGGCTCGCGCGCCGCGTATCGCATCCACCTGAGGACCTTCGTGCAGATCAACAGCCTGGACGAGTACCAGAAGCTCATCAAGCTGTCCTCCACCGGCCAGAACGAGGTGCTCAAGAGCGTCAACGCGCGCATCCTCGAGGCCGTGCTCATCGGCAGGGACAAGCTGCTGAAGAAGAACAAGGGGCAGGAGCAGAGCGTCGAGTGGCAGCTCAGCGAGGAGAAGCTCGAGGAGGACGAGATCGGCAAATCCATCCTGGGCAAGCTCGCCAGCGACGTGCGCGTCAGCATCAACCGGGAGTGGGTGGAGCTGACCGTGCTGAAGAAGACCGGGGAGTCCTGAGCGCGCCCTGCCGGAAAAAGAAAACCCGCACATGCCCGCATCCGTTTCCGGGCGAAACGGATGCGGGCATTCATCATAGCGGCGGCAAACAGATTTTGGATGTCCGGCGGAAGATTGGCAATTGTCAAAAGAGGCGCGCTGTGGTAAAATCATTTGGAATGAACGGAAAGGAACAGCTTTTTCCATGTGGTTTACGTTTGCGGTGATCGCTCTGCTCTGCTGGAGCGGCTCGGACCTGTTTTCCAAGATCGGCTGTCAGGATGCGGACGACAAATACAGTCACCTGAAAATGGTCATGGCGGTCGGCGTCGTGATGGGCCTGCACGCGCTGTATCAGATCTTCTTCCTGGACGTGGAGATGAGCTGGCACGTCGTGCTGACCTACCTGCCCGTGTCCATGCTGTACATCCTCTCGATGGCCATCGGCTATCTCGGCCTGCGGTATATCGAGCTTTCGATCTCCTCCCCGATCTGCAACAGCTCCGGCGCGATCGTCGCGGTGCTGACCTTCCTCACCGACGGCATCAGCGAGGATCTGCCGCCCGTCGCCCTGGTCGCGGTGGTCCTGGTCTGCGCCGGCGTCATCGGCCTCGGCTTCACGGAGGCCAACGAGGACGAGGCACTCCGCCGCGCCCGGCAGGACGCCTCGAACCACCACTATGCCAAGAGCTGGATCGCCATTGCGATCCCCGTTGTCTACTGCCTGCTCGACGCGCTGGGCACCTTTGCCGACAGCCGCGTGCTCGAGGTGCTCGACGAGGACAGCGCCAACTGCGCCTATGAGCTGACCTTCCTCTTCGTCGGCGCGCTCTGCGCGGTCTATGTGCTGGGCATCAAAAAGCAGAGGCTCATCCCCGGACGGGAGGTCCCCAAGTACACCGGCGCGATCTTCGAGACCGTCGGCCAGTTCTTCTACATCTACGCCCTCGCGGATCAGGAGCACGTGGCCTTTGCCGCGCCCATCATCTCCAGCTACTGCATGGCCTCGGTCCTGTGGAGCCGCATCTTCCTCAAGGAGAAGCTCTCCCGAAAGCACTACCTCTGCATCGCCGTCGTGATCGCCGGCATCGTGATTCTGGGCATACTGGATATATAAAGGAGTTTTTATGAGCTACAAACGCATCGTCATCAAGATCAGCGGCGAGGCGCTCGCCGCGGAGAAAAAGACCGGCTTTGACTTCGGCTTCGTCTCCTCCGTCTGTGCCGCCGTCAAAAAGGCCGCGGACGCGGGCGTGCAGGTCGGCATCGTCATCGGCGGCGGCAACTTCTGGCGCGGCGTCAAGGACGGCGCGGGCAAGGTCGAGCGCGTCAGCGCCGACCGCATGGGCATGCTCGCCACCTGCATGAACTGCCTCGCCGTGTGCGACGTGTTCCGGCAGCTCGGGGCGAAGGCGCGCGTGCTGACGGCGGTCGACATCCAGGGCGTCGGGGAGCGCTACGATACCCGCAAGGCCCTGGAGTATCTGGAAAACGGGGAGATCGTGCTCTTCGCCGGCGGCACCGGCGCGCCCTTCTTCTCCACCGACACGGCGGCGGTGCTGCGGGCGGCGGAGATCCACGCGGACGCCATATTGCTCGCCAAGAACGTCGACGGCGTGTACTCCGCCGATCCCCGCAAGGACCCGGAGGCCGTGCGCTTCGACCGCATCTCCTACGACGAGGTGCTTGCCCGGCGGCTGCAGGTCATGGATTCCACGGCGACGTCCCTGGCGATGGACAACAATATCCCGGTGCTCGTCTTCGCGCTGTCGGGGGAAAACATCCTGCGCGTACTGGACGGCGAGGCGGTCGGGACCCTCGTACAGTGAACGAAAACCGCCCTGTTCCGCATGTTTTTCAATGAAATATCGATAAAAAAGTCTGAAAACGGAGGGAAAAACGATGTCTGATTACCCGGAATTTGAAAACAAGATGAAAAAGACCTGCGAGGCGCTCAACAGCGAGCTGTCGACGATCCGCGCGGGCCGCGCCAACACCGCCGTGCTGAGCCCCATCACGGTCAGCTACTACGGGGTGGATACCCCGATCCTCCAGGTGGCCTCCGTCTCCACACCCGACCCCCGCTCCCTGCTGATCCAGCCCTGGGACGGCAGCCTGCTCAAGCCGATCGAGAAGGCCATCCTCGCCTCCGACCTCGGCATCAACCCCCAGAACGACGGGCGCATGATCCGCCTGGTCTTCCCGCCGCTGACCGAGGAGCGCCGCAGGGAGCTCGTCAAGCAGACCAAGAAATACGGCGAGACCTCCAAGGTCGCCATCCGCAACATCCGCCGCGACGCGGTCGAGAAGTTCAAGAAGCAGCAGAAGGCCTCCGAGATCACCGAGGACGACTACAAGATCGCCGAGAAGGACATCCAGAAGCTGACCGACGACTACATCAAGGAGATCGACAAGATCTGCGAGAAGAAGGAAAAAGAGCTGACGGAGATCTGAGCGGAGAAAACTATGCCTAACAACAATCCGGCGGGGGAGCGGGACCTTGCCCGCCCACCCCGCCATATTGCGATCATCCTCGACGGCAACGGCCGCTGGGCCAAAAAGCGCGGCCTGCCGCGCACCGCGGGCCACGCGGTCGGCGCGGAGACCTTCCGCAGGATCGCGACCTACTGCAAGAACATCGGGGTCGAATACCTGACGGTCTACGCCTTCTCCACCGAGAACTGGCGCAGGCCCGAGGGCGAGGTCTCCACGATCATGAAGCTGCTGGGCAAGTACCTGCACGAGGCCATCGACACCATGGAGCGCGACCACATCCGCATGAAGGTGTTCGGCGATCTCGAGGGCCTGAGTCCGGAGCTGCGGGCGCTGGTCCAAAAGACCGACGAGATCTCCCGGCGCTACGAGGGCTTTCAGGCCAACATCTGCCTCAACTACGGCGGGCGGGACGAGATCCTGCACGCCGCGCGCCGCTATGCCGAGGACTATGCCGCCGGGAAGGCGGAGGGCGAGCTGACCGAGGAGCGCTTTTCCGGCTACCTCTACTCCGCCGGGATCCCCGACCCCGATCTGCTGATCCGGCCGGGCGGGGAAGTGCGCATCTCCAACTTCCTGCTGTGGCAGTGCGCCTACGCGGAGTTCTACTTCACGGACGTGCTGTGGCCGGACTTCACGCCGGAGGAGCTGGACAAGGCCATCGCGGTCTTCCGCAGCCGCGACCGGCGCTACGGCGGGGTCAAGAATCCATGACGGCGGTACGGGAGAGGCTGTCTGCGCTGGCGGAGCCCGGATACCGGGAGTTTACGGCGAAGCTGGTCCCGACGCTTCCGCCTGATTCGATCCTCGGCGTGCGAAGCCCCGCGCTGCGCGCGCTGGCAAAGGAGCTCCACGGGACGGAAGAGGCGGCGGCTTTCCTCGGAGAGCTGCCGCACCGCTTCCATGAAGAAAATCTGCTGCACGGCTTTCTGATCGAGCGCATCCGGGACTACGACGCCTGCGCCGCGGCCCTGGACGCCTTTCTGCCCTTTGTCGACAACTGGGCGGTCTGCGACTGCATGAACCCGCCCTGCCTGCGGAAAAAGCCCGAGAGCCTGCTGGCCGACGCGCGGCGTTGGCTGGACAGCGGGGCGCTCTACACGAGGCGCTTTGCCCTGCGCATGCTGATGGCGCATTTTCTGGACGGGGAATTTCGGCCCGAGGTCCTCGACTGGGCGGCACAGATCGAGACGGAGGAATACTACCTGCGCATGATGCAGGCCTGGTTCTTCGCCACGGCGCTGGCCAAGCGCTGGGACGAGACGCTGCCTTATATCGAAGAGCATCGCCTCGAGCCGTGGACGCATAACAAGGCGATCCAAAAGGCCCTCGAGAGCTTCCGCGTGAGCGAGGAGCGCAAGGCGTATCTGAGGACGCTGAGGGAGCGGGCGGCTGATAGCCGCCCCTACAAGGGGAAAACGATCTGCGCGGAGGAAACCCGGCAACACATACCGACGCCGGAGGGCGCGTAAAAATAAGAAAAAGAGGTCAAGAATATGGTCAAAGCCATTTCGGTACTGGGCTGCACCGGCTCGATCGGCCGGCAGACGCTGGCGGCGGCGGAGCACATCGGCGTGCGCGTCGCGGCCCTGACCGCACAGAGAAAGATCGACCTGCTCGAGCAGCAGGCGCGCAAATACCGCCCGCAGTTCTGCGCGGTGTACGACGAGCAGGCCGCCAAAGCCTTCAAGACCGCCGTGGCCGACACCGACATCCGCGTCGGCGTCGGGATGGAGGGACTTCTGGAGGCGGCGACGCTCGCGGAGAGCGACTGCGTGGTGACCGCGGTCTCCGGCGCGGTGGGGCTGAAGCCGACCCTCGCGGCGATCGCGGAGAAAAAGCGCATCGCCCTGGCCAACAAGGAGACCCTGGTCTGCGCGGGCGAGCTCGTCATGCGCGCGGCGAAGGAGAAGGGCGCGGAGATCGTGCCCGTGGACTCCGAGCACTCGGCCATCTTCCAGTGCCTGATGGGGAGAAAGCCCGGGGAGCTGCACAGGATCCTGCTGACCGGCTCGGGCGGCCCCTTCCGCGGGAAGGCGCGGTCCGAGCTCGAATCCGTCACGCCCGAGCAGGCGGTCGCCCATCCCAACTGGAGCATGGGCGCGAAGATCTCCGTCGACAGCGCGACGATGATGAACAAGGGCCTCGAATTTGTCGAGGCCATGCACCTGTTCGGCGTCACCCCGGACGACATCACGGTGGTCATCCACCCGCAGAGCGTGATCCACTCGATGGTGGAGCTGTGCGACGGGACCGTGATCGCCCAGCTCGGCGTGCCGGACATGGGCCTGCCCATCCAGCTCGCCCTGACCTACCCGGAGCGCATGCCCTCGATGTTCGAGCATCTGGACTTTTATCACCTGCGCGACCTCACGTTCGAGGCCCCGGACTACGAGAAAACGCCCTGCCTCAAGCTCGCGATGGACTGCGCGCGCACCGGCGGCACCGCGCCCTGCGTGATGAGCGCCGCCAACGAGGTGGCCGTGCACATGTTCCTGCGGCGCGAGCTCGGCTACAACCGCATCTATGACGCCGCGGCGGGAGCCGTGGAAAAGGTCGGCGTCGTGCAGCATGCCGACCTGGATACCATCCTGGAGGCCGACGCGGCCGCCAGAGCCTATGTTTTGGAGACCTTTGGCAAATGAGCGTGTTCTATATCATTCTGGCGATTTTACTCTTCGGCCTGATGGTCGGGGTCCACGAGGGCGGCCACTTCGCCGCCGCCAAGGCCTGCGGCGTCAAGGTCGAGGAGTTCTCCCTCGGTATGGGGCCCGCGATCTGGAAAAAGCGCAAGGGCGAGACCCTCTACGCCCTGCGCTGCATCCCCTTCGGCGGCTACTGCATGATGACCGGCGAGGACGAGACCGTGGACGACCCGCGGGCCTTCACCTCGCAGCCGGCCTGGAAGCGGGTGATCATCCTCTTCGCCGGGGCCTTCATGAACTTCCTGCTGGGCTTCGTGATCGTGCTGATCCTCTACGGCTCCAGCGCCGCCGCCTACCGCGGCACCGAGATCGTCAGCTTTCAGGACGGCTGCCCCTATGAGGGCGAGGCCGGGCTGCAGGTGGGCGACCGCTTTTTGAAGATCGACGGGCAGCGCATCTACCTGCAGTCGGACATCACGGACTTTCTGCAGCAGGGCGACGGCGTGTACGACATCGTCGTCCGCCGCGGCGGCAGGCGCGTCACCCTCAAGGACTTCCCCATGACCCGGATCGAGTACCCCGGACAGAGCCGCAAGCTCTACGGCTTCAACCTGGGCTACGAGGAGGCGACGCCGCTCACGACCGTGCGCTACGCCTGGAACACCACGATGGAGTTCGGCCGCTGGGTCTGGATGGGCCTGCGCGAGCTCGTGCACGGGCGCGTCAGCGTGGAGGAGATGAGCGGGCCGGTCGGCATCGTGGACTACATGGCCGAGACCGGGGAGCAGGCGGAGTCCCTCTCCGACGGCCTGTACAACGTGTTCTACTTCACGGCCTTCATCACGGTCAATCTCGCGATCATGAACCTGCTCCCGATCCCCGCCCTCGACGGCGGCCGCATCTTCCTGCTGCTGGTGAGCCAGGTCATCGAGGGCGTGACACACAAAAAGCTCGATCCCAAGTACGAGGGCTATATCCACGCGGCGGGCATGGTGCTGCTGCTGGGGCTGATGGCCTTCGTGATGTTCCACGATATCTGGAGGATCTTTACGACATGACAGACAGACGAGATTCGGTCCGGCAGATCCGCGTCGGCGGCGTTGCGATCGGCGGCGGCGCGCCGGTGAGCGTGCAGACCATGTGCTCGACCAAGACCTGGGACGTGGAGGCGACCGTGAAGCAGATCCGCGCCATGCAGGCCGCGGGCGCCGACATCGTGCGCATTGCGATCCCCGACATGGAG
>JAUNNC010000060.1 GCA_030531585.1 Eubacteriales bacterium | reverse complement strand
GGAGATTTTGGTCTCCTTGCCCTCGGAGACGAGCTTGAGGATATAGCGCACGTTCTGCGCGTCGATGTTCTCCCCCTTGGCCGCGAGCGTCAGCAGGCCGTTGATGGCCTTCTCGGCGAGCAGGACGTTTTCGGCCTCGCCGCAGATATGGATCTGGTTGTCGCGGTCGAGCACCTTGACGCTCAGCTCGCTCTCGATGATGCGCAGGTTCTGGTCGAAGGAGCCGAACACGCTGATGACGTGCTCCATTCTTTCGACTTCTATGGTCTTGTCGATCATGCTGTTCCTTCCGGCGCGGGACTAGTCGTACTCCCGCGTCTGTGCGATATTCTCGATGCAGTGGGCGCGGAGCGTGACGGTCTGCAGACCTCGCGCCTCGGCGCGGCTGACGCTGCGCTCAAGGATCTGTCCCTCGGCGCTCAGCGTGAGCAGGGACGCCAGCCGCTCCGCCATCCCCACCGGGTCCGGGTCTGTCCCGACGCGCGTGTCGTAGGGGACGATGCGCTCCCGGATCAGCCGCAGCGGGGTGGAAAACAGCCCCTTCACGCCTAGTGTATATTCTGCTACGATTTTATCACAGCCGTCAAGTGCTTTTCCACTCCCAAAATACAAATTGACGCGTTTCTTTCCGAACTGCAGGGCAAAACGGCTGATACCGAAGCTGCGCGGCGTCTTGAGCGTCTCCTCGGCGGGGCGCACGGCGATGAGCTCCCGCCAGGTCTCGGCCATGACGCTGCCCCTGGCCCGGACCGCGCGCGAGCCGTTTGCGAGGCTGTCCAGCCGCCCGCTCGCCAGGGTCTGTCCTTTTGTCACGACCTGTCCGGGCCCGACCTCCGCCCGCCCCTCGAGGATCGAGACGCGGCGCACCAGAGCGTCCCGCGCCGCGACGAGCTCCGCGGCTTTGCCCTCGCCCGGCAGGAGGGGTTTTTCCTCCCGCTCCGCGACGAGCACCACGGCGCGCGAGCCGCTGACATTGACGCTGAGCCAGGCGATCTCCGGGCAGCGCAGCTGCATTTCGCTGCGCAGGCGCTCGGTGTCCGTCCCCGGCCAGAAGCTCCCGACCTCGAAGCCGCAGTCGGAGAGCGCGCGCAGCACCTCGCCGCGGCTGAGAGAGCGGGCGCCGCGCACCTCAATCTGCCACACGAACAGCGACGAAGCGAGCACCGCCAGCGCCGCGAGCAGCAGCCCGGTCAGCAGCGCCGCGCGCCTGCGCGCAAAACGCAGGTTCCCGCTCCCTCCTCTTCGGGACAGGACGCGCACTTCGCAGCCCGCGCGCTCGGCGAGCGACCGGAGCGCGTCGAGCTGTCCCTCCCAGCAGCACAGGCGCAGCGTGTTCTCGTCCACGCTCTCCGCCCTCCAGAGCGCGATCCCCCCGGCGGCCGCCGCGTTGAGCAGCGCCGACGGCAGCGCGCCGAAGAGCTCAAGGCGCACCACGCCCCGCATCCGATCGCTGATTCTCATGTTCTCAACTCCAGTCCGCCGTATGTATCCTGCCGACGACCCGCAGCTCCGCTCCGTTCATGGCCTCGAGCCGCAGCCCGCTCCCGCTGAGGGTCAGCGTCTGCCGTCCGAAGCTCACGGCCACCTGATCCTCGCTGAAGGCGAGGATCCCCCTGTGTCCCTCGATGAGCGCGCGCCGCCCGCCGCTGACCGTCACGCTGCCGGTGCCGGGGACGATCTCCGCGGGCAGCTCGAGTCTGTCGCAGAGTTCGGCCGGAAGCTCTCTGCATTTGTTCAAGGCAGCACCTCTTTTCCGTACTATTCTTATGCCGCATGACATAGCCTCATACATGGACAAGGAGGTGCGCCATGAAGAAAACGCATCATATCCCGGCGCAGGGCGCGCTGGCGCTGAGCCTACTCGCCGCGCTGCTGCTGAGCTCCGAGGCGGCGGCCGAGGGCTGCCGCGCCGCGCTTGGTGTCTGCACGCGACTGATCATCCCCTCGCTCTTTCCGTTTTTCGTTTTGTCGTCCTACTGCACCGCGCTCGGTCTGCCCGGTCATCTCGGCCGGCTCCTCGCGCCCTTCGCCATGCGCCTGTACGGGATCAGCGGCGCGGGGGCCTCCGCTCTGCTGATCGGGCTGACGGGCGGCTATCCCGCTGGCGCGGCCTGTATCGCGGACATGGAGAAAAGCGGGGCCGTGACCGCCGCTGAGGCCGAGCGCCTGCTCGCCTTCTGCAACAACTCCGGTCCCGCCTTTCTGGTGGGCGCGGTCGGCGTGGGGGTCTTTCACTCCGTCCGCGCCGGGCTCCTGCTGTACGCGGTCCATATCGCCGCCGCGCTGCTCGCCGGGCTCTTCTTCCGCCGCCGTTTTCCCGGCGACGCCGCCGAAGCGCCGGTCTTTCTGGACAGTGCCGATCCCGCCGCCGCCCTGACACAGGCGGTTAGGCGCTCGGTGACTGCGATTCTGAACGTCTGCGGCTTCGTCGTGAGCTTTTCGGTGCTGCTCGCGGTGCTGAACAGCCGCGGCCTGCTGTCACTCCTGTGCGGCTTCCTGTCCGAGCGTCTTGGCTGGTCGCTCCCCTTCTCACGCGCGCTGATTGCGGGGCTCTTCGAGCTTGGCAGCGGCACGGCCGCCATGGAGGGCCTCGCGCTGACGCCGCCGAGCTTTGCCCTTGCCGCCCTTCTCACGGGCTGGGGCGGGCTCTCGGTGCACTATCAGACGCTCTCGCTTCTGACCGATGGCAAGGCAAAAGGCGCCCTGCATCTGACAGGGCGCCTTTTGAGCGCGAGCATCGGGGCGGCGCTGGCATATCCTACCGCCCTGCTGTTACTTTAGAACGAAAACACGATCCCGATCACCGCCGAGGCGAGGATGAAGAAGATCGGGTGCAGCCCCTTGAGCTTCTTGACGTACCGCGTGCACACCAGCAGCACGGCCGCGAGCGCGAGGGCCTTGACGTTGAACAGATCGGCAAGCTGTCCGCTCTGGCTGTACAGGTCCGTGTTGAACAGCGCGAGCTTGACCACGAGAAAGCCCGCCGCCGCGATCAGGCCGACCGAGCAGGGGCGCAGACCGTAGAAGCCCGCCTCCACGGTTTTGTTCTCCCGGAAGGCCTTGAGCGCCCGGGCGATCATCAGGATCACGATCACGCTGGGCGTGACGAGACCGATCGTCGCGGTCACCGCGCCGGGAATCCCCGCAGTCTCGAAGCCGACGTAGGTAGCCATGTTGACGCCGATGGGGCCGGGGGTGGACTCGGATACGGCGATCATATCCGCCAGCATCTCATGGGTGAACCAGCCCGTGCGGGTGGAGATGTCGTACATGAACGGCAGGGTCGCCATGCCGCCGCCGACGGCAAAGAGTCCGGCCTTGAAGAACTCAAAGAACAGGCGCAGAAGGATCATTTGCCCCGCACCCCCGTTCTGGTCAGCACGATCCCGGCCGCTGCACACAGCACGACGAACCAGACCGGCGAGATCTTGAAGAACACGCTCAGCAGGAACACCGCGAGGAACATCACAAGCGTGGGCTTGTCCACCACGGCCTTTTTCCAGAGCTTCAGCACAGCGTTGAAGATCAGTACGCACACGCAAACGCGGATGCCCGCGAAGGCGCTCTTGACGGCGGGGACCTCGGCGAAGGTCTTGAGCACGCCCGCGATGACCGTGATGATCACGACCGAGGGGAAGATGACGCCGAGCGTGGCGACGATGCCGCCGGGCGCGCCGAGCAGCTTGTAGCCGATAAAGGTCGCGGTATTGACGGCGATGACACCGGGCGTGCACTGTCCTACCGCGTAGTAGTCCATCAGCTCCTCCTCCGTCGCCCAGCCGTGCTTGTCCACGATCTCGCGCTCGAGGATCGGGATCATGGCATAGCCGCCGCCGAAGGTCATCACCCCGACGCGGGCAAAGGCGAGAAAGAGCTCCCAGAATTGTTTCATCTCTTCAGTGTCTCCGCATATTCCAGATAGTTTTCGATGCGCTCGGCGCACTGCGCCTCACTCTCGCCGCGCACAAGCAGGTAGATCTTGATCTTCGGCTCGGTGCCGGAGGGGCGCACGATGAAGCTGCTGCCGTCGGCCAGCTCGAAGTACAGCACATTCGAGCCCCAGAACGGCGTGGAGCCGACCTTGCCGAGCTCCGCCACATAGATGCTGCCGTCCTGATAGTCGCGGGTGCAGACGACCGTCTGTCCGCCGATCTCCTTCGGAGGCTGGGCGCGAAGCTCCGCCATCAGGGCCTGCATCTTCTGCAGCCCGTCAAGTCCGGGCATCACGAGGTTGATCGTCTTTTCCTGGAACCAGCCGTATTTCTCATACAGCGCGCGCATGGCATCGAGCAGGGTCATGCCCTGTCTGTGGTAGAAGGCGGCCATCTCCGCGACCATCATGGAGGCCGTGACGGCGTCCTTGTCGCGCACGTAGTCGCCCATCATGTAGCCGTAGCTCTCCTCATAGGCGAAGATATAGGTATAGCTGTGCGCGGCCTCCCAGGCGGCGACGCGCTCGGCCATGAACTTGAAGCCGGTGAAGGTGTCCTCAAAGTGCACGTTGTTGGCCTCGCAGACGGCGCGGGCCATGCTGGTGGTGACGATCGAGGTCACGACGCCGGGGTTTTCGGGCATGGTGCCGGTGGCGCGCCTGGCCCGGATGATGTAGTCGATCAGCAGCACGCCGAGCTGGTTGCCGGTCACGGGGGTGTAGGTATCGCCGGTGCGCACCATGGTGCCGATGCGGTCGGAGTCGGGGTCTGTGCCGATGATGAGGTCGCTGCCGACCTTTCGGGCCAGATCGACGGCCAGATAGAAGCCCTCGGGGTTCTCGGGGTTGGGGCTTTCGACCGTGGGAAAGCTGCCGTCGATGACCATCTGCTCGGGCACGGGGAAGAGGTGCTTGATGCCGAGCCTCCTGAGCGCCTCGGGGACGAGCTTGTAGCCGCAGCCGTGGAACGGGGTGTAGACGATCTTGAAGTCGTCGGCGACCGCCCGGACCGCCTCCTTGTCGATGGCCTGGGCCAGCACGCGATCGAGGAAGGCCTCGTCGGTCTCGTCGCCGATCAGTTCGATTTTGCCCGTGGCGACGGCCTCGTCGTAGTCGCAGGTCTTGAAGCCGGTGAAGACTTCGATGGCCTCCATCTGTCTGGCGATGGCGTCGGCCTTCTGCGGCGGCAGCTGCGCGCCGTCTGACCAGTAGACCTTGTAGCCGTTGTACTCCTTGGGGTTGTGGCTGGCGGTGATGTTCAGGCCCGCGGTCGTACCGTAGTAGCGCACCGCGAAGCTCAGCTCCGGGGTGGGGCGCAGCGCGTCGAACAGGCGCACGCGGATGCCGTTGGCCGCCATGACGCAGGCGGCCTCCCGGGCGAAGTCCTCGCCGTTGAGACGGCAATCGTGCGCGATGACGATGCCCTTCTGCTTCGCCTGCTCGCCCTCGGCGGCGATCACGTTGGCAAAGGCCTGGGTCGCGTGGCGGATGATATGGACGTTCATGTGGTGCAGACCGAGCTTCATGGTGCCGCGCAGACCGGCCGTGCCGAATTCGAGGGGCGCGAAGAAGCGGTTCTCGATCTCCTTCTCGTCGTCCCGAATGGCGTTGAGTTCACTCCACTCTGCCTCGCTGAGCGCGGGACTGTCGAGCCAGTGCCGGTATTCCTCCCTGTAATCTCTGGGCATACAGTCGTCCTTCCTTTCCTTCAGATTGTTCCGTTATGCAATCCCTTCTTCAGGGTTCTTCTTCCGTTTCGGCGTCGGCGACGCCGGTGCAGAGCGCCGCCGCGTCCTCCAGCATGCTCTTCGGGACGTAGATCTCCGTCCCCTCGCCGCTCATGCCGAGGATGAGCTTTCCGAAGCTCCCGTTGCCGGGATAGCGCCGGATGCAGGGGATGCCGTAGGCCTCGAGCATGTTGACGGTCAGCTCGTCGAACAGGTTGAGATTCACCGCCGTGCCGAGGAAAACAGGCTCCTCCGGCTCGCCGTTTTCGTCCTTCGGCCAGCGCTCGTACAGTTCTCCCGTCAGGGCCTTCCCCCAGTTTTCGTTCTCCTTCATCGGCCGCTCTCCTTCCTGTATTTTCTAATATCAGTATAGCATCCCCGGTGCGCGCTTTCAAGAGCGATTACTTGTGGTAGCGCGCGCCCTCGTTGATCTTGAAGCCGCGGTAGATCTGCTCGATCAGCATCACGCGGGCCAGATGGTGCGGAAAGGTCATCTCGGACATGCTCAGCCGCCGGTCGCAGCGCCGCTTGACGCTCTCGGCCAGACCGCAGGAGCCGCCGACCACGAAGCAGAGCTTCGGCTTCCCGGAGCCCTCCCGCTCCGCGATCAACGCGGCCATACCCTCGCTCGGCATCTGTTTTCCCTCCACGCACAGCGCGACGGTATACGCGTCGGGCGGGACGGCCCGCAGGATGTCCTCTGCCTCTTTTGCCAGTGCCGCCGCGACCTCCTTTTCCGAGGGCGCGTCGGGAAGCCTCTGCTCGGCGATCTCGCACAGCTCCAGCCGGCAATGGCTCTGCAGACGCTTCTGATACTCGGCGAAGGCGTCGAGATAGAAGCGCTCGCGCATCTTTCCCACACAGATCAGTCTGATGTACAGCATGGCGTTTTTCCGACCTCCCGTTCCAGCCATCCGAAGACCGGCGCGCAGCAGAGCTCCGCGCCGCTTCCCTCGAGCTTCCCCGCCGTCTCGGCAAACGCGAGCTCCGGGCGGTTGTTCTCCCGGCTCAGATGGCCGAGGATCACGGTCCCCGTCCCCTCCCGGACCAGCCGCGCGGCGAGCGCCGCGCAGTCCGCGTTGGACAGATGCCCGTGCGCCGACAGGATACGCCGCTTGAGTTGGACGGGGTAGCCGCCGTCGACAAGCATCGTGACGTCGTGGTTGGACTCGATCAGCACCGTGTCCGCGCCGAGCAGCCCGTCCAGCACCTCGTCCGTCACCTCGCCCATATCGGTCGCCAGCGCAAAGCAGCCCCTGCCCTCCACGCGGTAGCCGACGCTCTCGTCGGTATCGTGCGGCGTGTGGAAGGCCCGCACCCGCACCCCGCCGACCGGGAACAGCTCCCCGACCGGGACGACCCGCAGCCGGTCCGCCGCGGCGGGCAGCATCCCGCAGAGCCGGGCGCCCACGGTATGCGGCGCGTAGACCGTGAGGTCGTAATGCTTCAGCAGCATGCCCAACCCGGAAATATGATCGGCGTGCTCATGGGTGATGAGCACGCCGGCAATGTCGTTTACAGTCAGGCCAGTGCGTGCAAGCGACTGCTCGATGCGCCGCATGGAGATCCCCGCGTCGATCAGCAGGTGCGTGTCCCCGTCGGACAGCAGCATGCAGTTTCCGCTGGAACCGCTGGCAAAAACAACAATTTTCATGATAACAGAGACTCTCAGCCGATGGAGAGAATCTTTTCCTTTCCGCCGCTCTCCTCTGGGAAATCGACGATCCTGATGTCGGCGCCGAGGTCGTTGAGCTTGCCGACGAAGTTCTCATAGCCGCGCTCGATGTAGTGGACGTCCTCAATGACCGTGGTGCCCTGTGCGCACATGCCCGCGATCACCATCGCAGCGCCCGCGCGCAGGTCGCAGGCCAGAACGGGCGCGCCGCTCAGGCGCTTGCCGCCCTCGATGACCGCGACGCGGCCGTCGACCTGGATCTCAGCGCCCATCTTCCTGAGCTCGTTGACATACTTGAAGCGGTTGTCGTACACGCCCTCGGTGATGACCGAGGTCCCGTTGGCCACGCACAGCAGCGCACAGATCGGCGGCTGCATGTCGGTGGGAAAGCCGGGGTACGGCAGCGTCTTGACGTTGACCTTCCGCAGCGTGCTCGCGCCCTTGACGAGGACGGCGTCGCCGTACTCGGAGACGATGGTGCCGGTCTCGCGCAGCTTGGCGCTGATGCACTCGAGGTGGCGGGGGATGACGTTCTTGATCAGCACCTCGCCGCCGGTCGCCGCGGCGGCGACCATATAGGTCCCGGCCTCGATCTGGTCGGGGATGATGGCGTAGGAACCGCCGTGGAGTTTTTCGACGCCGTTGATCTTGACGGTGTCGGTGCCGGCGCCGCGGATGTCCGCGCCCATGGAGTTGAGGAAGTTGGCGAGGTCCACGATATGCGGCTCGCGTGCGGCGTTCTCGATGATGGTCCTGCCCTGGGCAAGGGTCGCCGCGATCATGATGTTCATCGTCGCGCCGACGGAGACCTTGTCGAGGTAAATGCGCGCGCCGTGGAGCTTGCCGTCGCGCGTGTCGGCGTAGACGAAGCCGCTCTTGATATCGACGTCCGCGCCGAGGGCTGTCATGCCCTTGATATGCTGGTCGATGGGGCGCACGCCGAAGTTGCAGCCGCCGGGCATCGTGGTCTTGGCATGGCCGAAGCGGGCGAGCATCGCGCCGATGAGGTAGTAGGAAGCGCGGATCTTGCGCATCAGGTCATAGGGGGCGTCCTGCATGCAGACATTCGTGCAGTCGATCTCCACCGTGGAGCGGTTGAGGAAGCGTATCTTCGCGCCGAGCTCTTTGAGGATGGTCAGCAGCATTTCGGTATCGCTGATCTGCGGCATATTTTCGACCACGCAGACGCCCTCGACCATCAGCGCCGCCGGAATGATGGCGACCGCCGCGTTTTTCGCTCCGCTGATTTCGACCTCGCCGCGCAGGCAGGTCCCGCCGTTAATCACGTATCTTTCCAAGTGTTACACCTTCCCGTGTAATCGGCCGAAGCCAGATAATGGCCCGCCGATTTTGAATAATACCATATCTTGTATACAAAGGCAAGCTTTTGTTTTTTCAGCCCTCCGCCTCGAGGAAGCGCTTCGCCTTCAGAACGGCGATGACGGACTTGGCGTCGATCAGCTCGCCGCGCATGGCCATCTCCGTCAGCTCATCAAGATGGATCTTCTCCACGTTGAGGAACTCCCCGTCGTCGGGGTGGCTTTTCCCGGGATGCAGGCCGGTGGCCAGGAAGACGTGGATGACCTCGCTGCAGTAGCCGGGCGTCGCGTAGAAGTGGCCCAGATCGACAAGGCGGTCGGCTGTGAAGCCGGTCTCCTCCGACAGCTCCCGCACCGCGCACTTGAGGGGCTCCTCTCCCTTTTCGCGCTTGCCGGCCGGGATCTCGAGCATGGTCTCCCCCGCGGGATAGCGAAACTGCCGCACCATATAGCAGTAGCCCTCGTCGTCCACGGGCAGGACGGAGACGCCCCCGGAGTGATGCACGACCTCGCGCAGGACCGTCCGTCCGTCGCAGAGCTGCGCGTGATCGAGCGTGACCGTCACGATCACGCCGCGGTATTTTTCCTCGCTGTCGAGGGTCTTCTCCAGCAGCTCCATGGCTCTGCCCTCCTGCCCTTACGGGCGCCGTTCCGATTAACAGAAAACGATTTACATAACGCGCATTGTCAGTATAGCACATCCTTTTTGCCATTTCCAGCTTTTTTGTGAAAAAAACCGAAAAAAATTCCCGGTTTCCGGGCATTTTCTGTATATTTCGTATCACCATTTCATCTATTTGATGTCGTTTTCTGACGTTTTGGAAACAGTGTCGGGAGCGGGCAGCGTTTACAAAAATTTCTTTTCTTCCGCGTCCGCCTGTGCTATACTAGCTTCAACCGCGCAGGCGGCGGATTATCGGGAGAGGAGGCTCACGCATGCCGAAGCAGACCGGGATCAAAGAGATCGCGAAGAACCGCAAGGCCTTTCATGAATACTTTGTTCTCGAGCGCTTTGAGGCCGGTGTGGAGCTTTTCGGGACCGAGGTCAAATCCATCCGCGCCGGTCAGGTGAATCTGAAGGATTCGTTCTGCACGGTCAAGGACGGGGAGCTGTTTGCGCGCGGGCTGCACATCAGCCCATACGAACACGGCAACATTTTCAACAAAGACCCGATGCGTCCGAAGCGGCTTCTGATGCACAAGCGGGAGATCCTGAAGCTTCAGTCCCGCGTGATGCAGGAGGGCGTGGCTCTGATCCCGCTGAGCCTGTATTTCAAGGACAGCCGCGTCAAGGTGGAGCTGGGGCTGTGCAAGGGCAAGAAGCTGCACGACAAGCGCGACAGCGCGGCGGAACGGGAATCGAAGCGCGACATGGAGCGCGCGTTGAAAGAGAGGAATACGGCATGAGCAATCCCATTGTGACCTTTGAAATGGAAGACGGCGGTGTGATGAAGGCGGAGCTCTACCCCGAGATCGCGCCGAACACGGTCAACAACTTCATCTCTCTGGTGAAGAAGGGCTTTTACGACGGGGTGATTTTTCACCGCGTGATCCCCGGCTTCATGATCCAGGGCGGCGATCCGAAGGGCGTCGGCGTGGGCGGCCCGGGCTACTGCATCCGGGGCGAGTTTACTGCCAACGGTTTCAAGAATCCCCTGCTGCACGAGCGCGGTGTGCTGTCGATGGCGCGCACGATGGCGCCGAACAGTGCGGGCAGCCAGTTTTTCATCATGCATGAGGATTCTCCCCATCTGGACGGCCAGTATGCGGCCTTCGGCAAGCTGATCGAGGGCATTGAGGTCGTGGACAGGATCTGCTCGGTGCGCACGGATTACAATGACAAGCCGCGCATCCCCCAGGTCATGAAGAAGGTCACGGTCGAGACCTTCGGCGTCGACTACCCCGACCCGGTCAAGGAGTAATTCCCCACCCTTTTCTTCTCCATCGTTCTTTACAAACCCGGAGCCCAGCGAAGCGGGTCCGGGTTTGAGAGGAAGCCGAACATCATCGGTCGATCTGGCCGCGTGTACGCGGCCAGATGACCTCATGATGTTCGGCTGACGAGGGGGTGTAACGGTTTCGACGGGGGTGTGGAGGCAGGAACAGCGGGCGGATGCGCCCAGCATCCATAAAATGGGCGTCTTTATAAATTAAAGAACAACAACGATAGACTTCTTCTCGCTGCTTAAGCGGTGAGCGTTCCGCCCGGGAGGACCACGGCCCGGGACGGAGCGTCGACGAGTGGTGCACGTGCGTGCGCAAAGCTTTGAGCGCACCATGAATCATGAAGCTACCAAGCCCCCGAGGGTGACGGCTCCCGCTCGGGCGAGGGAACGCAAAGAACCGTCTGCGCCCGGAGAAGTTTCTGTCAAAGCGCTTTCGGACGGGGGTTCAACTCCCCCCACCTCCACCAGAGCCGCCGCAGGCTGCAGATCGCATGCGGCGGCTTTTCATTTATTCGACAAGGAGTCACTCCCATGGAACGGTCCTGCCGACTTGATACCCCGCTCGGCCTCGTGATCCTCACCGGGGACGCGCTGGCCCTGACCTCGCTGCGCTTTGTCGGGCAGCGGTACTTCCCGGACACGCTCCCCGAACCGTGCGGGCCGGACGAGCTGCCGGTCTTTGCGCAGACCGCGGACTGGCTGTCCCTCTACTTCTCCGGCCGCGATCCGGGCTTTCTCCCGCCGCTTCGCCCGGAGGGGACGCCGTTTCGGCGCGCGGTCTGGGCAGCGCTTCTCCGCATCCCCTACGGGCAGACCGTCAGCTACGGCGAGCTGGCGGCCGCGCTGGAAGATCAGACCGGCTCCGGGCGCGTTTCCGCCCGCGCGGTCGGCGGCGCTGTCGGCCGTAATCCGATCTCCCTGCTCATCCCCTGCCACCGGGTCGTCGGCGCGGACGGCTCGCTGACGGGCTACGCGGGCGGGCTCGAGCGCAAACGCCTCCTGCTCCGGCTCGAGCAGGGCTTATAACGGCAAAACCGCTCCCCTTCCCGGGGAGCGGTTTTGTCGTTCATGATCCTTACGGATGCTCGTAGTAGGTATCGAGCGCGTAATTGCCGTTGGCAAGCTTCTGGTTGACGATCACATCGTCGACGGTGTTGCCGTCCGGATCGATCACCAGCCGGTGTGTCAGGCAGCGGTAGCCGGAGGAGAACTCATCCTCGAAGCCGCCCATGAAGTCGGTCTTGAGCTTGATGATATAGCCCGTACGGTCGGGATAGGCCGGGTCGATCAACCGGTCGTAATCGAACTGCCAGGAATAGGTATTGTCGAACTCCACGGGCATGTAGTCGCTCTCCTCGAGCGTCCCCCAGATCTCGACCGTGATCGTGCTCTCCTCGTTGTTGAAGAAGGTCTTGATCATGACGGGGTAGTTTTTGTTGTTGCGGAACTTGAAGTCGATGGACTTGCCCTCTTTGGGGATGGTGACGGTGGCGTCGGTGCCCGGCTGCATATAGTTGACCGGGAACACGTGGCAGGTACGGTCCACGGGCTCGAGGAAGGCGAAGAGCGTGGAAGCGTAGAGCGTGCTGGAGATCTGGCAGGCGCCGCCGCCGATCTCGTCCTTGACGTCGCCGTTGACGTAGGCGGGCGCGGGCAGGAAGCCGTCCTCCTCGGTGCGCTCGCCGACGACCTCGTTGTAGGAGAAGACGTCCCCGGGATAGAGGATGTGCTCGTTGATCCTGGACGCGCAGAGCTTGAGGTTGCTGCGGCGGTTCTCGCCGGAGTTCGGGAACTTGGTCATGCAGGCGCCGAGCAGATCGCGGTAGAGCTTTCCGCGCAGCTGCTCGCCGGTAACGGAGGGCCAGGTGATATCCAGCGGGATCTTGACGTCCTCGCCGGGCTTTGCCGCGTTCCAGAGCTCCTCGGCCTTGGCGACGCTGAATTTGCAGCCGACGACCTCATCGGTGACCTCAAATCTGCCGTCGGCGGAATAGTAGGCGTCGGCGGGCTCCCGCTCAAGTTCCTTGTGGATGGCCTCAAAGTCGGGCATGACGGGCTCGGCGGTGATCTGCGCGAAGGACAGCTCCGACTTCCCCTCGCTGACGGCGGCGATGATCTCGCTGCGCAGCGCCCCGCGGTCGAGCTGGAGCTGATCCCGGCCCTTGGTGACCGTCATCTCCGCCGCGTGGGCATCGACGGTATACGCCTCTTTTCCGAGTGTCGCGTCGATCTGAGCCTGACAGTCGTCGATGAGCGCGTCGAGATACGTAAGATCGGGCTCCCCGCCCTCCCCCACGTTCACCGGATGCAGGAAGGCCTTCACGGCGGTGATGAGGTTCGATACCATATCCCTGTCGTGTCCAACCGCGTAAGCGTCCCTGACCGCGCTGTCGATCGAGGTCACGATGCCCGAACGGATCGGATCGACCTGAAAGTTCACGCCGCGCAGCGTGGTGACGGTCAGCGGGGTCTCCGCCCGATCCTTCCAGCCTTGTTCGATCAGCAGCTGTTCGGTCTGCTCGCGCGTCAGCCCGCTGACATTGGTGTCGCCGACATAGACGTAGCGGATATTGGTTTTCCCCTCGGTGATCGCATGTCCGACAAACATGCCCGCTCCGCCGAGAAGGACCGCCAGCACGAGCAGTACGAGAAGGATCGTAAAGATGATTTTAAAAAACTTCCTCATGTTCCGCCTCCTGATACGAACCGCCGGGAACGCCGTTCCGTTCAATCCCGGGTCCGCCGAAAAACAGGATGCCCTGTGTTCAGCACTTAAAAACGCTATATATTATACGGGAATTGCGTCGGAAATACAAGCTCTTTGTTTTCCGGCGCCGGTCAATCGAACGGAACGCTCCAGTCCTGCGCCTCCGCGGCGTCGAAGCACATCAGGACCTGCTCCGCGCAGCACTTCTCCGCGGCGAGCGGAGGCAGCTCTTCGCGGGCGAAGAAGCCGCTGGCCAGCGTCTCGCTGTTTTCCCGGAACGCGCCGCCCAGCAGTTC
>JAUNNC010000059.1 GCA_030531585.1 Eubacteriales bacterium | reverse complement strand
TCACTCGGCCTGCTGCAATACCGCCTGTATGTCGGCCGTACGCTGGAACGCGCGTCTGGGTATGACGGGCAGACGGCGAGCGTGGAGGGGCGCCTTCTCGACTATCCCGACGTCTATGACGGCTACACCCGTCTGCTGATCCGCATCGAGGGCGGGGAGCTGCCGCACTTCAAGGCGGTCGTCTATGACAACGGGCATCTTCTCGACCATGCGCAGCCCGGGGACCGCATCCGTTTTACGGCCTCGGTCAGGACCGCCGATACCCTGTACGGAAAGCCCTACGACAACTATATTGTAAACGACATCTTTTTCCGGCTGACGCTGAGAGGAGAAGTGCGCCTGAGTTCGGGCGGCTTCTCGCTGCGCGCCCTGCCGGTTCGTCTGCGGCAGCTGCTGTGCTCACGCGCGGATGACGTGTTCCCGGCAGATGTGCGGGCCTTCCTCAAGGCGCTGATGCTGGGAGACCGGGACGATTTCTACGCCGACGATGCGCTCTATGTGTCCATGACCCGCTCCGGGCTCATGCATGTGGTGGCGGTCTCCGGCCTGCACGTCGCGTTTCTGGTGGGCCTGCTGCAGTTCATTCTCGGAAAAGGAAAGACCGGGACGCTCGTCAGCATCGCTGCGGTCTGGCTGTTCGTGCTCGTGACGGGCGCGGGGAAGGCCGCCGTACGCGCGGGCTTCATGCAGACACTTCTGCTGCTCGCGCCGGTGCTGCGGCGGGAAAACGACCCGGTCACTTCGCTGTCGGCGGTGCTCGCGCTCTGCCTCTGCGCGTGCCCCTTTGCCGCGCGCAGCGTCAGTCTTCAGCTCAGCTACGCCGCCATGGCGGGCGTCCTCTGCTTTTTCGACCGGATCGAGGCCGCCTTCGAGGCGCATGTGCCCGAACGCCTGCTTAGCCGTCCGGTCCGGTATCTGCTCGCCTCTGCGGCGGGCGCATTGAGCGTCATGCCCTTCACCGTGCCGCTGACGGCCCTGCATTTCGGCTATGTGCCGCTGCTCTCGCCGTTGAGCAATCCGCTGTGCCTCTGGGCGGTCAGCCTCAGCTTCTGCGGGGCGTGGCTGAGTACCGTGCTCTCCGTAATCCCGCTGCTCGGCAGGGCGGCCGGATGGCTCTGCGCCTGGCCGGTCCGCTGGCTCATGCTCTGCGCGCGTCTCATCGCGGCCTTCCCTTACGCGGTCCTTTATACGAAGACCCGGGGCGCTCGGCTCTGGATCGCCGTGAGCTATGGCCTGTTCCTCCCAGCGCTGTTTCTGAAAAAGCACCGGGTTCTGCGGGTCCTGCTGCCGTGCTCCGTCTCCCTCGCGCTGTTGGTCGGGATCTTCGTATCCGCCCGGCGTGATTCGCTCACACATGATACGGTGGCTGTTCTGGATGTCGGGCAGGGCCAGTGCATCACGGCCTTCGCCGGAGACCGTACCGCCGTGATCGACTGCGGGAACAGCGGCAGTCTTGACAACGCCGGCGCACTGGCGGGAGAGTATTTGCTCAGCCGCGGACGGCACGGGATCGACGTGCTGATGCTGACGCATCTGCATGAGGATCACGCAGACGGCGCGGTGCGCCTGATGGAGATGCTGCCGGTGGACACGCTGGTCCTGCCCGCCGACGCCGATGACAGCGGCGGGCTGTACCGGAGAATCCTTGCCTGTGCCAAACGCAACGGTGTGCGGATAGATGAAATCCGGACAGCATCCGTCCTGTCCGTCGACGGGCTCTCCATGGAAATCTTCCCGCCGGCGGACGGCGCGGAGGAAAACGAGCGCTGCCTGATGGCCCTGCTGCATGCGGGCACGCTGGATGTGCTCATCACCGCGGACGCCTCGCAGGCGGCGGAGCGCCGTCTCGCGGCAAGTGAAGATCTCTCTGAAGCGGATGTTCTGATCGTGGGGCATCACGGCTCGAAAGCGGCCTGCTGCGACGAGCTGCTGCATGCTGTCGGCGGCAGAA
Organism: Eubacteriales bacterium; assembly: GCA_030531585.1. Classification (GTDB taxonomy): domain Bacteria; phylum Bacillota; class Clostridia; order Oscillospirales; family Oscillospiraceae; genus Limivicinus. The sequence continues at coordinate 11,960 of JAUNNC010000059.1, read as the reverse complement.
CCGCCGTGATCAGCGTCGGATACAACCGCTACGGTCACCCGGCGGAGGAAACACTTGAACGCCTGGCGGCTAACGGGTATACTGTACACAGGACAGACCGGGACGGAACGATCGAGCTTCGGCAGGGAGAGCGGAATGGCTAAGAAACGGGAAGAGGAAAAACTGAATTATCAGGCCGAGCTGCGCACCCTCAAGACGCGCGGGCCGGAGCCGCTGTACCTGCTCTGGGGGCCGGAGGATTATCTGCGCGAGCAGTTTCTGCTCCAGCTCAAAAAGCTCTGCCTCCCGGAGGGGGAGGACAGCTTCAGTTACAAACGGCTCAACGGGCCCGACCTCGACCCCAAGGCGCTGGCCCAGGCGGTGGACGCGCCGCCCTTTCTGACCGAGCGCAGCTTTGTGGAGATCCGGGACGCCGATCTCAACCGCCTGTCTGTGCCGGAGGACTGCATCAAGGTTCTGTCCGACATCCCGGAGACCTGCACAGTCGCCTTTGTGCAGAGCGCGCAGTTCGAGCCCGACGGCCGCATCAAATGCATCAAGGCCCTGCGCTCTATGGCGCATGAACTCAAATTTACCCAGCAGTCGCAGGGGATGCTGACGGACTGGATCGCCCGCCGATTTGCGGCTGCCGGCAAGCGGATCGAGCTGGACGCCGCACAGCGGCTCATCTTCGTCAGCGGAGACCTGATGAGCAGGCTCATCCCCGAGATTGAGAAGATCGCGGCCTATACTTCGGGAGAGATCGTCACGCAGGCGGACGTGGACGCGGTCGCAGACCACATCCCCGAGGCCGTCGTTTTCGAGATGACTGAGCTGATCGCGCAGAAGAAGGTCAATTCCGCCCTCGCCGTGCTCTCCGAGCTCCTTGCGGACCGGAACAACGAGCCCATCATGATGCTCGCCGTGCTCGGCGGGCAGATGCGCAAGCTCTATGCGGCGCGCCTCGCGCTGGAGAACAACCTCGGCGTCAAATATGTGATGGAGGTCACGTCGATCAAGTACGACTATATCGCCAACCGGCTGCTCTCCGCGGCGCGCGGCTTCACGCTGCCGCAGCTGAGGGAGGCGGTGGCCCTGTGCGCCGAGACGGATTACCGCATGAAAAGCGGCGGCGGCGACGCGCGCGAGCTTCTCAAGGAGGCCGTGCTGCGCATCGCCGCGGGAGACGGACATGCTCAGAATTCATGAGGTCATCGTGGTCGAGGGCCGCTATGACAAGAACGCGCTCAGTCAGGTCGTGGACGCGGTCATTGTGGAGACCTCCGGCTTCGGCATCTACAACGACACGGCAAAACGAAAGCTGCTGCGCACGCTCGCGGAAGCCCGCGGCCTGATCGTGCTGACGGATTCCGACGGCGCGGGCTTTCAGATCCGCAGCTTCATCAAGGGCTGCGTGGACCCGAAGCTGGTCCGGCACGCCTACATCCCCGACGTCTACGGAAAGGAGCACCGCAAGCGCTCCCCATCGAAGGAGGGGAAGCTCGGCGTGGAGGGTATGACGCCGCAGGTGCTGCTGGACGCGCTCCTGCGCGCGGGCGCGACCGTCGAGAACGGCGAAGCGCCCGCCGCCGAGAGGATCAAAAAGGCCGATCTCTATGCCCGCGGCCTCAGCGGGAGAGAGGGGAGCGCGGAGCGCCGAAAGGCGCTGCTGGAGAAGCTGGACCTGCCCGAGCGCCTGACCGCCGACGGCCTGCTGGACGTACTCAACGCCACCATGAGCCGGGAGGAGTTCTACCGTCTCCCGCTCTGAACCTCTTCAATACAGACCGAAAAGATCGCGCCGATCAGCAGCAGGGCCTGCCCGGTCTCGTACAGGGACATGGCCGTCATGTACAGCCGATAACCATCCTCCGCCATGCTCCCGTTCCAGCCGAGCAGGAGCACAAACGCGCACAGCAGCACGAAGGCCGTGAGCTTGACGGATGTGATGAATATGTACCACGCGTCCGGACACATGGCGAGCATCCGGCGTATCGTTTTCTTCGTTTTCATCGGCAGCACCTCGGGACGATTGTACCCGGGGCGCTGCCGTTTTTCCATGCAAAATTGTTTCCGCTTCTGTCATATTCTGCCGCGACGCGGCATAGACTCCGGGTTGATACGATTCCGGGGAGGTGCGCGGATGACGGCTCGTCTCGAGCGTATGCTGCTGAGTCTGCTGGCGGTGCTGGCCGCGGTCTACTGCTTTTATGTGCGTTCCCCGACGGAGCTGGCCGCGCTGCTTCTTCCGATCATGATCCATGAGCTCTCCCACGCGGCTGCGCTGCTGCTGCTGGGCTTTCGTCTGCGGGGGCTGCGTCTGGAGCCGCAGGGCCTCTGTATCCGCTATGAGGGCTCGCGGTCGGATCTGGCCCACGCGGCGGCAAGCCTCGCCGGACCCGCGGGCGGATTGCTCTATACAGCGCTGCTGCGCTCTTCCTATATCCCATGGCTCGCTCTGAGCGCCGATGTGAGCCTGCTGTTCTCACTGTTCAACCTGCTGCCGCTCATGCCCCTCGACGGCGGCAGGGCCTTCCTGATCCTCTGCCGCGCCGCTCTGGGCGCGGCAGGGGAGGACCTGTTTCAGACCGTCTGCCGCGTCTTTCTTGCCCTGCTGCTCCTGTTCGGCGTTTACGCCGCGGTCACCAACCGGGGGAGTGCGCCGCTGCTCGCCGCGCTCTGGCTGCTGCACGGGCAAAAGGAACAGCTTCCCCTTGTAAATCAACGGGATTTATTATAAAATACGGTCAAACCACAAACCGGAGCGTGCTATGGACAAACGACTCGAGCGCATCCTGCCGCGGGTGCAGAAGCCTGCCCGCTATACCGGCGGCGAATATAACCAGATCCTTAAGGACAAGTCCGCCGTCGAGCTGCGCGTCGCCTTCTGCTTCCCGGATACCTATGAGATCGGCATGTCGAATCTCGGCATGAGCATCCTGTACCACACCATGAACAGTCTCGACTACGTCTGGTGTGAGCGCGTTTTCGCGCCCTGGGGCGACATGTACGCGGAGATGAAGAGGGCGGGTCTGCCGCTCTACGCGCTCGAAAGCGGGGACAGTCTGGACACCTTCGACGTGCTGGCCTTCTCCGTCGGCTATGAGATGGCCTATACCACGGTGCTGGACATGATCGACCAGGCGGGGCTGCCGCTGAAGAGCCGGGAGCGCGAGGCGCTGCTGCCGCTGGTCGTCGTCGGCGGCTCGGCCGCTGTCAACGCCGAGCCTATGGCCGATTTCATCGACCTCTTTCTGATCGGCGAGGGGGAGGAGATGGACAACGAGCTGCTGGCTCTTCTGCGCAAGGCCAAGTGTGAGGGCTGGAGCAAGTCCGATTTTCTCCGCCGCGCAGCCCAAATCGGCGGCGTATACGTCCCTTCGCTGTACGACGTCGGATACAAGCCGGACGGGACGGTCGCTTTTATCAGGGCGCAGGAGGGCGCGCCGGAGCGGGTGCTCAAGCGCATCGTCGTCGATCTCGATTCCGCGCCGTATCCGACCAATCCCATCGTCCCCTCCACCGAGGTCGTGCACGACCGTGTCAATCTGGAGCTGTTTCGCGGCTGCGTGCGCGGCTGCCGCTTCTGTCAGGCCGGGTACATTTACCGGCCGATCCGCGCCAAGAAGCCGGAGACGCTGATCCGGCAGGGGATCGAGGCGCTGCAGAACACCGGGCATGAGGACGTGACGCTGCTCTCGCTCTCCACGAGCGACTACCGCCCGCTCGCCTGCCTCTGCGACGGGCTTCTGGAGTACTGCGAGCCCCGCAGCATCGGCCTGTCCCTGCCGTCCCTGCGCGCCGACAATTTTTCCATGGAGATCATGGAGAAGCTGCAGAAGGTGCGCAAGAGCGGTCTGACCTTCGCAGTCGAGGGCGGCAGCCAGCGCCTGCGCGACGCGATCAACAAGAACGTTACGGAGGAAGACCTGCTCCACACCTGCGCCATCGCCTTCGCGGGCGGCTGGAACTCGGTCAAGCTCTATTACATGCTCGGCCTGCCGACCGAGACGGACGAGGATATCGTGGGCATCGCCGATATGGCCGGACGCATCGTGCACTGCTGGCGCGAGAACGCAAGGAACAAGAACCGCGGCGTGAAGATCACGGTCTCGACCTCCTGCTTCATCCCCAAGCCGCACAGCCCCTTCCAGTGGGAGGCGCAGATCAGCAGGGAGGAGTACCTGCGCCGGGTCAATCTCCTGCGCGCAAGCATCAACTCCCGCAACGTGGTCTACAACTGGCACGACGCCGACACCAGCGTGGTCGAGGCCGTGCTCTCCCGCGGCGACCGGCGCCTCGGGCCGGTGATCGAGGAGGTCTGGAAAAACGGGGGGCGCCTTGAAGCGTGGAGCGACTACTTTGATTATCAGCGCTGGATAGACGCCCTGGACAGGTTCGGCCTCTCGGCTGACTTTTACGCTTGCCGGGAGCGCAGCACGGACGAGATCCTGCCCTGGGACGTGATCGACGTCGGCGTACGCAAGGAGCATCTGAAACGCGAGCGCGAGCGCTGCTACGCCTCCGAGCTCTCGCCCGACTGCCGCCACGCCTGCTCGGCCTGCGGCGCCCTGCGCCTGATGGAAGGGGGCAAGTGCGATGGATAAGCTCCGACTTCGCTTTGAAAAGACCGGGCGTGCGGTATACATCTCCCATCTGGACCTGATGCACACCCTGCAGCGTGCCTTCTCCCGCGCGGGGCTCAAGCTCAAATACTCCGAGGGCTTCAACCCCCACCCGCAGATCTCCATCGCCCTGCCGCTGTCGGTCGGCGTGTCGAGCGTCTGCGAGATCCTGGACTTCCGCCTCCTGACCGAAGCCGACCCCGCGGAGCTCCCCGCGCGCCTGAGCGCGGTCATGCCCGAGGGCATCCGGGTCACGGACTGCTATGAGCCGGTTTGCAAAGTTGCCCAGCTCAAGTATCTGGAAATCGAGGGCGCGTTTGAATACGACGCCCGGCCCGTCCCGGAGATGTGCGAGGCCCTGAACGAATTCTTCGCCCGCGATTCCATCGTCATCACCAAAAAGACCAAGCGCGGCGAGGGGCCGAGCGACATCCGGTCCGCCATCCGAAGCATCGTTTTCTCGGAGGGGGAGGGGGCGGTCCTGCTCCGGGCTGTGATCTCCGCGCAGGAGCCGACGCTGAACCCTGCGCTTCTGGCCGACGCGCTCCGCCAGCTCGCCCCGGAATATGAGCCGGATTTCGCCAGATTCAGAAGAGTTGAGAATTATCTGGAAAATATGGAAGTATTCCGGTAGAAAATCGAAGAAAATCAATAAAAAATGCTTGCATTCTCGTTATACCTGTGTTAATATACCAGAGCTTGTGTGAACAAAACACAGCATGAATCAGGCGGTCCGCTGCCGCGGCGATTGCCCTCCGGTATGAACGTCTTTACGAATAGGATGGATCAAGTATGGATCTGGTCAAAGTTCTCAGTGAGCAGTACATGAAGAAGGAACTGCCCGAAATGAACGTGGGCGACACCGTCCGTGTTCAGGTTCTCGTCAAGGAAGGCAACCGTGAGCGCACCCAGGCTTTCGAAGGCACCATCATTGCCAAGAAGCATGGCGGCATCAACGAGACCATCACCGTCCGCCGCATCTCCTACGGCGTCGGCTGCGAGAAGGTCTTCCCGGTTCACTCCCCCTCGATCGTCTCTGTCACGACCGTCCGCAAGGGCAAGGTCCGCAGGGCGAAGCTGTACTACCTGCGCGACCGCGTGGGCAAGGCGGCCAAGGTCAAGGAGCGCCTGTAACTCAGAGCAGAACGGTAAAAGGCACCCTCTGGTTGAGGGTGCCTTTTGCGTCTTTACAGGCGGAGGCTTTTGCGATAAAATAACAGCATCGAAAGACGGAAGGGGGGATGTGCCGCATGAAGAGGATCGCGTTTTTCCAGGACAATCTGGATGTCGGCGGGATCCAGAAATCCATCATGAATCTGCTGATGAACTTCGACTACGAGAACTACCATGTCGACCTTTACCTCTCGGACCGGAAGAGCTTCTGGGACGTCGATTTCCCCGAGCAGCTGCACATTAAGTATCTCCCTCACATTTCTAAATGCTGGTCTTTTGTGCCGTTTGATCTGGCAAAGAATCTCGTCTCTCTGGATTTCTCCGATGTGACGGAGCCCTATGACGTCGCGATCGACTTCAATTCCTATCAGTTCTCCTGCGCGCTGGGCGCATTGACGGTCCCGGCCAAACGGCGCATCATGTGGATCCACAACAACGTCAGCGTCAAGCTCGAGAACGAGTGGAAATACCGTGTGCTGTGGCACAATTTCAAGGATAAATTCAAATACTACGACGGATTCGTCGCCGTCTCCAAGGGCGTGATCGAGCCCTTCCGTGAGTGCAGCGGGATGTACGACAAGCCCTACACCGTGATCCAGAACACCATCGACACGCGGGAGATCTATGCCAAGGCCGAAGCGGAGACGGATTTTACCGTCGACGAGAGCAAGCTCAACTTTGTCGCGATCGGCCGCCTTTGCCACCAGAAGGGCTACGACATCATGCTGGACAAGTTCAGCGAGGTCGTACGGCAGCGTCAGGACGTTCACCTCTACATCATCGGCGACGGGGACAAGCGCCTGATGCTCGAATACCAGCGCGACAGTCTGGGCCTGACCGACTACGTCACCTTCCTCGGACAGAAAACCAATCCCTTTGTCTACATGGACAAAATGGACGCTTTCGTTTCCACCTCGCGCTATGAGGGGCAGCCGCTGAATGTCATGGAGGCCCGGGCGCTCGGCCTGCCGCTCTACTGCACAAAGAATCTTGAAATCTACAGCGAGGGTCTCGAGGGCCGCGAGGATCTCGTACAGGCGATCGTTGAAGCTCAGCGTGTCGAAAAGCGCCGGGATGATCTGCACGACTATAACGATGAGATCATCCGCCGCGTCAAGCAGCTGGCGGAGGAGCCCGCGCCGGACCCGACAGCGAAAAAGAAGCAGGTCAACATCATTGCCCTGCATCTGGGCGTCGGCGGCGTGGAGAAGGCCATCATGAGCATGGCAAACATCTTTGCCGAGCGCTACGATGTGCGATTGTACAGCGTCTACAAGCTGCCGGGAACGCCCTCGCTGCCGATCGACGAGAGGGTCAGCGTGCGTTTTCTCCTGCGCGACGTGCCGAACCGGGAGGAATGGAAGGCAGCCCTGCGGACAAAGGATTTCAAAGCCTTCTGGAAGGAGAGCATGCGGAGTGTCCGCATCCTGACGGGCAAGCGCGGCGCGGTGAAAAAGATCATCCGCAACATCACCGAGGGCGTGATCATCACCACGCGGCATGAGGACAACCTGCCGCTGTCCCGATACGGGTCAAAGGACGTGCTCAAGATCGGCCAGCTCCACCACGACCACAACTTCGAAAAAAAATATATCCGGGGCTTTCGGCGCGGCTACCGGAAGCTGGACGTCCTGGCCCTCCTGACGCCTCAGCTGGTTGAGGAAGCGCGGGAGCTGATGAAGGGGTACAACAGCCATACGAAGCTGGTGTACATGCCGAACTTCCTTGAACATTTTCCGGAGAACGTCACGACGGAGGGCCGGGAGAAAACGGTGATCGCGGTCGGGCGCGTGACAGGCGTCAAGCGCTTTGATTTGCTTGTCGAGCAATTTGTCCGCCTGCACGAGCGCGTACCGGACTGGAAGCTCCGCCTGATCGGCGACGGTGAGGATCTGCCGGGGCTGAAGCGGTTTGTGGCGGAGCATGACGCCGCCGCGTATGTCGAGCTGGCGGGCCAGATGAACAACCGTGAGGTCGAGAAGGAGATGCTGCGCGCGTCCCTGTTTGCCATGAGCTCGCGCTCGGAGGGCTTCCCGTTTGTGCTGCTGGAAGCGCAGAGCTGCGCGCTGCCGATCGTGGCCTACGATGTGCGCGTCGGACCCGGCTTTCTGGTCCATGACGGCAGGGACGGTTTTCTTGTCAAAGAAAGAGATCGTCAGGGCTATGAGGACAGGCTTGTCGAGCTGATGGAGAACCCGGCGCGCAGGGCAGAGATGGGGCAGGCGGCCATGGCGAACGCGGCGCTTTTCAGCAGAGAGAAGATAGCCGAGAAATGGTATGCGGTGATCGGATGAAAGCACTTTCGCAAAACAGAATACGCAGCGGCTTTTTCAAAAACAACTGGCTGATGCTGCTGATCATCCTGCAGCCGGTGCTGGACATCGTCGCCTTCTGGACGAAGAGCCCGGACGGGACGCTGGCGGGCGTCGTGCGCCTTGCGGTCATGGTGATCCTGCCGCTGGTGCTCCTGATCCGCCTGCCGGAAAAGCGGGACAGACTGCGCCTCGCACTCAGCCTGTGTACGATCGGGCTCATCTGCGCGCTGCACCTGGCCAACATCATGCGCATCGGCGCCGAGAGCCTGGTATACGAGATCTCCTATACGGCCAAGACGGCACATATGCCCGTCCTTGCGGTCTGCTTCCTCCATGCGATCCGGAACACCCAGACCCGGAACCAGGCCTACTGGGGGCTGTCCTTCGCCGCCGCCGTCACGGCGCTGGCGCTCGGGATCTCCATCGTTACCGGGACCGCCAATGTGACCTACGGGGAAGGACTGGGTGTGAGCGGCTGGGTCATCGACGACCTGCGCACGGCCAACAGCACCATCCTGGTCATCCTCTCAGCGTTTGCCGTCTTCTGCGCGGTCAAGTCCGACAAGAAGGCTGTGAACATTCTGGTCCCCGTGCTGACGGCGCTCTGCCTGATCCTCAACGGCACCACGACCTGCTATCTCGCGATCTTCCTGATCTTCCTCGGGTTCTCGGTCTTTCTGCCGCTCGAGAAAAAGCTGCGCGGCTGCAGGATCAACCGTACGGCCATCCTTGTGCTGCTGATCGTGTCGATCCTCTCGGCCGCGGCCTACCCGCTGACGCCCAAGTATCAGATCCGGAAGCAGCAGACCAGCTTCATGGACAAGACACAGGCCGAGTTTGAGCAGGGTCTCGGCGCGGAGAAGCTCGAAGCGAGTACCGTAACGCGCGAGCAGATCCTGAACGACCCGGAGATCCACACCCTGTATGAGGATTACTACTGGAAGTGTCTCTGGATCCTCTCGCCCGGGATGTTCGAGCTCTACGACATCGACGAGATCATGGCGAAATACGATTTCACGACCGACGCCACGATCCTGCTCAATACGCGCAATCTCAAAAAAGCGTTTGTCTCGCTGATGTGGGATCACAGCGACACGCTCACGAAGCTGTTCGGGATCGACTGCTCCTTTGCCTGGTATCAGGGCAAAGTCGATCTGGAGAACGACTGGTCCGCAATCTTCTACTATTACGGGTATGTCGGCTTCGCAGCATACGTCGGGTTCATCCTGTACTTTGTATTTCTGATTCTTCGCAGGCTCAAACGTAATTTCCGCACCGCCTTTACGGCCGACAACTTTGTCATCCTCCTCTGCTTTGTGATGCTCATCGGCATTGCACAGTATTCCGGCGCGGTATTGAGAAGACCGAACGTCTCCTTCTATCTGGCGCTGATCCTCGGACTGATCTGGTTCCAGACCGAGGTCAGCCCCGTTGACCGTGTCAACAGCTGGAGAGGGGAATGGATATGAAGCTGAGCATCATCGTCCCGATCTACAATGTGGAGCCGTATCTGGAGGCCTGTCTGGATTCTCTGCTTGCGCAGACGATCGGGGATTTTGAGATCCTGCTTGTCGACGACGGGTCGAAGGACCGCTCGGGCGAGATCGCGGACCGCTACGCCGCGGAGCACCCGGAGCGCATCCGCTGCATGCATGTCGAAAACGGCGGACAGGGGAGGGCGCGCAACCTCGCGCTGCCCCTTGCGCAGGGCAAATTCGTCGGATTCATCGACAGCGACGACTGGATCGAGCCGGATATGTACGAAAAGCTGTACGACAAGGCGCTGGAAACCGGAGCGGACGTCGTGTACTGCGATTTTCTGGAGCATTTTTCCGACGGACGCGAGCAGATCCTTCCCGCGGCCTATCAGACGCACCCGCTCAGCGCGGCCGGCTCCTCCTGCAACAAGATCTTTCGCAGAACGCTGATCGGGGATCTGCGCTTCCCCGAGGGGCTGTGGTACGAGGATTTCTATTTTTCGGCGGTCATGCTGGTGCGGGCCGCGCGAACGGCGTATGTGCGGGAGCCCCTGTACATCTACCGCCGCGGGCAGGAATCCACGATGCACAACAACAACGCCGCAAAAAATCTGGATATCCTGCGCATCATGGAGATGCTCGAGGCAGAGCTCGTCCCGCTGGGACGGCGGTCGGATTTCGAGTTTTTCCTCATCAACCACGTCGTGCTGGATTCGATCAGCAGACTGGCGCAGCAGGAGACGCCGGAAAAGGCTGCTGTCATCCGAACGCTGAGGCGCTACGCGCAGCAAAAGCTCCCGCGGCTTACGCGCTGCGAGAGCTTTCGGGCGGAGACCCGGAACCGCCGGATCATCATGTTCCTGAATTATCACGGAATGGAAAAGACGGCACAGATGATCCTGAGAGCGAAATCCAAAATATAAAAACCAGCCCTTTCGCACATTGGATGCGAAAGGGCTGTCGTTATGCTTTTCCTCTTTTGATGAGATTGTTCAGCTTCATGATCACATGAACGCTCAGGCGCATGCGGTGCAGCAGCAGAAAGCTCAGAAGCTTGTGGCCCTTGCTCGAAGCGCGCACATAGGGGTTTTCCCGAAAATCCGGGAACTTGTTCAGAAAATCCTGCATCAGCTCCTCCTGCACCGGGCTTTTCCAGTCGGCCAGATTGGCCCGCACCGAGGAGGTCAGGAACTGGCTGTGAAAGGCGAGGTATTCAAGCTCGTCCCGGTATTTCCCGTAACAACCCTTTGAACGGAAGAAGCCGAGCACATCGTCCACCGCATCGATGATCTCCAGATTCCTTGCGGCATTCTTCGTGTTGGTGATCGAACCGGGGCGGATCAGATAGCGGTACCAGGCGCGGGGGACATAGTCGATCCGATCCGCAAAATAGTACAGCTTCAAAACCGTGCGCAGATCTTCAAACCAGACGCGGGAAGGAAAGCGGATGTCCTGTTCAAGGAAAAAGCTGCGTCGATAGATCTTGTTCCATGCGTTGGGGATCTCCAGCAGAAGTCCCGGATACTCCGACAGGCGGAGCGACCCCTCGCGTTTGCAGCCGCGCACATAGTCAAGCTCACGGCCGTCGGGAGCAACGGATACGGAGTCGAAGATGCACAAATCAAAGCCGTCCTCCAGATGGGCGAGTATCTCCTCGACCGCGCCGGGGGCGAGATAGTCGTCGCTGTCGACGAAGAGCACATACTCGCCGGAAGCCCGCTCCAGGCCGAGATTTCGCGCGGCGCCCAGTCCGTGATTCTCCGTCGAGATAACGGTGATCAGTGAGGGAAAACGGGCACGGTACGCCTCGGCAATCGCGCCGGAGCCGTCGGTCGATCCGTCGTTGACGACGATGATCTCATAGCCGGAGGCGTTTTCCGAAATCAGCGAATCCAGACATTTGGCAAGATAGGGTTCGATGTTGTAGACGGGGACCACAATGCTGAGTCTGCACATGACGGGCCACCTCACGATTTCTTCTTCATGCGGCTGTTCGCACCCATGAGCAGGGCGACCGCGCGGTACTGCCCGGACAGCAGGAGCTTCGACAGCAGACGGTATTTGGCGGGAGCGTTCCTGTAATAGGAATTGCTGCGAAAATCCGGAAAGCGTTCGAGAAACGCCTGCCGCAGTGCGGGCAGGACCGGGCTTTTGGGATCGCCCAGACACACGCGGACCGAGCCGGTCAGAAACAGATTGTAAAACGCGACATAGTCGAGCTGCTGCCGGTAGCGCTCATACAGTCTTTTTTCCCGATACCAGCCGAGCAGATCGTCCACGGCGTCGACGATCTCGAGGTTGCGCTCAAGCTTTGCGCCCTTGGTGATCGAGCCGGGGCGCACCAGAGAGAGATACCAGGCTTTCCCGGCAGACCAGATCCGGTCGGTGAG
>JAUNNC010000212.1 GCA_030531585.1 Eubacteriales bacterium | reverse complement strand
CGCTGCCGGAGGGGAGCGCGCTGCGCTGCCCGGCTGACTGCGGCATCTGCGCCGAGCACGAGATCGGCACCTGCTGCGTGCTGCTGGAGGTCACGAATCGCTGCAATCTGCGCTGCCGCTTCTGCTTTGCCGACGGCGGGACGGACAGCAACGACCCGAGCCTGGACGAACTGAAGGACGCGGTGCGCGACATCGTGCGACGGTGCGGCAATGTCCTGCTGCAGCTCTCGGGCGGGGAGCCCACGCTGCGCGGCGATCTGCCGGAGCTGGTGCGCTATGCCAAGGAGGCCGGGTGCAGTTATGTACAGCTCAACACCAACGGCATCCGGCTGGCGCAGGACCCGGTGTACGCCGAACAGCTCCGGGACGCGGGGCTGGATATCGTGTTCCTGCAGTTCGACGGGACGCGCGACGACATCTATGAGACCCTGCGCGGCAAGGCGCTGCTGGAGACAAAGCTTGAGGCGGTCCGCGTCTGTTCCGCGCTGCGCGTCGGCGTGACGCTGGTGCCGACTGTGGTAAAAGGAGTCAACGACGACAATCTCGGGGAGCTGATCGCACTGGCCGCGTCGCTCGCCCCGGGTGTGCGCGGCGTCCACTTCCAGCCGGTGTCCTGGTTCGGCCGCTATCCGGGAAAACCGGGCGAGGAGGACCGCTGCACCCTCGACCGGCTGATGGCGGATATCGGTGAGCAGGCGGGCATCCCGCTTTCCAGCTTCATGCCCTCACGCTGCGACCACCCGCTCTGCGGCTTCCACGCGAACTTTCTGATCATGCCGGGCGGCGGTCTGCGGCCGCTGAGCTCGATCACGCACTCGTCCCGCGCCCGCGGCTGTGAGCGCGACAACCGGGAGTATGTGGCCCGGCACTGGCGGCGTGCGCCGGAGGAGGCGTCCCCGGCGGCAAGCTTCTCGGACGAGATGGACTTCGATACCTTTCTCTATCGCCTGCGGCACGAGAGCCTGACCCTCTCGGCCATGGCTTTTCAGGACGCCATGAATCTGAACCTTGAGCGCCTGCACCGCTGCAGCCTCCACGTCTACGACCGGGGCAAGATCAAGCCCTTCTGCGCAAGGTATCTGTCACCGATGGAATAGACGGTAAAACCGAAAAGGAAAGCCTGTTTCCTCACGGGGAGACAGGCTATCTTTTTGTAAAAAGCAAGTTGTTTTCGGAAAACAATCGGCACGCGGAATTGACAACCCTATAAAAATGTGGTATTTATAAAACATACGAATTGCTTTTATTTATTATTTGCAAATTTGAAATAACCGATAAATCGAAACAGGAAAGGAAAGCGCAGCCATGAAGCTGATGAAGACCGAAGAAGCCGTCGGGCACATGCTCTGCCACGACATCACCCAGATCATCAAGGACGAGAAAAAGGGTCCTGTCTTCCGCAAGGGACACATCATCCGGCCCGAGGACGTGCCGGTGCTGCTGAGCGTGGGCAAGGACCATATCTATATTTGGGAGAACAATGAGAACATGCTCCACGAGGACGAGGCGGCGGAGATCCTGCGCGATCTGTGCATGGGGGAGAACATGCACGCCACCGAGCCCAGAGAGGGCAAGATCGAGCTGATCGCCGACAGCGACGGCCTGCTGCTCATCGACCTCGAGCGTCTGCGCGCCGTCAACTCGCTCGGCGATATGATGATCGCCACCCGCGCCTCCGGCTTCGTCGTCAAGAAGGGCGACAAGCTCTGCGGCACCCGCGTCATTCCGCTCATCATCGAGAAGGAGAGAATGGAGCGCGCGAAGGAGGTCGTCGGAAAGGAGCCGCTGATGAAGCTGCTGCCGCTCCAATCCAAGAAGGTCGGCGTCGTCACCACCGGCAACGAGGTCTTCTACGGCCGCATTCAGGATACCTTCACCCCCGTCATCGAGCAGAAGCTGCACGAGTTCGGCGGCTGCGTGATGACCGAGCACGTTACCTTGAACGACGATCACGAGAAAATTACCGCCGCCATCCTCGACATGCTCGACAAGGGCTGCGACATGGTCGTATGCAGCGGCGGCATGAGCGTCGACCCCGACGACCGCACGCCGCTGGCCATCAAGAACACCGGCGCGAACATCGTCTCCTACGGCTCCCCGGTGCTGCCCGGCGCGATGTTCCTTGTCTCCTACATGCCCGACGGGCGCCCCGTCTGCGGCCTGCCAGGCTGCGTCATGTACGCGCGGCGCACGATCTTTGACCTGCTGCTGCCGTATCTCGTGACGGACACGCCGATCACGAAAGAACACCTGGCCGGACTCGGCCACGGCGGACTGTGCCTCAACTGCCCGGTCTGCCACTTCCCCAACTGCGGCTTCGGCAAGGGAATCTGACCTTAGCCAAGCCCCCGCACCTCCCGGTCTTTCTGTTGTGGTATAGACACGTAAAGCCGTGTTTATATAATATTTTTTCCCTGAAATATGGGAAGGAGGAAACACAATGAAAGCGACAAAACCCCTGGCACTGCTGCTGGCGTTCTGTATGATCTTTGCGCTGGCAGCATGCGGCAGCTCTGCCGCACCCGCTCCCGCTGTGACCGAGGCGCCCG
>JAUNNC010000058.1 GCA_030531585.1 Eubacteriales bacterium | reverse complement strand
GCAGCATCCGCAGGTTTTCCTCAAAGCCCTCGGTGCACTGGAAGTAGTAGCAGGTGATGCCCGAGGAGGTGAAGGCGTTGGGGTCGGCGCCGTTTGCCGAGAGGATGTTGAGCGCGTTGTCGCCCCCGGGCAGATCGAACATCTTGTGCTCGAGATAGTGGGCCACGCCCGCCGGGGTGTCGCGCTTCTCCCCGTCGACGGAGAAGCGCCTGCAGGCGCCGCCGTAGTTGGTCGCAAAGACGGCGTAGAAGGTGGAGAAGTCCTTTTTCGGGATCACGCGCAGTTCGAGCCCGTTGGGCAGCTGCGCGCTGTACAGGGTCTCCCCGATCTGCCTGTATTCAGTTCTCGTCATCGTCCCCGTCCTCCTCGTCCTCCTCGTCCTTCTCTTCCTCTTCCCTGCCGCGCAGGAAGTAGATCAGATCGCAGACCACGCTTTTTGCGACGGCGACCACCTGCTCCTTCGTGACCTCGCCCACGAGCTCCGCGAGCGCCTCCGGGCCGTAGTCCAGCCCGTCGAGCGCCTGCGCCAGCCAGAAGCCCTCGAGCTCGCCGGGGCTGTCGAGCATCGCCCGCAGGTCGGAGGCCACGCCGCGCCGGGCGTACTCCATCTCCTCGTCGGAGACCTCGCCGTTTCGGATCGCCTCGAGCTGGGCGAGGATCTCGTCCCTGGCCGCCCCGAAGTTCTCGAAGGCCACGCCCGAGGACACCAGCAGCAGGCCCTTGCGGATCACGAGGATCGAGCCCGCGTAATAGCAGAGGGAGAGCTTCTCCCGCACGTTCAGGAACAGCTTGGAGGTCGGCCCGCTGCCGAAGACGGTGTTGAAGACATACAGGGCCGCGAGGTCCGGGTCCTCCATGCACTCGCCGAGGCGGAAGCCCATCACGAGCTTGCCCTGGGTCACGTCCATGCGCTCCTCGACAAAGCGCGGCTGCTCCTCCAGCGCGTTCATGCGCAGATCGGTGCCGATGTCAAGCGCGAGCTCTCCGCGCGGCATTCCGGAAAAGGCGTCGCGCAGGGCCTGCGTCACCCGGCGCATCGGGGCCTGTCCGCAGTAGAACAGCTCCACCGGGGCCGAGCGCAGCAGCTCGCGGTAATGGCGGGTCAGCTTCTTGTAGTGGATGGCCTCGCAGCTCGCCTCGTCGCCGAAGCGGGAGACGGCGTAGTCCTCGCAGCAGCACATCTCCTCCAGGCAGCGCTGGACGGCGTAGCTGCGCTTGTCGTTGACGCGGCCGCGGATGACGTCGAGCAGCTTTTCCTTCTCGCTGTCCACATACTGGGGCAGCAGCAGACCGCCGCGCGTGTTGGGGGCGAGCAGCATCTCGGCCAGCAGGGCGCTCACGGGCGTGAGCAGGTCCTCCCCGCCGGGCAGGCAGGCGCTCTCGGCAAAGCTCGCGAAGAAGCCGACGCAGTGGATCTCCCCGACGCGCCGGACGACGGGCTCGATGGCCGCGCCGTAGAGCTCGTCCAGCCGCGCGGCGAGCTGTTCGAGATCGCCGTAGCGGGCGGTGCCGCGGCGCAGCACCGCGGGGATGAGCGCGTTCATCGAGGCGGTCTCGCGTCTGAGCTGACTCAGCAGCGTGACCGACAGGGAGGCGGTCTTGAATTTGTCGCAGCGCAGATGGCTGAGATACACCCCGGGCATGAGCTCGGCTCTGCTGTATTCCATCCTCCGGCACCTCCAGATTTTTTCAGATATTTTATTGTATCATATCCCGGTGAAAAATGGTAGAGCGAAATTCATGTCCCCCACGGCTGTTTCATAAAACTCCCGCTGGGGAGTTCAGAGGGGACTCCCTCTGATTTTTCGCCTCGGAAGGCGAAAAACAAATTCAAATCCGTTTTTTGCGGGGGCGTGTACCTCGCAAAAAACACTTCTCAGCCTGCAAGTGTGCGAGCGTCCCCCGCAAGCGAGTGCGCGCAGCAGGCTGCAATCCCCCTCTCGTTTCATAAAAATGCTCTCAGAGCATTTTTATGAAACGACCATGTCACGTCCGCCGTGCTTATCTCTCGATCTCCCGCTCGCCGCCGTCCTCGCCGCGCCATTTCACCCGGTAGTGCGCCAGCGCCCCGGGCCCGGCCCGCAGTTCTCCGTCCTCGAGCCGCAGCCCCAGCAGCTCTTCGGTGACGACGCGGTAGAACCAGCCCGCCGAGCCCGTGTACCAGGTCCAGCCCGCCAGCCCCTCGTGTCCCCTTGCGGCGCACACGTCCGCGGGCAGGACGAAGGGCTCGGCCTCGTAGCGCGCGGGGTCGTGGGTCTCGGGCAGCAGCATCCGCAGCAGCTCGATGCCCTCGCTCCGCCGCCCGAGCCGCAGCGCGGCCAGCGCCAGCCAGATCGCGGCGTGGGTGTACTGGCCGCCGTTTTCCCGGAAGCCCTGCCCGTAGCCGCTGCAGTAGCCGGGGCTGTTCTCCGGCGTGTAGGGCGGGTCGAGCAGGCGCACGATGCGGTGCTCCCGGTCGACCAGCCGCGCGAGGGCGCAGTCCAGCGCGCTCTCGGCGTGGGTGTGGTCGGCGTAAGGGCAGAAGACCGCCCAGCTCTGGGCGAGCGAGTCGACGGCCTCCCCGCCGCCGAGCTCCCGCCCGTCGGCCGTCCAGGCGCGCGGATAGCGGCGTCCGTCAAAGGTGGCCTCCGCCGCGCGTCCGACCCGCTCCGCGAGGGCCCGCAGCTTCCCGGCCCGCCCGTCGCCGAGTCTTTCGAGCAGGTCCGCAAAGCGGCCTGCGCAGCAGGAGAGGAACCAGCCCAGCCAGACGCTCTCCCCCTCCGCGCGGTCGAGTCCGTCGTTCCAGTCCCCGCTGCCGATCCACGGCAGTCCGTGGGGGCCGAAGCCGCGCCGCACGCAGAGCGCCAGCGCGGCGTACGCGTGCTCGAGCACCGGCGCGCGCTCCTCGCTCTGCGCCGCCGCCTCGTAGCGGTCGCGCTCCCCCTCCCGCAGCGGGGCGGAACGCAGCCAGGGCTCCCGGACGGCGCACAGCTCCAGCTCGCCCGTGGCCGCGCAGTATTCGCACAGCGCCCAGACCAGCCACAGCAGGTCGTCCGAGCAGCGGCTGCGCAGGCCCCGGCCGCCGTCCGGATGCCGGTGCCACCAGTGCTGCACGTCGCCCTCGCGGTACTGACGGCGGCAGCATTCGAGGATCTGCCGCCGCGCGGGCGCGGTCGAGAGCAGCAGGAGGTTGACGCTGTCCTGGAGCTGATCGCGGAAGCCGACCGCCCCGCCGCTCTGATAGAGGCTCGATCGCCCCAGCAGGCGGCAGACGCGCGCCTGATACGGGACCCAGACGTTCACCGCATGGGCGAAGGCGGGCGGGACGCCGTCGACCCGCAGCCGCCCGGCAAAGCTCTGCGCGAGCGTCTGCGCCTGATCAAGGGCCTCCTCCGCCTGTCCGGGCGCAAGGGCGCGGGCAAGCTCCTCCTCCGCCGCACAGCCCAGCGCGAGGACCGTGACGGGCTCCGCCGTGCAGAACACGCGCAGGGCCCGCGGCAGAAAACCGCTCTCAAAGCGGCAGGGCACGGAGGCCGACAGCAGCGTCGGCGTGTCGGGAAGGAAGGCCTCTTCGTTCGACAGCACGGCCAGATTCTCCCGCGTCTCGATCCGCAGGCAGGACGCGTCCGGTCCTCCGGCGAAGGGCTCAAGATCCCACACGAGGGGCAGGCCCTCCGCTCCCCGGATCAGCAGCAGGCGCAGGGGCGCGGCGGGGTCGAGGAACATGGCCGTCTCGATCTCCCGGCCCGCGACGCGTTTTTTCCACACGGCCAGCCCCGGGGCATAGCGGATCTCGCAGGGGCTCTTCCCGTCGGCAAAGAGGCTGAACGTCTCCCCGTCCGCGACGGCGCAGAGGCGCTCCTGCCCCCGGGAAGCGCGGATGCTTCCCGGCGGCGGGATCAGGCGCATCTCCCGCGCGTTCTGGAACCACAGCCCCGCCGGGCCGAAGTCCGCGGCGAAGGCGCCGAGCCGCCCGTCCGACAGGATGTGCTGCCAGATCCGCGGCGGCAGCGCCCCCTTGATGCGGAAAACAAAGCTCTCCTCCTCAAAGTGCCAGAGCGGCACGGGACCCGTCCGCTCCGCCGGGACCGGCCGCGGCATCGGCAGCAGCGCGGACGCGGGCCTGCCGACGCAGACCGCGGCGCGGCTTTCGACCGCCCTTTCCGCCTCCGGCGGCAGGAAGAAGACGCCGCCCCGCGCGCCCAGCAGGGCTTCGAGGCCCACGGACGCCAGGACCTTCTCCAGCCGCGCAAGGCCGGGACGCCGGTAGGCCCCGGCCTCGGCGCTCAGAAAGACGAGCTCCGCGTCCAGTCCGCAGCTTTTGAGCAGGCAGAAGGCGCGCAGCAGCTCCTCGCTCTCCCGCGCCTGCGCGGCGCAGCACAAAATCGGCAGCTCGCCCGGGACGCCCCGGCGCCAGAGCTCCCGGCGGGGGCAGGCGTCGGCGAGGCGGTTCTGCCACAGCGGCAGCACGAGCTCCATGGCCCGGTCGATCTGCGCCGCGTTCATCCCGAGCCGCAGCGCCGCGCACCGCAGCATCGTCCCGGCCGCCGGGCGGCTCTCCGCGAGCATGCGTCCCGCCCCGGCCAGGGCCCCGCCACGGCTCGCGGCGAGGCAGAGCGCGAACTGAACGCGCGTCTCCCGGCCCCGGCGGAGCACAAGCTGTCCCTCGCAGCGCACCAGCGGGTCCGCCGCCGCGCCAAGTCCGCCGTCCCGGTCCGCCGCGGCGCGCAGCGGCAGGTCGGCGCCCACGCAGAGCCAGAGCTCCTTCAGCCCGTTTTTGGGCAGGCGGCGCAGCAGCAGCCGTCCCTCTAGCTCCTCCGCTTCCAGACCGAGCTGCCAGTATGCCCGGTGATCCTCCCAGTCCCGCGCCTTTGCCAGCACGGGCGTAAAGCGCAGCGCGAGCGGCAGCGTCCCGTCCCTTTTGGGCCGTACGGCGAGCAGCAGGCTCTCGCCGAGCTCGCCCGCCGCGCACTGGCGCGTCAGGCTGACGGCGGCGTCCGCCGTCTCGTAATCGAAGCGGCAGCGTTCCTCGCCGAACTCCCAGCGCTCCGGCGCGAGCCCGGGCAGCTCCGCGCCGCCGAGCGTGAACACGGGGCAGCCCTCGGGCCCGTAGACGCAGAGCTCCCCGAGCGCAGCCGCGCTCTCGGCGGCATTGGTCAGCCGCAGGCTGTAGACGCCGTTGGACAGAAGGCTCCCGCGCGGCGTCCGGTCCGCCTCGCCGCCGGTCAGGGACCAGGGCGTGCGCGCCGCCTTCCCCGGCCGCTCGGGGACGCTCTGCGTCTCGGGGCGGATCAGCGCGCCGCCGTCGGGCAGCTTCTCCTGCAGCAGCAGCGTGTGGGCGGACATCTCCGGAGACGCCAGAAAGAGCCGCCGGACCGCGCCGTTTTCCAGGGCGTTGACCGCGGCGAGGATGCTCATGCCCACATGGTGGGCCATCCAGCAGGGCACGGGCTCGCCGTCGGCGTGCAGGCAGCGCCCGGGCGTGAAGTCCAGCGCCTCCATCGGCCCCCAGCGTCCCCAGAGTCCGAGGTCGCGGATCCTCCGGAGATTGCGCACCGCCGCCGCGGGCTCGACCGCCAACGCGAGGAAGCTCGCGTAGGGGGCGATCACCAGCTCGTCGCCCATACCGCGCCGCAGCGCCAGCTCCGGGCAGCCGTGCGCCTTGTAGCGGTAGCTCAGCGAGGGGTCGAGGGCGCAGAAGGCGCTCTCGGAGATCCCCCATGGCCTGCCCGGCAGATGCCTGCGCTTCTGCACATAGAGGCAGAAGCGCGCGCTCTCGTGCAGCAGGCTCGAGCGGTACAGCGGCAGAAACAGCGCGGGCATCAGGTACTCGAACATGGTCCCCGTCCAGCTCGCCAGCCCCCGGTAGCCGTCCTTCTGGACCTGCGCCCGGCTGAGCCTCCTCCAGTGCCGCAGCGGGGCCTGCCCCCG
The DNA here is from genome assembly GCA_030531585.1 of Eubacteriales bacterium. Taxonomy (GTDB): domain Bacteria; phylum Bacillota; class Clostridia; order Oscillospirales; family Oscillospiraceae; genus Limivicinus. The sequence continues at coordinate 8,088 of JAUNNC010000058.1, read as the reverse complement.
CGCCACGGCGAGGTAGCTCGTGAGCATCGCCTCGCTCGCCATCAGGTCGTAACAGCCGCCGACGCTTTTTCCCCGGACCGGATCGTAGGAAATCAGAAAAAGCTCGCGTTTTTCGTCATAAAACCTGGAAAAATCCATCGCGTTTACGAGCGTTTCCAGCCGTTTTGAGAGCGCTTCGCAGCCCCATCCCGAGAGGGCGGAACGGGCGCAAAGCATTGCGGCGCAAAGGTTTCCGCTGTCGACGGTGGAAATGACGCGCGGCTCCATCGCCCGCAGCGTCAGGGTGTCATACCAGTTGTAAAAGTGACCGGAATACCGCTCCATCCCCTCCAAAGTCGTAGTGATGCGGTCCAAAAAGTTCACGGCCTCTTCCCGCGGGATGACGCCCGTCTCCCCCAGTACCGCCGCCGCCGCCATTCCCAGCCCGATGTTCGTCGGGCTCGTGCGGTGGGCGGCGCCGAGGGGCGGGGATTGTTGAAAATTGTCGGGCGGGAGGTAGTGGTCTTCCGGGGTGCAAAGTTCACGAAAATAGTTAAAACTGTCGTTTATAGCCGAAAACAGGAGTTCACGGTCACGGGCCGAGAGAGTCGGCGTACCCGCCGCGGGCAGGGCCAGGGCCGCCGCAGCCGCCGGGGACAGCAGCCACATCAGCCCCGCCGCCTTCCCGATCACCGCCGGGGAGAAGGCCATGAGCAGCACGCCCAGCACGACGGCTGGCCACATCGCCCGCACATGGGCGGCGAGGCCCTTGCCGCCGCAGCTTTCGGCGAAGGTCTGCCACTGCAGGAGCCGCCGGTGGCTGACCAGCATGCGCCAGAGCGCCGTGAAAATCGCGCTGAGGCAGATCCAGGCCTCGAAGGGCAGCAGCCACAGGCGCATGAAGCAGCGCACGACGGCCCCGCCGACGCCCGTGAGCAGGCGCGTGTGCCGCCGCAGGCGCTCGCCCCGGGCGCGGCGGGAGAGCCCGGCGCCCGCCAGCGCGAGCAGAAGGCTCTGCACCAGGGCAAGCAGGGCGGCCCAGGCCGCGAGGGCCAGGCCCGCGCCTTTATGAGAAAAGCCGAGCAGGATCGCGGCCAGCGTGGCCGGGGGCAGCAGGCTGCGCAGCAGGCTGTCGAGCAGGCGGAAGCGGTCCATCGGGGAGAAGGCGCGGCAGAAGACCCAGGGGGCGTTCTGCCAGTCGCCGCGGATCCAGCGGTGCTGCCGTTTAAAATAGGCAAGGGGCGTGTCCGGGAAGGCGTCGGAGACGGCGGCGTCGCTCAGATAGCCGCCGCGCAGCAGCGCGCCCTCCAGCGCGTCGTGGGAGAGGATGCGCCCCTCCGGCAGCCGCCCGGAGCAGGAGAGCAGGAGCTTTGCGTCGATCAGGCCCTTGCCCGCGAAGCCGCCGCAGTCGAAGGCGTCCATGTACAGCTCCCCGTTCAGGCCGCCGTAGGGATCGCAGCCGCCGGGCCCGGCGAAGATGAGGGAGAAATCGGTGGAGGTCGCGCTCTCAAGCTCGGTCTCGATGCGCGGATGGAGGATGCCGTAGCCGGAGGCGACCGTCCCGTCCGGGCGCAGGCGCGGCGCGTTGAGCGGATGCAGGGCCGCGGCGATCAGCTCGCCGAGCGCGCCGGGCATGACGCGGGTGTCCGCGTCGAGGGAGAGAATGAAGCGCGTGTCCGCGAGAGCGGAGACGTCGCCCGTGACGGAGAGCGCCGAGGGCTCGCCCGCGAGCAGGCGGGCAAGCTCCAGCAGCGCGCCGCGCTTGCGCTCGCGGCCGCACCAGGCTTCGCCGTCGAAGGAGCGATCGCGCGTAAAGAGATAAAAGCCGCCCCCGTAGCGGCGGTTGAGCTCCTCCACGGTCCGGCGCGCGTGCTCGAGCAGCGCCTCGTCCCCGGGCTCATGCTCCCGCTGCGAGGCGGGCAGATCGGCCAGCAGGCCGAAGAGCAGATTCTCCCCCTCGCGGCGGCTCAGAAGCCGCAGCTCCTCCAGCCGCTCGGGCGCGCAGCAGCCGAGCAGGACGGACAGCACGCACAGGGTCTTGCCCTCCGGCGGGACGCCCGCCTCGGGATCGAGCCGCGGCAGACGCCGCGGCGCGGCGAATTGCAGCAGCGCAAAGTCGGTCAGGCCCTTGACCAGCGACCAGACCGGCACCAGCAGGAGCAGAGCGAGCCGGGGATCGTGCAGGGAGAAGGCCAGCGTGAGCGAGCCGGAGAGCGTCAGCAGGATGAGGGCTGCGATATAGAGGCCCGCGCCGCTTTTTCCGCGCGGCGGGAACAGCAGAAAGCCGATATGCTTCCCGTCCCGCTCCGCCTCGTCGAGAAGCTCCCGCGCGAGCTGCTGCTCCTCGACGCCGCGCTTTTTCGCCAGCAGCGAGAGGCGGTCCAGATAGGCGCTTTTCGAGGCGCGGTCCATGCGCGCGTAAACGCCTGCGCTCTCCTGCGCGAGCAGGGCGGAGCAGACGTCCGCCTCCTCAAGCACCGCATCCAGATCCGTCTCGCCCAGCCGGCGGAGGGAGCCGAAGAGCGCCGCCATCGGCGCCGTCAGCGTCTCCGGGTCGGACGCGGCGCGCAGGCGCGCGCACTGGGAGGCGACGCCCTCGAGCACGGCGGCGCGCAGAGCGGCGGGAAAGAGCAGGAGCTCCTGCCGCTGCAGGACCGTCACAGACTGGAAGCCCCGCAGGAAGAGGGCACAGCGCTCGGCCGTGACCGAGCCGTTGCCCGCCTGCAAAAGCGCCCGGCAGAGCTCCGTCACCAGCAGGCCGTCCCGGCAGCGCCGCTGGCGCGGGCAGCCGCGCAGCGCGCGCAGGACGCCCGGCGCCTCGCGCAACAGCAGCCAGCGGTTGTCGAGCAGCCATTCGCAGGCAGCGGGGATGTGCGCGGCGTTTTCATAGCGGCGGCGGAGAAGCGCGTGGCAGCGCTCCGTCTCCTGCATGGACCTGCGCAGACGGCGCGCCGCGCCGCGTCCGTCGCCCCGGCCCTCGGGCCGCAGGGTGCGGGCGCAGGAGGCCGCGTAGGAAAAAAGACGCTCGTCTTCGATATAGGGAATCAAATGCATGCTGTCCATAGTCTCTCCGTTTGTCCGTTTTTTCCAGATTATTGTCCCCGGGATCGTACCGGGTATGCATTGCCGGGGCTGACAAGAAAAAATGCTTGACAGACACAGAGCGAGCGTGTATACTCTGTGAAGCTTGAGACCTTGACAGGGAGGGCTGCGCCGTGGCGGAGAGCAGATGGACAAGATCGATGCTGCTGGATTTCTACGGCGAGCTTCTGACGGACAAGCAGAGAGAGTGCTTCGATCTGCACTACAACGAGGATCTGTCCCTGTCGGAGATCGCGGAGCAGCTCGGCATCTCCCGCCAGGGGGTCTGGGACAACATCCGCCGCGCCGAGAGCGCGATGGAGGAGATCGAGGAAAAGACCGGGCTGCTGCGCCGCTTTGAGGAAAACCGCGCGGCGCTCACACAGCTCCGGCATACGCTGGAGGAGCTCGCGGACAGCACGGAAGGCCATGCGCAGGCGCTCGCCCGCCGGGCCGCGGACACAGTCGGGACGCTCATCAGCAGAGGGTAAACGATGGCATTTGAAAGCTTATCCGAAAAACTCAACGCCGCCTTCAAAAAGCTGCGCGGCAAGGGCCGCCTGACGCCGAACGACGTCAGGGAGGCCATGCGCGAGGTGCGCATGGCGCTGCTGGAGGCCGACGTCAGCTACAAGGTGGTCAAGGACTTCACGAAGTCGGTCACCGAAAAGGCCGTCGGCTCGGACGTGCTCGAGGCGCTCAACCCCGCGCAGATGGTCATCAAGATCGTCAACCAGGAGCTGTGCGCCCTGATGGGCGGACAGAACCAGAAGCTCAACATCGGCTCGAAGTCCCCCAGCGTGGTGATGCTGGTCGGCCTGCAGGGCGCGGGCAAGACCACCAACGGCGCCAAGCTCGCGGCCTTCATGCGCAGGCAGGGCAAGCGCCCGCTGCTCGCGGCGTGCGACATCTACCGCCCCGCCGCCATCAAGCAGCTCGAGACCGTCGGCGCGCAGTTGGACATCCCGGTGTTCCAGATGGGACAGACCAACCCCGTCGACATCGCAAAGGCCGCCGTGGAGCACGCGAGAAAGCACGGCAACGACCTGGTCTTCCTCGACACCGCCGGACGCCTGCACATCGACGAGCAGCTCATGGACGAGCTGAAGAACATCAAGGCCGCCGTGGAGCCCGCGGAGATCCTGCTGGTGGTGGACGCCATGACCGGTCAGGACGCAGTCAACGCGGCCAACGCCTTCGACGCGGCGCTCGGCATCACGGGCGTGATGCTCACCAAGCTCGACGGCGACGCCAGAGGCGGCGCGGCGCTGTCCATCACCGCGGCGACCGGCAAGCCCATCAAGTTCATCGGCGTGGGCGAAAAGCTCGATGCGATCGAGCCCTTCCACCCCGACCGCATGGCCTCGCGCATCCTCGGCATGGGCGACATGCTGACCCTCATCGAGAAGGCCGAGCAGAGCTTCGACGAGAAGAAGGCCCTCGAGGCCGCCGAGAAGCTGCGGGCCAACCGCTTCACGCTCTCGGACTATCTCGAACAGATGGGCCAGCTCAAAAACATGGGCGATCTCGAGAGCATCGCGGGCATGATCCCCGGCCTCGACGCCAAGGCGCTCAAGGGCGCCAAGATCGACGAGAAGGGCATGGCCCGGCAGGAGGCCATCATCCTGTCGATGACCCCGGCCGAGCGCGAGAACCCCGCCCTCCTCAACTCCAGCCGCAAGAAGCGCATCGCCGCGGGCTCCGGCACCTCGGTGGTGGACGTCAACCGCCTCATCAAGCAGTTCGACGCCATGCAGCAGATGACGAAGCAGCTCTCCGGCAAGAACATGAAGAAGCTGCAGAAGAAGATGGGCAAAATGGGCGGCGGTTTCCCCGGCTTCGGCGGAGGGGGATTTCCCGGAGGCTTCCCCGGGTTCTGATCCGATTGCAGGGCACATGATGCTTTGTAAATAAATCAACTTGCAAATACTACATGGAGGTGAAACGACATGGTTAAAATCAGACTTCGCAGAATGGGCGCCAAGAAGGCTCCGTACTACCGCATCGTCGTTGCGGATTCCCGCAGCCCGCGCGACGGCCGCTTTATCGAGGAGATCGGCCTGTACGACCCGATGGCCGACGGCGAGAAGATCAAGGTCGACATGGAGCGCGCCAAGTACTGGATCTCGAACGGCGCACAGCCCACCGATACCGTCCGCGGTCTGCTGAAGAAAATCGAGGCCTAAGGAGTCCTTAACGCATGAAAGAGCTTTTGACCTACATCGTGCAGAGCCTGGTGGACGATCCCGCTCAGGTCTCTGTGACCGAGCGCAAGGCCGACGGCGAAATCATCTTTGAGGTGCGCGTCGCCGACGGCGATATGGGCAAGGTCATCGGCCGCAACGGCAGGATCGTCAAGCAGATCCGCATCCTGATGCGCGCCGTCGCCCAGAGAAAGGGCAAAAAGGTTTCCGTCGAGATCATGGATTGATCGCAGAAAATTCCCGCTTCGGCGGGAATTTTTGCGTCAAGCCGTCTACAAACCCATTTGCACGTCATTCCGAGCCAGCGCGCACGCTGGCGTGGGAATCCGTTTTTACCGGTGGCCAAGCCGGGAAGGTGCATCATCAAAGGACTTTCGCGGCCAGGGGGAGAAACGGATTGCCACACCCGCCTAAGGTGTAAGTTCGCGTTAGCCAAATCAAAGATTTGGACGCTCACTTAAGTGACGTCGGTCACTGGTTCGCAATGACGGGAGGGCCTTTTGCGGCAAGAGAGGCCGGCCTGAGCCGCCGGCTCACAATGACGCATTACCGACTTTGTCCACGATCTGTCGCAAAGCTCTCCCGCTCCGGCGGGTTTTTTGCATTTCTTTACAGTTTGTCTGTATTTTTCCCGCTGCTTCTGTTATACTTTTGAGAGAAGAATACGTCTTGCTCCGCGGCAGAGGAAAGGAGACCCCCGCATGAAAAAGCTCAAACGCATCACAGCCGTGCTGCTGATTGTCACGCTGGCGCTCACGCTCGCGGGCTGCGGCTTCGCCGCGAAAATGTCCCGGGCCGCAAAGAAGATGGAGAAGCTGCAGAGCTACCGCATGGACATCGACCTCGATATGGAGCTGAAGCTCTCGGTGCTGGGACAGTCCCTGAACATGGACATGAACGTGGACGGCCGCGCGGACATCAACACCAGCCCCGCGGTCAGAAAGATGGATACGCATATCCGGATGCTCGGTCTGGAGCAGTCGGTGCTCGTGTACACGGAAAAGACGGATGCGGGCGTCACGACCTTCAGATCCTCCGACGGCGGCGAGACATGGACCCGAAAGACCCGGGGGAGCGAAGAAGCCGCCCCCGGCAAGAGCGATTTTACCGGTCTGCTCAAGATCGCGTCCGGCTTTGAAAAGACGGGGACCGAGACGGTCCGCGGCTCGGAGGCCACGATCTACTCCGGCGTGATCACCGGCGCCGATCTCGAAAACGCGGCCGCGCTGTCCGACGTACTCAAAAACGCGTTCTCTTCCATGGACATGCCGCTGGACGGCCTGGACCTGGCGGCGTACGGCAGCATCCCGACCACGATCGACATCGACAACAAAAGCGGGATGATCGTCCGGTGCACCATGGACCTGACCGAGTTCATGGGGAAGATGATGCCCGCCTTGATGGACGCCGTCATGGGCAAGGCCGCGGCGGAGTCCGGTATGGAGGGCTTTGATCTGAGCGCGCTGCGCTTCTCGGCGGAGACCGGACGCGTCTTCACCTCGCTGGAGTTCTATGACTTCGACGCGGTCGGCACCATCGAGATCCCCGCGGAGGCGCTGGCCGCCCCCGAGGCCGCGGCGTAGGACAGGGCAAACTGACCGGGCGTACGGAAGTGCGCCCGGTTTTTGTTGGCAAAAATGGCGGAACATGTTATACTATTTTTGTTATGCCGTATTTTGCCGCAGGAGGAAACGCATGGAAAAGAAAGCCTTGATCGAGGCGGGGCGCATCGTCAACACCCACGGCGTGCAGGGCGAGGTCAAGATCGAAGTCTGGCTCGACTCGCCGCAGTTCCTGAAAAGCTTCAAGCGCCTGTACCTCGGCGCGGAGCAGGAGCTACGCGTCGTCTCCGCGCGCGTGCACAAGGGCTTCGTGATCGCGCATCTCGATGGCGTGGACGACGTCAACGCCGCCATGACCCTGAAAAACAAAACCGTCTTCATCCGGCGCGAGGACGCAAAGCTGCCGAAGGGCGCCTTTTTCCTGCAGGACATCCTCGGCGCGCGGGTCGTCGACGAGGACGGGCGGGAGATCGGCGTCCTCGAGGACGTGCTGGAGACCCCGGCCTCCAACATCTACGTCGTGAAGGGCGAGAGCGAGCACCTGATCCCCGCCGTGCCGGAGTTCATCAAAAAGACCGACGCCGACGCGGGCGTCGTCACCGTGCATCTGATCGGGGGCATGTGATGAAAATCGATATTCTGACGCTTTTCCCGGACACGGTGAGTGCCGTGCTGCACGAGAGCATCATCGGGCGCGCGGTGAAAAAAGGGATCGTGGAGATCAACTGCGTCCAGATCCGGGACTTCACCGAAAACAAACAGCGGCAGGTGGACGACTACCCCTACGGCGGCGGCTTCGGCTGCGTGATGATGGCCCAGCCGCTCAAGTCCTGTCTGGACTATGTGATGTCAAGCGCCGGAGGCCTGCGCAGCCGCGTGATCTATCTCTCCCCGCAGGGGCAGCCCTACACGCAGGAGACGGCCAAGCGCCTGCAGCGCGACTACGACCACCTCGTGCTGGTCTGCGGCCACTACGAGGGCGTGGACGAGCGCTTCATCGAGGCCTGCGTCGACGAGGAGCTCTCCCTCGGCGACTTCGTGCTGACCGGCGGCGAGATCGCCGCCATGGCCGTGGCCGACTCCGTGTGCCGCCTCGTGCCCGGGGTGCTCGCCGACGAGCAGTGCTACATCGGCGAGAGCCACTGGGACGGGCTGCTGGAATATCCCCAGTACACGCGCCCCGAGCTCTGGGAGGGGCGGAGCGTGCCCGAGGTCCTCGTAAACGGCGACCATAAGCGCATCGAGACCTGGCGCAGAAAGCA
>JAUNNC010000057.1 GCA_030531585.1 Eubacteriales bacterium | reverse complement strand
ATTTCCAGTCCTTCCAGACCTCGGGGCAGTAGCCGACGGTGGCCTGCTTCCCGTTTCGCACGATGGGCGTTCTGAGCAGCTCCGGCACCTCATAGAGCTTGTCGAGCTTTGCCTCCGCGGAGGCGAGGTAGGTAAAGAGCGGATAGTCCTGATCCTTCGGGTCGGCCAGATTGTCGAGCCCGACCGCGTTTTTGACGGAGCTCAGCTCTCCCCTGCTCATACCGTACTTTACCACGTCGATGTACTGGTATTTGATCCGGCGCTCCTTGAACCAGCGCTCGGCCTTTTTGGAGTCAAAGCACTTGCTCTTGCCGAAGATCTGGATGTTCATGCTTCACACCTCCGTGATGACGGGGAGGATCATGGGACTGCGGCGCGTCGTCTTGTAAAGATAGCCGGACACGTTGTTTTTGACCTTGCTCTTGATGGTGGTCCAGTCGCTGATATGCTGGGCGGCGCAGGCGTCGCAGGATTCGATCGCGACGCGCTTGAGCTCCTCCATCAGCTCCTCGGCCTCCTTGACGTAGATGAAGCCGCGGGTGATGATCTGGGGATCGGCGATCAGCATGTGGCTGTGCTCGGAGAAGGTGAGCACGACGACGACCATGCCGTCCTCGGCGAGCTTGTGGCGGTCGCGCAGTACGACGCTGCCGACCGAGCCCACGCCGGAGGAGTCCACCAGCACGGCGCCGGCGCTGACCGTGCCCTCCTGCTTGACGGTCTTCTTCGTCATTTCGATCACGGAGCCGTTCTCCGCGACCACGATGTTCTTGCCCGCCACGCCCATGAGCTTTGCCAGCTCCGCGTGCTTGACGAGCATGCGGTGCTCGCCGTGTACCGGGACAAAGAACTTGGGCTTTGTCAGGGCGAGCATCATCTTGAGCTCCTCCTGGCAGGCGTGGCCGGTGACGTGCAGATCGGTGTGCCGGTCGTAGATGACCTCGGCGCCCTTGTGGAACAGCTCGTCGATCACGCGGCTGATCATGGTCTCGTTGCCGGGGATGGCCGAGGCCGAGATGATGATGCGGTCGCCCGCGTCGACCTGGATCTGCTTGTGTTCGGAGAAGGCCATGCGGTAGAGGGCGGACATGGTCTCGCCCTGGCTGCCGGTGGAGATGATGACGGTCTGGCTGCGGGGCAGCTTGTTGACCATGTCGAGATCCACCATGACGTTCTCGGGGATGTCCATATAGCCCAGCACCGAGGCGACGTGCAGGACGTTCTCCATGCTGCGCCCGGTGATGGCGACCTTGCGCTTGTACCTGGCGGCGACGTTGATGATCTGCTGCAGGCGGTGGACATTGGAGGCGAAGGTCGTGATGATGATGCGCTTGTCGCAGCCGATGAAGAGCTTGTCAAAGCTCTCGCCGACCTTGCGCTCGGAGGCGGAGTGCCCCGGCGTCTCGACGTTGGTGGACTCCCCCATCAGCGCGAGCACGCCCTCGTTGCCGAGCTCTCCGAGGCGGACGAGGTCGATCATGCCGCCGGAGATGGGCGTGATGTCGATCTTGAAGTCGCCGGTGTGGATGAGGGTACCGATCGGCGTCTTGATGGCCAGCGCCACCGCGTCGGGGATCGAGTGGTTGACGTGGATGAACTCCGCCGTGAAGCAGCCGAGCCGGAAGCTCGAGCCCGCTTTTTTGGTAAAGATCTGCGTATTGTACAGCAGGTCGTGTTCTTCCAGCTTGAGCTCGATGAGCGCGGCGGTGAGCGGCGTGGTGTAGAGCGGCACGTCGAGCTCCTTGAGCACATAGGGGACGGCGCCGATATGGTCCTCGTGGCCGTGGGTGAGGATGATGCCCCGCACCCTGCTCTGGTTGGCCTTGAGATAGCTGATATCGGGGAGGACGCAGTCGATGCCGTACATGTCCTCGTCCGGGAAGCCCATCCCGCAGTCGACCACGATGATATCGCTGCCGAACTCATAGGCGGTCATATTCTTGCCGATCTCGCCGAGACCGCCGAGAGGGATCACTTTTAACTTAGAAACCATAGATACTCCATTTCATAATTCATTGCGTATGTACCATGCAGAGAGAGTCTGGACAAAAAGCGTAAAATCTAGTCAGATTTCCGTGCGTCCTTCGATGGCGCGGCTGAGCGTGGCGTCGTCGGTGAACTCGAGATTGGAGCCGACCGGGATGCCGTAGGCGAGTCGCGTCACTTTGACGCCAAAGGGCTTGAGCAGGCGGGAGAGGTACATGGCCGTGGCCTCGCCCTCGGTATCGGGGTTGGTGGCCATGATGACCTCCTCGATCTCGTTCTCCGCGACGCGCGTGAGCAGCTCCTTGATGCGGATATCGTCCGGGCCGATGTGGCTCATGGGGCTCAGGACGCCGTGGAGCACGTGGTAGGTGCCGTTGTACTCGCGTCCGCGCTCGATGCTGAGCACGTCCCGCGGCTCAGACACGACGCAGATGGTCGCCTTGTCGCGCGTGGGGCTGGCGCAGACCGAGCAGATCTCGCCCTCGGTCAGATTCTGACAGATGCGGCAGCAGTGGACGTTGCTCTTGGCGTCGAGGATGGCGTCGGCGAAGGCCCGGGCCTCCTCGTCGGGAAGGCCGAGCACGTGGAAGGCCAGGCGCTGCGCGCTCTTTCTGCCCACGCCGGGCAGCGAGGCGAAGTGATCGACCAGGTTTTCAAGCGAAGCAGGAAAAAAGGACATGACGCACCTCTCAGCCGACAGCGTTTTCCCGGATCTCACGGATGGCGGTAGCGCGGTCGGCTTTCCCGAACACGGCGCTGCCCGCGACGAGCACGTTGGCGCCCGCTGCCGTGACCAGCGGCGCGGTGGAGGCGTCGATCCCGCCGTCGACCTCGATCTCCGTCCCCGGCGCGCATTCGTCGATGAGCGCCTTTACGGTGCGGATCTTGGGCAGCATATCGTGCATGAAGCTCTGACCGCCGAAGCCCGGCTCCACGGTCATGATCAGGATCAGATCCACGAGCCCGAGATACGGCTTCACCGCCTCGGCGGCCGTTTTGGGCTTGAGCGTGACGCCGGTCTTCTTCCCCTGCGCCTTCACAAGAGCGATCGCGCGGAGCAGGTTTTCCTGCGAATCGGACTCCACATGGACGTTGACGAGATCGGCGCCCGCCTTGCAGAAGGCCTCGACATAGCGTACGGGCTGCTCGATCATCAGATGCACGTCGAGGAACATCTCCGTCGCCCTGCGCAGCGATTTGATCACGGGGACACCCAGGGAGATATTGGGGACGAACATCCCGTCCATCACATCCACATGCAGCAGATCGGCTCCGGCGCGGCGGACGTCGTCGACCTCGGCGCCCAGAGCGGCAAAATCGGCGGAAAGGATCGAAGGTGCAACTTTAATCATGATACAGTCCCCTCTCTGACAGTTCAAACTAAGTTATTATACTACAACGCGGAAAGCATTTCAATACTCTTGACGCGGCAAAGATTTAGATATAAAATATAATGAAAATTTGTTCGGGGGGAATCGCACGTGGCCGGAAGGGGTAACAGAAAATTCAAGATTGCGCCGCTGCTTGGCTTCGGTCTGTCCTTTGCGGGGCTTGCCGCCGCGCTGCCGATGCAGAAGCTGTGGGCGATCCTTTTGACGGCCGCGGTCTCCGGGCTGATCGCGTTTCTTCTCGGCCGCAGTTCCGCGAAAAAGGAGCAAAAAAAGCAGCAGGAGGAGCTGGCGAAGGCGCGGGAGCAGGCGAAGGCCGCCGCGGCGAAGAAGAGCTACGGGCCGGACGTCGACCCCATCATTGCCGAGGGCAACCGCGCGCTCAGCGAGATGGGCAGGCTGTACATGTCCATCAAGGACCCCGAGGTGCGCCAGAAGATCAACGAGATCATGCGCATCACGGACAAGATCACGCAGGACGCCATTGCCGACCCCTCCGACATCCCGCAGATCAAGAAGTTCATGAACTACTACCTGCCCACCACGATCAAGCTGCTCAACGCCTACGACCGCATGAGCTCGCAGGGCATCGAGGGCGAAAACCTCGACAGGAGCATGAAGAGCATCAACGAGATGCTCGACCAGGCGATCGTGGCCTACAAGAAGCGGCTGGACTCGCTGTTTGAAAACCAGGCGCTCGACATTGAGACCGACATTGAAGTGATGAACACCATGCTCGCCAGAGAAGGACTCTCCGGCGGAAAAGATTTTGATATCTGAAGAAAGGAAGAAGCAGCATGAACGAAGACAGCTACATTCCCAGCCTGACCCTCGACCCCGAGGGAGAAACCGCCGCGGCCGTACAGGAGGCTCCGAAAGAGGAAGAGAAGCAGGAGGAGGTCGTCGCCCAGAAGCTCGACCTGAGCAGCCTGTCCCCCGCCGAGCAGTCGGCTGTCCGCGCCTTCTCCGAGAAGATCGACGTGATGAACACCGAGCAGGTCATGCATTACGGCAGCAATGCCCAGAAGAACATTTCCGAGTTTTCCGGCGCCGCTCTCGGCACCGTGCGGACGAAGGATCTCGGCCAGGTAGGCGATATGCTGGGCGATCTGGTGGTGGAGCTCAAGGGCCTGAACTTCGAGCCCGAGCAGAAGAAGGGCCTGATGGGTCTGTTCAAGAAATCGACCCAGAGCGTTGCCGAGCTGAAGGCGTCCTACGACAAGGCCGAGGTCAATGTCGACAAGATCGTCGAGTCTCTCGAAAAACATGAGATCACGCTGATGAAGGACATCAGCATGATGGACAAGATGTACGAGAAGAATCAGGAGTACCTCAAGGAGCTGACCATGTACATCCTCGCCGGCAAGCTCAAGATCGAGCAGCTGCGCAATGAGGAGCTTCCGAAGTACCAGGCCAAGGCGCGCGAGACGGGTCTGCCCGAGGATGCGCAGGCCGCGAACGACTTCTCGAACATGATCGGCCGTTTTGAGAAGAAGATCCACGATCTGGAGCTGACGCGCACCATCTCGATCCAGATGTCCCCGCAGATCCGCATGATCCAGAACAACGACAGCCTGATGGCCGAGAAGATCCGCTCCTCCATCATGAACACCATCCCCCTGTGGAAGAGCCAGATGGTGCTCGCCCTGTCGCAGTACCATTCCGATCAGGCCATGAAGGCCCAGCGCGAGGTGACGGATGTGACCAACCAGCTGCTGATGAAGAACGCCGAGGCCCTGCACCAGGGCAGCGTGAATATCGCCAAGGAGGCCGAGCGCGGCATCGTCGATATCGAGACGCTCAAGAAGACCAACCTCGAGCTGATCCAGACCCTCGACGAGGTCCGTCAGATCCAGGACGACGGCCGTGCCAAGCGCATGCAGGCCGAGGCCGAGCTTGCCCAGATCGAGGGCGAGCTCAAGGCGAAGCTGCTGTCTATGCGCGGCTGAGATCCGTAAACCGGCATGAAAAAGCTGTTTCAGAATCCCGTTTTTGCGGTATTGCTGACCGTGCTGCTCGTGGTCGGCTCGACGCTGCTCTCCGCGGACCTCAAGCTAACGCGCGCCTGCGAGCGCGTCACGGACGGGTTTTACAGCGGCGTCAAGCGGCAGCCTGCCGCCGGGCAGGCCATCCGCACGCTCTGTGCGGACGCCGAGCAGATGGTCATCATCGGGGACAACTACGGGATCGACACCGCTCCCCTCTCTGCCGACACTTCCGCGCTCAAGCAGGCCGTCGCCTGGGACAACCCTGATATCGCCGCAGTCTACGCCGCATTCGATCCGTTTTACACCAAACTCAAAGTGCTGGAAAACGAGCTGTCCCACACCGATCTGAGCGACCGGCACAGCGAGCAGATGGCGGACCTTTCGCAGGAGATCGCCGCATGCCGCGCGCAGCTTGACGCCTCCGGCTACAACGAGAGCGTGAGCACGTTCCTGCGCAAAAATAACCGTTTCCCCACCCGTCAGTTCGCCGGACTCTTCGGCATCCCCTATCCCGCGTATTTTGCGTAACAGAGAAATGAGGTAATTCCATTGTCCATTGAAAAGGGCCGGGCCTATTTCCGCGCGCTCGGCATCGAAGACCGCGTCCGTGAATTTGAAGTCTCCTCCGCCACGGTCGAGCTCGCCGCCCAGGCGCTCGGCGTCGAGGGCGCCCGCATCGCCAAGACGCTCTCCTTCAAGACCGCCGACGGCTGCATGCTCATCCTCGCGGCGGGCGACGCCCGGATCGACAACCACAAGTTCAAGGACTACTTCCACTTCAAGGCGAAGATGCTCACGGCGGACGAGGTGCTGGAGCTGGTCGGCCACCCGGTCGGCGGCGTCTGTCCCTTCGGCTGCAACGAGGGCATCCCCGTCTACCTGGACGACAGTCTCAAGCGTTTCACCACCGTCTTTCCCGCCGTCGGCAGCGCCAGCAGCGCGATCGAGCTGAACCTTGACGAGCTGTATCGCTACTCCAACGCCGTCGCCTGGATCGACGTATGCAAGCTCCCGGAAGCATAAAAAAAGGTTCGCGGGCCGGATCATCAGATCCGGCCCGCTTTTTCGTTACCGGTCAAACGCGGGGTTGACCGCGTAGAAGTTCTTTTCGTTCATCTTTTCCGTCGCAAGCCGCAGGCCCTCGCCGAAGCGCTGGTAGTGGACGACCTCGCGCTCGCGCAGGAAGCGGATCACGTTGTTGACATCGGGATCGTCGGACAGGCGCAGGATATTGTCATAGGTCACGCGCGCCTTCTGCTCGGCGGCCAGATCCTCGCTGAGGTCGGCGATGACGTCGCCCTTGACAGCCATCGAGGCAGCGCTCCACGGGAAGCCGGAGGCCGCCGTCGGGTAGACGCCCGCCGTGTGGTCGACGAAATAGGCATCGAGGCCCGCCTTCTTGACGTCGTCCGCGTTCATGTCGCGGGTGAGCTGATAGACGATGGTGCCGATCATCTCCAGATGCCCCAGCTCCTCGGTGCCGATGTCCGTCAGCAAGCCCTTGAGTTCGGGATAGGGCATGGAGTAGCGCTGGCTCAGATAGCGCAGCGACGCGCCGAGCTCGCCGTCGGGACCGCCGTATTGGCTGATAATGAACTTTGCCAGCTTCGGATTGGGGTTCTTGATCCTGACCGGATACTGCAGCTTCTTCTCATATACGAACATCTTCAGCTCTCCCTTCTGCCAGGAAACTCCCAGGGCCAGGGGTCCCGGAGCCAGGTGTATGCGTTTTTGCCGAGAAGGTCGTTCTGGCAGATCACGCCGTAGCGTTCGACGTAGCGCCGGTGCGCCTCTTCCTTGAGCGCCAGAAAGCTCTGGTAAAGCTGGAAGGCCTCGCTGTCGTCCGCGTGGGTGTCGAGATAGAGCTCCAGCTCATCGACGACGAAGTTGATCGCCATCAGCTCCGCGGTCGGCACATCCGCGACATTCTCGTTGACGCTGTTCATAAACGGCAGATCGAGTCCCGGAAACAGCGTGCCTCTGGCCAGCGCCTCCGACGGCTCGTAGGCGGGCGCGGCGGAGTCCTGCATGGGCACGTAGGACATGGCAAGCGGGGCGCTCGCGCCGGGCAGACTGCCGCGTTTATACGGTTTATCGCACTGATTGCAGCTCAAATCAATTCCTCCTTGGATAGCGTGCAATCCATTCTATTCCCCCAAAGAGAAAGCGTTACCGGGCGGAGCTGTCTGCTCCGCCCGGTCATTCTGCCGTTCTCCTGTTTTATCGGATCATTTCCCGGAACTGCTCCTCCGTGAGGATCGGGATGCCGAGGCTTTCCGCCTTTGTAAGCTTGCTGCCCGCGTTCTCACCCGCAAGGACATAGCTTGTCTTTTTGGATACCGAGCCCGCCGCCTTGCCGCCGAAGCTCTCGATGATCGCGCCGGCCTCGTCCCTCGTAAAGCCCGAGAGCGTCCCGGTCAGTACGAAGGTCTTCCCGGCGAAGCGGTCGTCTTTTCTCTCCTCATGGCTGGTGAAATCGACGCCGGCCCCGCGCAGCCGTCCGATCAGGTGCTGAGACTGCGGCAGCGCGAACCACTCGAGGATGAAGTCCGCCGTGATGCCGCCGATATCGGGGATCATGGTGAGCTCTTCCCGTCCCGCCTCCATCAGCCTGTCCAGCGATTCAAAATGCGCGGCGAGGACCTTGGCCGCCTTCTGCCCGACCTGCCGGATGCCGAAGGCGCACAGGAGTCTCGCGAGCCCGGCGCTTTTGCTGTTCTCGATCGCCGTGAGAAGGTTTTCCGCGGACTTCTCCCCCATCCGGTCCAGTCCCGCGACCTGTTCCTTCCGCAGATAGTAGAGGTCCGCCGCCGAGCTGACAAGCCCGCTCCCGATCAGGCTCTCGCAGACCGAGATGCCGAGCCCCTCGATGTCCATCGCCTCGCGCGAGGCGAAGTGGGCGATGTTGCGCAGCCTCTGGGCCGGGCACTCGGGGCTGGTGCAGCGCAGGGCCGCGCCGTCCTCGTCGCGCACGACGGGAGAACCGCACTCGGGACAGACGGAGGGCATGACAAAGGGCACGGCCCAGTCGGGGCGTTTGTCCTTGTTGACCGAGAGCACCTCGGGGATGATCTCCCCCGCCTTCTGCAGCAGCACCGTGTCGCCGATGCGCAGGTCGAGGCGGTCGATATTGTCCTGGTTGTGCAGCGTTGCTGCCGAGACCGTGGTCCCCGCGAGACGCACCGGCTCCACGAGCACCTTCGGCGTCAGCACGCCGGTCCTGCCGACCTGTACCACGATGTCGAGGACCCTGCTCTCCTTTTTCTCGGGCGGATACTTGAAGGCCACGGCCCAGCGCGGCGCCTTGGCCGTGCTGCCGAGCGCCTGCCGCTGGGCGAGCGAGTCGATTTTGATGACCGCGCCGTCCATATCGTAGGCGAGCTCGTCGCGGTGCTCGCCGAGCCACGCGATGCGCTCCACGCAGTCTCCGATCCGCTCATAGCGTACGTAGGGCACGACCGGGAAGCCCATCTCCCTCATGGCGTCGAGGGTCTGGGCGTGGCCGGTGTAGCCGCCGTCCGAGCTGTACTGCATATTGAAGCAGACGATGTCCAGCTTGCGCGAGGCCGCGACCTTCGGGTCGAGCTGGCGCATCGAGCCGGCCGCGGCATTGCGCGGATTGGCCAGCAGCTGCTCGCCGTTTTTTTCGCGCTGCTCGTTGAGCTCGCGGAACACGGCCTTGGACATGTAGACCTCGCCGCGGACGATCAGTCGCTCCGGCGCGTGCTCGATGCGCAGCGGCAGGGAGCGGACCGTGCGCAGGTTCTCGGTCACGTTCTCCCCCACGAGTCCGTCGCCCCGCGTCGCGCCCCGGACGAAGACGCCGTTTTCATACTCCAGCGACATGCTCAGCCCGTCGATCTTCGGTTCGACCGTATAGGCGTGAGGGGCTTCGATCAGCGCGTCCATGCGCTCTCCGAAGGCATAGAGCTCATCGAGTGAAAACACGTCCGTCAGGCTCTCCAGAGGGACCTGGTGGGTCACGGGCTCAAACTTGCTCAGGGCCATGCCGCCGACCCGCTGCGTGGGCGAGTCGGGCGTCACGAGCTCGGGATGCTCCGCCTCCAGCGCCTTGAGCCGATTCATCAGCATATCGTACTCATAGTCGGAGATCACCGGCGCGTCCAGCACATAATACAGCTTGCTGTGGTATTCCAGCTCCCGGCGCAGCCGGAGGATTTCCTTTTGTGCATCCATCGTGTTTTCCTCATTTCTGTACGTTCAGATAGGTGTCCGGCACCTTGCCGACCACCAGGGTATCCGCGATCATGACCTCGGTCACGACCTGCGTGCTCTCCGTCCCCCAGGGGACCAGGATATCGATGTCCACGATCACGTTCAGGCTGATCTGGTGCTTGGTCTGGTTGATGCCTGCGGTGATCACGCTGTCGCCCAGCTCCACGCGCGAGGAGGTCAGCATGATGATCTTGACCGGCACGCTCGGTCCCCGGCCCATGAGCAGGCTGACGCCCGTGAGGTTTCCCGCGGGGATGTAGACGGTCAGAGTGCGGTTTTCGGTCGCGCCGACCACCCGTTCGAGGATCTGCGTGGAGAGCAGGTTGATCTTCGCCATGTTGCTGTGGATGGCCGTGACCTCGCCGGAGTCGTTCTTCTCAAAGCTGACGAAATCGCCGCTCTGGAACTCGCCCTCGGCCATGAGCGCGGCGATGGCGTTGTTGGTCTGCACGGTGACGATATCGCTCGCGTCGGAGACGGCGATCTGGCAGGAGATGTCCTTGAGGAACATCGCCGCTCCCGCGAGAAACAGCAGCAGCGCCGCCAGCAGAAGCAGGAGCGAGAAGCCCCGCGCGCTCCGTCTCTCACCGCCCCCCTGCGGCGGGAGCGAGCAGAAGCGCCGTTTCGGATGACCGCGCCTGAAATGCATGGCGTCACCTCCCCATGCATGCTATGCGCGGTATGACGGGTTTATACCCCGGCGTCGAGCATGGCGCTGACCGCCATCATGATCCCGAGCTTTCCGGACTCGTAGGTCAGCCCGCCCTGCATGTAGACGAGATACGGCTCGCGCATCGGTCCGTCGGCGCTCAGCTCGATCGACGAGCCCTGGATGAACGCGCCCGCGGCCATGATGACCGGGCAGTCGTAGCCGGGCATGGCCCAGGGCTCCGGCGTGACGTAGGCGTCCACCGGCGCGCCCGCCTGGATGCCGAGGCAGAAGCGCTTCATGCGCTCGGGGCTGCCGAGGCGGATCATCTGGATGATGTCGGAGCGCGCCTCCAGCGCGCCGGGCGAGCTCTCGATCCCGAGCTCGTCCATCATCGCCGCGCAGAAGCACGCGGTCTTGAGCGCCTGCGCGGTCGTATGCGGCGCGAGGAACAGACCCTGATACAGCAGCCGGTTGTTTCCCAGCGTGGAGCCGCACTCGCCCCCGATGCCGGGGGTCGTCAGGCGCATGGCCGCGCGCTCGACGAGTACGCGTTTCCCGGCGATATAGGCTCCGGTCGGGGCGACGCCGCCGCCCGGGTTCTTGATGAGCGAGCCCGCGATCAGATCGGCGCCTACGTCGGTCGGCTCCGAAAGCTCCACAAACTCGCCGTAGCAGTTGTCCACCATGACGAAAACGTCGCTTCGCGTCTCCTTCACGGCGCGTATGATCCTGCCGATCTCCTCCACGCCGAGCGCCCTGCGGTCCCCGTAGCCGCGCGAGCGCTGGACCACCACCGCCGCAACGTCCGGCGCCTGCACCGCTTTTCGGATCGCCTCATAATCCGGCTCACCGGAAGCTCTCAGTTCGACCTGTCCGTAGCCGATCCCGTAATATTTCAGCGATCCGAACGTGTCGCCCGTGAGTCCGATGGCCGTGCGCAGCGTGTCGTAGGGTTCGCCCGTCACTGCGAGGATGCGCTGCCCGGGCTTTGCCAGCGCGAACAGGGCGCAGGTCAGGGCGTGCGTGCCGTTGACGAAGCCGAGCCGCACCAGCGCGGCCTCGGTGTGAAAGATCTCCGCGTAGATGCCGTCCAGCGTATCCCGCCCGAGATCGTCGTAGCCGTAGCCGGTGGTCCCGGCAAAGCAGGCCTCGGACACGCGCTTGTTCTGAAAGGCCTCCATGACCTTCCGGGTATTCTTCTCCGCGACGGCGTCGATCTCGTCGAAGCGTGTTCTCAGTCTCTCCTGCGCCCGCTGCGCCATCTCGTATACTTCCGGTCTGATGTCCGTGATCTTCATGCTTCGCTCCCGTTTTCTTTCTGTTCAGCCAATTCCGCAACGACCTGCTTGAAGAACCTGCCGCGCTCGGCGAAATTCCGAAAATGGTCGAAGGAGGCGCAGGCCGGGGAAAACAGCACGATGTCCCCCGCGCGCGCCGCAGCCGCGGCGTCGAGGATGCACTGCCGCAGGTCGGGCTCCATGTGAATCGGCAGTCCGCTCTTTTCATAGTGTCCGGAGCCGAGCACCGCGGCGCGGATCTTCTCCGCGGTGTCGCCGGTGAGGAAGAGCTCCTTTGCGTACAGGCACAGCTCGTCGCCGAGTGTGTCGAAGGGGATGTGCTTGTCGTAGCCGCCGGCGATGACGATGGGCTTTGCCCGCATGGCATGGAGCCCCGCGATGGTCCGCGTGGGGCTCGAGCCGATGGAGTCGTTGATGAACTGCACCCCGCCGAGCTCCCGCACGAGCTCGAGCCGGTGCTCCACCCCGGCGAAGGAGCGGGCCACTTCGGCGCAGATCCGGTCGCTGACCAGGCCCTCTACCGCCGCAAAGGCGGCGAGATAGTTGAGCACGTTGTGCTCGCCCGGGAGCCTGATCTCATCCTTGTGCAGCACCTCGCGCACTTCGCCGCCGTGCACGCGGCAGAGCACGCCTTCTCGCAGCATACTCCCCTCCGCGACCGTGCCGCGGTCGGTGAACCAGGCCTTGTTCGCCTGCGAGAAGCGCTCAAAATAGGCGCTGTGTTCATCGTCGAGGTTGAGCACCAGCCGCGCGTCCGGGCGCTGATGCTCGAGGATGGCGCGCTTGGCGTCGATGTAGTCCTGATAGTCCTTATGCTTATCCAGATGGTTGGGCGTGACGTTGGTCACAACGGCGATATCCGGCGCGCAGACCATGCTGTGCAGCTGGAAGGAGCTCAGCTCCAGCACGGCGATGTCGTCAGGGCGGATCTCCGGGGTCTCGCACAGCAGCGGGTGTCCGATGTTCCCGCCGAGATGGACGCGGTATCCCGCCGCTTTGAGCAACTCGGAGAGGATGGTCGAGGTCGTGGTCTTGCCGTCGCTGCCGGTGACGGCGATCACCCTGCAGGGGCAGAGCGAAAGAAAGGCCTCCATTTCCGAGGTGATTTTGCTGCCGCGCTCCCGGGCTGCCTCCAGATGCGGCTCGAAGGGCATGAGTCCGGGCGTACGGAAGATCAGCTCCTGATCTAGTCCCTCGAGGTAGTCGCCGCCCAGCCGGAGCGCTGCGCCCATAGCCTCGAGGCGGTCGGCCTCCTCCCCCATCTGCTCCCGCGTGCGCTGATCGCAGGCGGTGACCCGGCAGCCGCCGCGCAGCAGCAGTTCAAGCAGGGGCAGATTGCTCACGCCGATGCCGATGACGGCGATACTATTGTCCCGGATGCTCTCCACGTATTCCGAAAGGGTCACGCCCAACACCTCACACAGTTGAAGTAACTAATAGATTATACGGCTTTTCCCCGGTGTTTACAAGAACAACTTGACTTGTGCGGAAAAGATGGCTACAATAAGCCCCGTGAGCCGGCCGAACGACCGCGGGCACGAGGCGAAAGCCTGTGCATGAGGAAAGTCCGGGCTCCGCAGGGCAAGGATAACGGGTAACGCCCGCCAGGGGTGACCCTCGGACAAGTGCAACAGAGATATACCGCCGGGCATTGTCCCGGTAAGGGTGGAAAGGTGGGGTAAGAGCCCACCCGTCGCATGGAGACATGTGGACGCTGTAAACTCTATCCGGAGCAACACCGTGGAGAGGGGACATGAAGGCCGGCCCGGCCGTCCCCGGGAGGTGGCTTGACCCTGTCGGCAACGGCAGGGCTAGATAGATGGTCGTTCTCGACAGAACCCGGCTTACAGGCCGACTCATACGAAACCCCACCGGCTTTGGCCGGTGGGGTTTCGTATGAGTCGGGGATCACTTGTAGGGATCGACGTAGTTGGGAGGAAAGCGTCTGTCGGGGTTGGCATAGGGATCCCTGTAGCTGTCCCTGACCAGCTGATTGACGATGTTCTGGACCGCGTAGGGGTCATAGCCCGCCGCGCGGAGCCTTCTGATGCGCTCGTCGCCGTTGCCGTATTTGCCGTCCATCACTTCGCGGGCGACCTCGTAGTTGCTCTTGACGCCGCCGGCCACGCCGTCCAGGCTGGCGTCTTCCAGTTTCTTCATTTCATCGCTCATTGGTGTTTCTCCTTTTCTGTACTGATATTTTGTTTTCTGTTCCTGCTTCGGTATCATGATCGCACATGCACTGTCATACAAGCGTCACAGTCGTGCGAGCCGTTCCATTTTAACCGCAGCAACGGCAAAACCATGATCCGTCTTCCTGTTTTCAGGCTTTATTCCGCCTTGCATTATATCAAACCGGCGCATAAAAAGCAACAAAATTATTACAGCTTCCAACAATAATCTTTAAGCGCGAAGCACCGGCCCTTCGGCCGGTGCTTCGCTTATGATTTGGCTTACTCCGCGTCTTCCCAGTTGTGCCAGACGTTCTGCACGTCGTCGTTGTCCTCGAACATGT
>JAUNNC010000056.1 GCA_030531585.1 Eubacteriales bacterium | reverse complement strand
ACATTATACCACATCCCTTTGTAAATTTAAATAGTTTAATTGGTGTTTAGTATGAGATCCGCGAAGAGCGCGTCCCATTCCTCCGGCGTGATCTTCAGGATACCGCGCGCCGAGGCGGCAAAGGCGCAGGCGTGTCCGTCGGGGTAATTGACGAAGCCGTAGATATACCCTTCGACCTCTCTGGCCCAGTAAAAGGAGTGATGTCCCCATCGGACATAATCGCGTTCGGCCTCGTCCCGGATCTCGTTCGCCAGGCTGCGGGCCGTCTTCAGGTAGTTCTTGTCCGAGAGCGGGCCGTGGAGATACTCCGACATCCGCTGCAGATACAGGGCGCGGAAGTCGGGGTTTTTCGTCAGCTCCCAGACGACGTCGCTGTATGAATAGCCGGTCGACATGGAGAGATACGCGTTCCCGAAGGTGAACAGCCCGAGATCGAGATCGACCAGCGCGTAGCGCAGCAGCCCGTCCTCGCCGGAGCGGTAGAAGCGGACGTTGGGAGGGAATATGTCAAAGTTGCCGCTGAAGGATTCGATGATGGACCAGGTGATGACGTTCTCCACGTCCAGCAGCTCGCAGATCCGCGCGTAGACCGCCGGGTCCTTCACGTCGGACAGCGCGTTCTCCAGCTCTGCGGTCTCCCTGCCGGGCGGGAAGGTCCCCTGACTCATGACGACGCTCGCGGGATCGTAGCCGTAATGGCGGGCGTAATGCTCCGGGGAGTGAGCCTCGCGCAGAGCGTACAGCCCCCAGTACTCGCCGTTGAGGTAGAGCACGCAGTAGCGGTGCGCCTGGGTCGGCAGGCTGGGGCTGCACTGCATGGCCAGCTCATGCATGAGGATGTCGCGCATCTGGGTGGAGATGTCGCTCTCCTGCGCGTTGCGCAGCAGGATCGAGTCAAACTCCGTGATCCCGTTCTTAAACAGGTCGCAGGCCAGCGTCCCGCCGTAGTGGCCGCGAAAGTTGAGCTTGAAGGACTTCTTGTCCTGCGCGGTGCGGGAGCTGTCCCCGTGGATCTTCAACCCGCATTCGATGGGCGCAAAGCCGCGCTCCGGGGCGAACAGGACCGCCGAGGCAGGGATCTCCCAGTCCTCCCTCGGGTTGGCGTAGATGCCCCGCGTGTCGCCGAAGAGCCGCACCGGATCGGCGATCACGCTGACCACGGGCAGGGTGTGCTTCTCGTTGAGGACATAGCTCAGATCGAGCGAGCGGCTCGGCAGCGCGTCGGGCTCGAAGCAGACCGCGCGCAGGACGGCGGTCTTCTCAAAGCGCAGCGGGCCGGTATAGAGCGCCGATTCCTCCGTCGGAAGGCTCCCGTCGAGGGTATAGCGGATCTCGCCCTCGCCCGAGAGGGCGGCCGTCACGCTCTTCACGCCGTCGAAAACGCCGCCGGGCTCGGCCGACGCGGGCCGCGCGGCCACGCGGCGCAGGCCGGCGCTCTCGTTGTCCGCGCCGGGGCTCGGCTCGGTGAAGTAGAAGAAGCCGCCGCGGCCGTCCGTGCGGCCAACGCTCGCTCCGATCGGGAGATCGTGCAGACAGACCGCGTCGCAGAGCGTTCCGTCGTCCCGGTAGAGGAAGAGCGTCTCCTCCAGGCTCGAGAGACGGAAGGGCAGACTGTCCGGGACGTCGCTGTACAAAACCGCGATCCCGCCCGGCTCGAGCGTGAGGTCCGGCAGCGGCCAGAGCCCCCACTCGGAGGTCTTCTCGGACAGATGGTAGTCCCGCAGGGAGAGCGGCTTGTCGGAGACGTTCTTCAGCTCGACCCAGTCGTGGAACGCGCCGTCCCCGCCCCGGAAGCGGTCGTTGAAAACCATGACCTCCCCGATCACGAGCTCCCCGCCGGTCAGCGTCTCCTGAAAGGCGGCGTAGCCGGCGGCGCTGTTTTCCTGTCCGGGACTCGGCCAGCGGCAGACGGCGAGAGAGCCGTCGCCGTTGCGCACGAGGCTCTGATCCTCGGGGGCGCTTTCATAGGCGACGCTGTCGATGGGCGCGCCGTTCCAGTCCAGCAGGCGCAGCTCCGCGCCCTCTCTGGGCAGGGTCATGCCCTCGCAGGGGATCAGCGCATAACAGCCCGGCGCGAGAGAGCCGGAGAGGAGCATACTTTTTTTCCCGCAGCGGAGCAGCTTCCCGTCGAGCGTCTCGGTCTCCTCGCCGGGGTTGTACAGCTCCGCCCAGTCGGGAAAGCGCCCGTCGATCGGGACCGAGGCCTTGTTCGAGGCCATCAGCTCGCTGATGCGCAGGACGCTGTCCGACACGATGGGCTCCGGCGTCTCCGTCTCCGCGGCCGGCTCCGGCGTCTCGGCGCCGCAGGCGGCAAGCGCCAGACACAGCAGGAGAAGCATTCCTGAGACAAAGGCTTTTTTCATAGATACCTCAATGCGCGAAGGTCACGAACAGCAGCAGGGCTGCCGCGCCGAGGACCGCGCACAGCAGATCCGCGGCGAAGCTCCGATCCACGCGGGAGCGCTCGGAGCGCGTGGCATAGCGCGAGAACTCCGCATCCCCGGGCGCGTCGAAGCGCGACCCGGCGCGGTAAAAGATGAGATTGAGCGGGGTAAAGACCAGCACGGCGCCCAGGGTCTCGACGCCGCGGGCGAGGGCAGCGCCGAAATCGAGCATCCAGCGGAAGCCGCGCCCGTTGATGAAGAAGTTGCCCGGCCACTCGACGACCCTGGCGATGCCGCGGCCGAGGCCGAGTATCCACTTCAGACCGCGGCCGTTGACGAAAAACCTGCCGGGCCACTCGACGACCCTGGCGATGCCGCGGCCGAGGCCGAGCACCCATTTCAGACCGCGCCCGTTGACGAGAAAATCGCCCGGCAGCTCGATGAGCCGCGCAAAGACGCGGCCGACGCGCGCGGCGAGGCGCAGCAGGGGCCGGTAGACCAGCTCCTCCAGATCGAGCTTCTTCGGCCAGACGCTGCGGTAGCGCTCCGCGCCGGCGCTGCGCTCGGTCAGCAGCCGCATCCCGACCAGCAGAAAGACCAGCGTGCCGATCGTGATGGAGATCCCCGCGCCCTTGAGGTTTTCAAGCGAGAAGTAGTGCACCGCGTGCTCCATCGGGTGCAGGCGCATGAAGGGCAGGGAGAAGCCCGCGATGCGGTCCATGGTCCGGTGGGCCGTCAGCCCCAGCAGGGGCATGAGCGCGCCGCCGATCACCAGCACCGCCGCGGTGGCGGGCGAGACGTAGCGCGCCTTCTCGTGCTGATGTTCGGGCTTCGGGGCGAGAAAGAGGATGTAGAACAGCCGGGCCATATAGGCCAGCGTCAGACCGCCCGAGAGCAGGAACACCCATTCGACGACGCGGTAGGGCAGGGCGCTGCCGCCGTGCCCGGCGACGTGCACGGCGTATTCGACGATGCTCTCATGCAGCAGGGTCTTGCTGATGTAGCCGCCGAAGCCCGGGATGCCCGCGATCGAGCAGGCGCCGGAGAGGAAGGCCAGCTTGAGAAGTGGCTTGTCGCGGCCGAAGCCGCGCACGTCGTTGAGGTTCAGGGAGTGGACGTTGCAGTACACCACGCCCGCCGCCACAAAGAGCGTGAGCTTGATGAGCGAGTGGTTGAGCATGTGCAGCACCGTGCCGCAGCCGGCGATGGCGCCGTGCTCGCCGAGCAGGTTCGCCATCGACACGCCGGTGAGGATGAAGCCGATCTGGCTCATCGACGAGCAGGCGAGGGTGCGCTTGAGATCGACCGAAAAGACCGCGAGCAGCGCGCCGAGGAACATCGTGACGGCCGCGGGCACGAGCAGGAGCCGGCCCCAGCCGTCCACGCCCCCGAAGAGCACGGCGCTGACGGCGACGACGCCGAAGACGCCGCTCTTGGTCAGGATGCCGGAGAGCAGGGCGCTGGCCGGGGCGGGGGCGACGGGGTGGGCCTTGGGCAGCCAGATATGCAGCGGGAACATGCCCGCCTTCGCCCCGAAGCCGACGAGCAGACACACGCCGACCGTGTAGCGCAGGGAGTCGGAGAGGGCCGCGGCCTTTTCGGGCAGCGCCTCGAGCTCGACCGTGCCGCAGGCGTTGTAGAGCAGAAACAGCCCCGTCAGCATCGTCAGGCCGCCGATGACCGCGATGAACAGATAGGTCTCGGAGGCGCGGATGGCCTCCGGCGTCTCGTTCTGCACGACCCAGACGTAGGAGGTGAAGGACATGATCTCGAAGAAGATCAGCAGCGTCAGCAAATCGGCGGCGAGGAACACGCCCTCGAGCGCGCCGAGGGTCCACAGGCAGAAGGCGAAGTAGCGCGCGTTGCAGCGCGCCCCGTCGAAGTACTCAGGCGAGGCCAGCGCGGTCATGAGCCACATGAAGGCCGCGAGCACGCACATCACGCTGCGCATGCTCCCGGATGTGAAGCGCAGGCCGGTCCCGCAGATCCCGGGGGCCTCCACAAACGCCGGGACGAGCAGCAGCGAGAGCGCGAGCAGCAGCTCGAGCCCCGTCGCCCCGAACAGCAGCGCGTTGACGCCGCGCGCATTCCGCCGGTCGAGCGGATAGACCGCCGCGGCGGCGAGCATCGGCAGGAATACCAGAAGCATCGGGATCATACCAGCCCTCCGATCCAGCCCTCGATCACCCGGGAGCACAGCGACAGCGCCACGAGCAGCACGGTCAGGAACATCAGCGTCCCGGTCATCAGCCGGTCGGCCTCATGCATCTCCGCCGGCTGCGGCTTCGCCGTGCGCAGCGGGAAGAAGATCCGCACGACGACGCTCTGGGTGTAGAGCATCGCCAGCACCGCCGAGACGATCAGCGACGCGGTGCCCAGATGCCCGGCCCAGCCGCCGTTGGCTGCGGCCGCGGCGGCGGTCAGCCACTTGCTGAGGAAGGCGCCGAAGGGCGGGATGCCCACCAGAGCCACCGAAAAGACCGCAAAGACCGTGCAGGTGCAGGGCATGCGCTTTGCCAGCCCCTCCAGGTCATAGACGTACTCCAGGCGGTTGTGGTGCAGCATCGCGCCCGCGCAGAAGAAGAGCGTGATCTTGGTGACCGCGTGGAAAATCATGTGCAGCAGGCCGGCGGTCAGCCCCATGCGGCTCATGGAGGCGAAGGCCAGCAGGATGTACGAGAGGTTCGCGACCGTCGAATAGGCGAGGCGGCGCTTGAGGTGCGGGGTGCGCAGGGCGAGGGCGCTGCCGTAGACGATCGTGAACGCGGCGGCGAGCATGGCGGTCTCCTGCGCCCGGGTGCCGCGCAGCAGCCCGCAGCCGAAGCCGAAGTACACCAGGCGCATCACGGCGAAGGCGCCGGACTTGACGACCGCGACCGCGTGCAGCAGGGCCGTGACCGGCGTCGGTGCGACCGAAGCCGCGGGCAGCCAGCGGTAGAAGGGGAAGATCGCGGCCTTGACGCCGAAGCCGAAGAAGGCCAGCAGGAACACGGCGCGCAGCTGCCCCTCGTGCCCGGCGATCCGCGCCGGGTCCAGGATGCCGCCGTAGACGAAGTCGAGCGAGTCTGCGCAGCGGCAGAGCACCATCAGGAAGATGAAGATCAGCGCCGCGCCCGTCGTGGAATAGAGGATGTAGAGCTTGCCCGCCCAGCGGGCCTTGTCGTCCATCTCGTGCATCACGAGCGGGAGGGTGGCGAGGGTCATGAACTCATAGCAGAGGTAGAGCGTGAAGAAATTCGCGCTGTAGGCGATGCCCGCCACGATCCCGAAGCTCATGATAAAGAAGCCGTAGAAGAGGTTCATCCGCTCCGCGTGCTCCATATAGGAAAGGGCGAAGATCGTGGTCACGGGCCAGAGCACGCCGATGATCGCTCCGAACACGAGGCCCGGGCCGTCGGGCCGGAAGGCGATCACAAGATGGCGGCTGAGCGCGGCGGCGCGGAAGGCGAGCGCGTCGGGCCCGAAGCGCGCCGAACACAGCGCGGTCGAGAGCACCAGCGCCGCCCCGGCAAAGACCGAGACGAGCGCCCAGCGGTCGCGCGCCGCCCGATCCTCCGGCCGCCGGATCAGCAGTCCCCCTCCCGCGAGGATGGGGAAGAGGACGCTTAAAAGCGTCAGACTTCGCATACGCGTCCTTCCTCAGAGCACGCCGCCGGCGAGGGCGGTAAAGAAGTTCAGCAGCTGCGCCGGGAACATGCCGACCAGGGCGGTCAGCACGGCGAAGACGATGATGGGCACGCGCATCGTCAGCGGGGCCTCGCAGTTTTCGCCCGCCTCGAAGTCGCGGCCGGGGAAGAAGGCGTCGGCCACGATGGGCAGCAGGTAGAAGGCGGTCAGCACGGCCGAGAGCATCAGCATCCCGACGCCGACGACGTTGATCGCCGACCCCGCGGACAGCGCGCCGACGGCCAGATACCACTTGGCGGTGAAGCCGCCGAGCGGCGGGATGCCGATCAGCGACAGCGAGGCGAGCGTGAAGCACAGCATCGTGACCTTCATGCGTCTGCCGATGCCCTTGAGCTCCCCGACGCGGGTGTGATGGGTCTGCATGATGATGTTGCCCGCGCAGAGGAAGAGCGCGTCCTTGGCCATCGCGTGGGCCACGAGCTGCAGCATCGCCCCGGCGAAGCCGACGGCGGTGAAGCTGAACAGGCCGAAGAGCACGTAGGACACGTTGGAGACGGTCGAGTAGGCCAGGCGCTTTTTGAGCACCTTCTCGCTCAGGGCCAGCATCGAGCCCATAAAGATCGTGACGATCGAGAGGATCTGGATCGTGGTCTGCACCCAGGTGCCGCGCAGCAGATCTGCGCCGAACAGCCAGAACACCGAGCGCAGGATGGCGATCACGCCGCCCTTGGTGATCAGGCCCGAGAGCACGGCGCTCGCGGGCGAGGGGGCCACGGGATGGGCCTCGGTCAGCCACATCTGCAGCGGGACGAGACCGGCCTTCGCGCCGAAGCCGAACACCGTGAGGAAGGCGGCGGCCAGGATGGTTTTCGGGTTGCCGACCAGCTTCACCCCGCCCGGCACGAACTCCAGCGGATTGCCCGCCGCGGCCAGCAGGAGGAAGCCCATCAGCGCCAGCAGCGCGCCGAAGGTGGAGTAGCCCAGATACTTGAAGGCGGCCGCGCGGGAGTTCTCGCTCCCGTTGTGCAGCACCAGAGGCATGGAGGCCAGCGTCATGAACTCGAAGCACATGTACAGCGTCACGGCGTTTCTGGCCGCGGCCAGCAGGATCAGCGTGCCGTAGGTGAGCTGATAGAAGCCGAAGAACTGCCCCTCGCGCCCCTCGTGCGGCATGTAGCCGAAGGCGTGGAACTGGACCAGGCACCAGATCAGCGAGGCCAGCAGGATGAAGAACAGGCTCAGTCCGTCGATCCCGAAGCGCAAGGACAGCGTCTCGCCCAGCTCGAGCAGGGTGACGTCCTCGACGCGGAGCAGCGCCGCGGCGGAGGCCAGCAGCGCGCTCAGGATCACGCTCGCGGCGGTCACGCGGTGCAGGCGGCGCGCGTCCTTTTCACGGAAGGCGTAGATCGCCCCGAGCAGGGGGACCAGGGCGGCAAACATCAACAGCATGTCACTCTCTCCTTTCATACAAGGGCGAGGCCGCGGAGGATCAGATCCATCACGGGCCCGAAGCAGAGGCCGAGGGTCACAACCCCGGCCGCGAGGAGCAGGATGGAGACGGCGCAGGCCGTATCCCGTCCGGGGCGGGCCGCCTCCGCGGGCGCGCCGCTCCAGACGTTGATGAGCGCGGGCAGGTAGTACAGCGCGTTGAGCACCGACGACAGGGCAAGGACGGCAAGCGCGGCGGCGGTCTTTGTCCCGCCCGAGAGCGCGCCCAGGGCGAAGCCCGCCTTGGCCGCAAAGCCGCCGAAGAGCGGGATGCCCACCATGCTCAGCGCGCCGACGCCGAAGCCGAGCCCGGCAAGCGGCGCGCGCCATGCCGCGCCGCGCAGGGCGCCGAGCTGCTTGTCGTGCCCCGAGACGGCCGAGAGCCTGCCCGCCGAGACGAAGAGCAGGGGCTTGGCAAAGGCGTGGGCCAGGATCTGGAAGCAGGCGGCGGCGATCCCGTATACGGTGCCGAGGCCGATGCCCATGAACACATAGCCGAGCTGGGCCACGGTGGACCAGGCCAGCATGCGCTTGACGTGGGTCTCGCCGATGGCCCGCACCGAGCCGAGGATCATCCCGGCAAAGCCCAGGACGAAGACGGCGTCGCTCATGCGCAGGGCGCGCACGGTGTCCGGCGTGAACACCCGCACATACAGCAGGATCAGCAGCACCGCGTAGCCCTTGACCACCAGGCCCGAGAGCACGGCGCTCGAGGCGGTGGTGGCGCTGCCGTGCGCGTCGGGCAGCCAGCGGTGGAAGGGGAACATGGCGCTCTTGACGCCGAGGCCCGCCGTCATCAGGCCGAGGCTGAGGGCGAGGACCCCGCGTTTCTCCCCGGCCGCGGCGAGCTTTGCGACCGCCGCGCTGAGCTGGGGCATCAGCAGGTGCCCGGTCACGGCGTAGAGCAGCACGAGGCCGAACAGGAACATGCCCGAGCCCAGCAGGCTCAAAAACAGATAGCGCACCGTGGCGACCAGCGTCGGGCCGGAGTCCTTCACCATCACGAGCGCGCAGGCGGCGATGGTGCTGATCTCGATGAACACGTAGGCGGTGAAAATGTCGTTGGTGTAGGTCAGGACGAACAGGCTCGTCAGCACCATGCACAGCATCACGCAGGCAAGGCCCGTCTTTTTTTCATCCACGTCCGCGAAGAAGTCCGTCCGCCCGCCGAGCAGGCACAGGCACATCACCAGCGAAAACACGAAGCCGAACAAGCCCTGCAGCGGTCCGCCCTTGATCTCGTTGCCGAAGGGGGCGGGGAATTTGCCCATCGTGTAGGCGAAGGCCGTGTCGGCGCGGACGATCTGCATGAGAAAGACCAGCGAGGCGAGGGCGCAGACGGCGGCGACGCCGAAGGTCACGCCCCAGGCGAGCCTTGGCCGGGGCCCGAGGGACAGCAGGATCGCGGCGATCATGCACAGAAAGATGCACAGGCAGGGGAGATTCCAGACAAAGGGCACGCTCACTCCCCCCTCTTCTTCATCGCTTCCAGAAGCCGGCGCAGGTCCGTGGTGCCGTAGACGCCGTACACGCGCTGGATCAGCGCCAGCGAAAAGGCCGACACGCTGACCGACACCACGATGCCCGTCAGCACGAGGCCCGCGGGGATGGGGTTGACGTAGCGGGAGGGGTCGGCCCCGCCGTCGGTGAGGATGGCGGCGGCGCGTCCGGCGACCATGCCGCGGCTGGCCAGCAGCAGGAAGACCGACGAGTCCATGATATTGAACGCGACGACCTTGCGGATCAGGTCGGGGTGTAGCAGCACATGCAGAAAGCCCACCGCGAAAAGGACGGACGCGGTGACGGCGTAGCGGTTTTGGACCAGCAGCGTCAGCATCACAGCTCTCCTTTCGTGTAGAAGGCGAAAAAGCCGTACATCGTGCTCATGACGACGAGGCCGACAGCCACGTCGATGATCTGCACGATCCACCGGGACAGCCCGCTCTCGATTCCGTTTGCCCCGAGGAAGACGTACAGCCCGAACATCACGGCGTAGAGCATCAGCCCGCAGATGCGCACGGCGTCGAACACGCGCCGCGTGAAGAAGCGCCGCACGCGTGCCCTGCCGAAGGCCGCGGCGAAGAGGATCAGCGCCGCGCCGAGCACCGCGCCGCCCGAGAAGCCGCCCCCCGGCGAGAGGTGGCCGTGAAACAGGATGCACAGGCCGAAGACCAGCACGCAGGGCACGATGAAGCGGGCCACGGCCGCGAGGATCGCGTCGCGCGGCGCCTCCTTCTCACAGGCCTCGGCCTCCCTGCGCAGGGCGGGGGTCGTCGCCCAAAGCAGCAGCTCCACGCAGCACAGCGCGACGAACAGCACGCAGCTCTCGCCGAAGGTGTCGAAGCCGCGGTAGTTGAGGATCATCCCGGCGACGGCGTTTTCCGCGCCGGTCTCCGCCTCGGCCGAGCCGACGTAGCGCGCGGCCACCTCGTTGTTCGTGGGATTGCCCGCGTCGGCGAAGGGCGGCAGGCCCGCGACGCCGAGGATCAGGCACAGCACCAGCAGCATGCACAGCACGATCGCACACAGCGCGTAGACGCGCAGGAAGCCGTCGAGCTGCCTGCGGTCGTCCCGCCGCGCGGGGCGGGGCTTTTTTTCTTTGGGGGGCGCCTCGCGCCACCCGGCCCGGAGCGGGTAGCCGCTCTCCCCGTCGAGCCATCTGCGAAGCGCGCTCATTTCTCATCCTCCGTTCCCTGCATCCGGCGGATGCGGCGCAGCGTGAGGTAGAACAGCACGCCCGTCACGCCGGTGCCGACGGCGGCCTCGGTGATGGCGAGGTCCGGCGCGCGCAGCAGCATCCAGATCACGCTCATCACAAGCCCGAAGACCGTGAAGGTGATCACCATGATAAGGGGGTGCTTCTGCAGCGGGGCTAAAACGCCCGTGATGAGCAGCAGCAAGAGCAGGATACATTCCACAGCCGTCATCGTCTGTCCTCCTCCCGGTAGTCCTTTCCCGCGCCCGGATGCGAGGAAACCTCGGCCCCGGCGATCAGGTGGGTCAGGGCGGGGCCGGTCAGAAACAGGAAGCCGAGGATCACGACGAGCTTGAGCGTCGCGGCGGCGCTGCCCGTGAGGATCGCGACGGCGATCACGATCGAGCCGATGCCGAGCGTGTCGCCCACGGCGGCGGCGTGCATGCGGCTCATGACGTAGGGGAAGCGGTAGAAGCCGACGACCGCGGACAGGAAGGCGAAGAGGCCCAGCGCCAGAAAGGGCAGGGCGATGCACAGGCGGATCATCTCTTCTTCTCCTCCTTCCGGTCGGCGGCGAGCAGCCGGGTCAGCAGCACGTTCGCCGTGAAGCCGAGCAGCGCGTAAATCAGCGCCACGTCGAGCAGGTAGGCCGCCCGCAGCCGCCGCGACAAAATGAGGATCGCCGCGGTGACGAGGGTGTTGATCTCGTTGACCGCCACGATGCGGTCGGTGAAACGGGGGCCCTTGAGGACCCTGCCCATCAGGGCGAGCATCAGCAGCGCGAGAAAGATCAGCGCGCCGGTGAGGATTTTGTCTTCCATCAGCGCTCCTCCAGCTTCTTTGCCATGCGGAAGAAGGCGCTGTACTCGATGCCGGGCTGGAAGCTGTCGTCCAGCGCGTGCACGGCGTACTCCTTCCCCTCGAGCTTGACGGTGTAGGTGCCGGGCGTGAGCGTGATGGAGTTTGCCACCAGCACGCGCAGCATCTCCTTGTCGAGCGTGCTCGTAAAGCGCACGAGCGTCGGCTCGGGCGGCTTCTTGCGCCAGATCCAGCCGATCACCAGAAAGCCCTCGCGCACCATCTCCCTGAGCAGCAGCGCGACATAGCGCAGCGCGTCCGGCAGCTCGATCAGGCCGCGGTAAAAGCGGCGGCTGTCGTAGCCCAGAAAGCGCGCGCAGAACAGCGTGACGAGGCCGGCGACCGCCGCGCCGAGCGCAAGGCCCGTGAGCGTCACGCCGCCGGAGAAGATCAGCCACAGCGCGAGCAGAAGCACAAACAAATCCGCCGCCCCCTTTCGTGATTCGGGATAAATTAACCTATTATAATTATACCTTGTAATATATCGCTTTTCAAGGCTTTGTTGCCTTCGGGCAGGGAAAACGCGCCCGGCTTTTGCCGGGCGCGTCAGACTGTAGACAAAGTCCCCTTATCGTGTCATCTCGACCGAGCGAAGCGAGTGGAGAGATCCAAAAAGTGAGGACTGCCAACGTTTTAGATCTCTCGACTCCGGCTACGCCTCCGCTCGAGATGACAAACAACCGGGTTTGTCTACACATTGACGCGCCCGGCGAAAGCCGGGCGCGTGATGCGGATGCGCGGTGCGTTATTCGCTTTTTGCTTCGTCCTCGACGGTGACGACGCCGTCCTCGCCGACCGTGACGGTCATGCCGGTCTGCACGGTCTCGAGGAACTCCTCGCCCAGCATGTCCACGACGGGCATGGAGGCGTCGGTCCACACGTCGCCGAGGATGGCGCCGGAGGCGGCCAGCGAGTCGATGGGCAGGGAGAAGAGCATGCAGGCGGGCTGCTTGCCGACGGCGCAGGCGGTGTAGAGCACCATCCCGCCGGTGGTGGAGCCGATGGTCATGGGCAGGCACAGGGCCTTGCCGAGCATGGGCTTTTTGTAGATATCGGCGTTGTTCTGGTCGCCGCACTTGACCTGCTTGTCGCCGAACATCAGAGCCATCTGGAAGCTCGCGAGGGTGTTGAAGCCGCCTCTTGAGACCAGAGCCTCCGCCTTGCAGGTGC
The DNA here is from genome assembly GCA_030531585.1 of Eubacteriales bacterium. Taxonomy (GTDB): domain Bacteria; phylum Bacillota; class Clostridia; order Oscillospirales; family Oscillospiraceae; genus Limivicinus. The sequence goes on along the minus strand of JAUNNC010000056.1, from coordinate 1,954 downwards.
CGGGGACGATGACGCGGCCCTTGAACTGCTTCATAGTGTTCCCCCCTTACGCGTGATGACGTTCAGGATCTCGCTCTCGGTGCAGTAGCGCGCGCTGGTGTAGGTGCGCAGCTTGTTGGAGCAGGTGATGACGGCCTTCTTTTTGCACAGGGGATTGTTCATGTACATCAGCGGGCAGATGTAGCTGAGCACGATCCCGTAGCTCCGCAGCTTTGCGGCGGTGACGCCCTTCTCGGCCTCGCGCAGCACGGCGGGGGAGGCGGTGAACACCGTCGGCACGGAGACCCGGTTCAGACCGTTTTCCCGCAGCCGCTCGCCGATGGCCGCGGCCCAGTCCTCCATCTGGCTGAGACTCAGGTGCGGGCAGCCGACGAAGCAGAGCTCGGGCTTGGCGGCGGGGTTCTCCCAGATCACGGGGTAGCTCTCGCGCACGCGCTCAAGCTCCGCGTCGTCGATGACGTAGACCTGCGCGTCCTTCTTGATGAGCTTCGTGCCGAGCTCCTTGGCCTCGGGCGTGAGCTTGTCGATGTGGTACAGGCCGACCGCGCCGTTCGAGGCGGTCGCCGCGCCGAAGTCCTTGAGGTAGGCGCAGGCCTCATCGGTCAGCTCCGTGCCGAGCCATTTGTCGAGGCCCTTGACGTAGGGCACGTCCTCCATGACCTTCATGCCGATGGCCGAGCCGAGAAGCTGCGCCTCGGGTTTCTTTTCACAGCGGACCTCAACGACCCAGGAGGCCTTGCGTCCCTCGTCGGTCAGCAGGCCGAACTCGGGCACGAAGCCCGCGACCGAGCCCATGAGCTCGATGATGCCGGAGTTGCGGTTGCAGCGCGCGCCGAGCACGGAGTTTGCGTAGACGACGGCCGAGGACTCGGCCCAGCTGAGCACGTCGCCCTTTTCGGGCTTGTTGCCGACCTGGTCGAGGTAGCAGGTGCAGGTGTAGCCGTCGTCGCTGAGGATGCCGAGCTTCTTGAGCTGCGCCTCGTACTTCTCCTGGTGAGTGTACATGATGGTTGTGAACACGATGTCCTCCAGCAGACTGGAGGGCACCTCCGGGTCGAGGGGGCGGGGGTCGGCGGTGAACTTCTGGCCGGAGACCAGGCCCGCGGCGATGAGCTGGTCGTAGAGATCGTAGACCGGCTGGATGGCCTTGAGGCCGAAGGAGATCACGGTGTGGCCGCATTTGCTCGTGACCGGGACCATGCGCTCGGCGCCGAAGGCGTCGCCGTACATGACGAGGGTCTTGACGACCTTGGCCATGGTCTCGCCCTTTTCCCCGTTGAGCAGGGCCTCCTGCTCGGGCGTCAGTTTCATGCGCGATCACTTCCTGATTTCAGATTTTCCCCGTATTCCGGGGCCGTTTCGGGCTGCTTTCATTCTACCATCCCGGGGTAGGAAAGTCAATCTTCCCACTCCTCGGCCGCGAACGCCGCGCCGCCTGAAAAAGCCGCGAAAATCTTTTAAAAACCTCTTGCAATCTCTCTTTCCTTCTGCTATTATATCAAGGCATTTCGCACGGACGCGGACTCTCCCCATGTGGCCTTCGGGCTTGGCAGAGGGGCTGATGCGTCCGGAGGGAAAAACAAAAATCGTAAAGGAGAACATCAAACCATGGCAGTCGTATCCATGAAGCAGCTGCTCGAGGCCGGTGTCCACTTCGGTCACCAGACCCGCCGCTGGAACCCCAAGATGGCCGAGTACATTTACTGCGAGCGCAACGGCATCTACATCATCGACCTGCAGAAGACGGTCAAGAAGCTCGAGGAGGCGTACAACTTCGTGCGCGAGCTCGCGGCCAATGACCAGACCATCCTCTTCGTCGGCACCAAGAAGCAGGCGACCGACGCCGTCAAGGAGGAGGCCTCCCGCGTCGGCATGTACTATGTGAACGCCCGCTGGCTCGGCGGCATGCTCACCAACTTCAAGACCATGCGCACCCGCGTGGACCGTCTGGCCC
>JAUNNC010000055.1 GCA_030531585.1 Eubacteriales bacterium | reverse complement strand
CGCCGACGCCGTGCAGGCCGCCGGAGACCTTGTACCCGCCGCCGCCGAACTTGCCGCCGGCGTGCAGCACGGTGAACACGACCTCGAGGGCGCTTTTGCCGGTCTGCTCCTGGATGTCCACGGGGATGCCGCGGCCGTTGTCGCTGACGCGGATGATATCGCCCTGCTCGATGACGACCTCGATGGCGGTGCAGAAGCCCGCCAGGGCCTCGTCGATGGCGTTGTCCACGATTTCGTAGACCAGATGGTGCAGGCCGGAGGACGAGGTCGAGCCGATATACATGCCCGGCCGTTTGCGCACGGCCTCCAGGCCCTCGAGGACCTGGATCTGCGAGGCGTCATACTCCTGCGCCGCCTTTGCTTTTTCCATTTCGATATTGTCTGCCATAAAAATCTCCGTTCTGAAGATGAATTCTTTTCCTGAAGATGCGCCCCTTACAGCCCCCCGCTCTCGCTGCGCTTGAGCAGCGTCGCGGTGTTCATCGGGCTGAGCAGGAGCCTGCGCCTGCCGCCCTTTTCGCACACGACGAAGGACTTGGGCAGGTCCTCCGAGGCGGCGGCCACCTCGCCCGCCCTCTCGGCCGCGGCGAGATACCGCCGCGTCAGATGCGACTGACTCGTGATATCGAGATCGAAGATGCCCACGATCTCCCGCTCGTCCACGACCGCGCCCTTGCCGAGGTGCAGATAGCTCATGCGCGTATCCTCCCGCCCTCGACGAAGAGCACGCGCCCGCCGGTGCGCTTTGAGATCCCCTCGTCCTCACAGCAGGTGATGAGAGTCTGGCCGCCGCCGATGCGGTTGAGCACGAACTCCTGCCGCCGCGCGTCGAGTTCCGAGAGCACGTCGTCGAGCAGCAGCACGGGGTATTCCCCGGTCTCGGCCAGCAGGATCTCCCGCTCGGCCAGCTTGAGTGACAGGGCGGCGGTGCGGGTCTGGCCCTGGGAGGCGAAGGCGCGCGCGGCCCGCCCGTTGACGGCGATCTCGAGATCGTCCTTGTGCGCGCCGGTCAGACACTGGGCGCTGTCCAGCTCGGCCTGGCGGTGCTTCTCCTGGTGCTCGCTGATCTGGTAGTAGATCTCCTTCGCGCTTGCGAAGGGGTCGGTCACAGTGCCGACGGTTTTATAGACGACGCTCAGCTCCTCGCCCCCGTCGGAGAAGTCCCGGTGGATGGGGGCGGCGGCCTCGCAGAGCCTGCGCGCGTAGGCCGCGCGGTAGCGGATCATCTGGGCCGAGACGCGGGCCATGCCGTCGGAGAAGTCGTCGAGCGTGTCGAGCAGGGAGGGCTTTTCGCGCCAGTCCCTCAGGATGCGGGTCTTGTTCTCGTAGAGGCGGTTGAAGTCTGCGAGAAGCTGGGCGTAGCGCGGACGGATCTGACAGATGGCGTTGTCCATCATGCGCCGCCGCACGGCCGCGCCCTCCTTGATGAGGTTGAGGTCGTCCGGGCAGAACAGCACGGTGTTGACGACCTCCGAAAGCTCGCCCGCGGTCTTTTTGACGCCGTTGACGGTGATGCGCTTGGGCCTGCCGTTTACGAGCCGCAGCTGCACGGTCTGTTCGCGGTCGTGGCTGCGGACGTCGGCGAGCACCTCGCAGCCGCCGCAGTCGAAGCCGATGAGCTCCCGGTCGAAGCGGGAGCGGAAGCTCCTGCCGGTCGAGAGCAGATACACGGCCTCGAGCAGATTGGTCTTGCCCTGGGCATTGGCGCCGCAGATCACGTTGGTCCCGGCGTCGAACTCGGCGGTCTCGAAGTCGTAGTTGCGCCAGCCGTTGAGGGCGATCCTGCGTACGATCATCCGGCGGTCACTTCAAACTCCATGCCCTGGAAGTCGACCCGGTCGCCGGGCCGGAGCTTCTTCCCGCGCATGGTGCAGGTCTCGCCGTTGACGCCCACGAGGCCGTCGGCGATGACCGTCTTGGCCTCGCCCCCGGTCCCGACCGCCGCGGCAAACTTCAAAAACGCGTCGAGCTTGATATATTCGGTGGTGATTGCGATTTTTTCCATGAAAATCTTCCAATCATTTTTGCGAAAGCAAAAATCAATCATAATCATTTTTTGCGGGGGCGTGTACCTCGCAAAAAATACTTCTCAGCTCTCAAGTGTGCGAGCGTCCCCCGCAAGCGAGTGCGCGCAGAGAGCTGCAATCTCGTCGAAATGCTCGCATTTCGACGAAGCGTTTTACGCGTGCAGTCTCACGGGCAGCACCATGAAGGTGAAGCCCGCGCTGCCGTCCGCGGCCTTGAGGATGCAGGGGGAGGAGGCGGTGTTGACGCACAGCAGCAGCTCGTCCGCGGGCGCGGCCTTGAGCGCGTCCTTCATGTAGCGGTCGTTGAAGCCGATGACCAGCTCGCCGCCGCTGCCCTCGCAGGTGCAGACGTCCTCGGCGCGGCCGATGGGGGTCACGCAGAGGCAGTCGATCACGCCGTCGCCGAGGGTCATGCGCACGGGGCTGGTGTTCTTCTCGCTGACGATCAGCGAGACGCGGTCGATGACGCTCATGAGCTCGCCCCGGTCGACCTTGAGCTCGCAGCGGAAGGTATCGGGGATGGAGCGGCGGTAGTTCAGAAACTCGCCCTCGAGGCGGCGGGAGATCACGGTCGTGTCGCCGACGCTGAAGGAGATGTGCTTGGCTCCGACCGCGATGGAGACAGGCTCCTCCTCGTCGGCGCAGATCTTCTCCACGTCGGACAGGGCGCTGCCGGGCACCACGAAGCTGCAGCTGTCCATCTCCGCCTTCTCGAGTTTTTCGCTGCGTCTGGCGAGGCGGTAGCCGTCGACGGACACGAGCGTGAGCCCGTCGCCCTCGATCTCGAAGAGCGTGCCGGTGTAGATGGGCCTCACCTCGTCGGTCGAGACCGCAAAGATTGTGCGGTTGATCATGTCCTTGAGGATGCCCTGCGGCAGGGTGACGTTGCTCTGCGCGTCGAAGCTCGGCAGCTCGGGGAAGTCCGCGCCGGAGATGCCCATGATGTTGAAAGAGCTCTTGCCGCATTTGACGGAGATATTGTCCTTGATGTCGCTCTCGACGGTCACGATGCCGTCGGGCATGCGGCGCATCATCTCGCCGAACAGGCGCGCGCCGACGACCAGCGTACCGCGCTGCACGATATCGGCGTCCACGGCGGTCACGATGGCTTTTTTGAGATCGTAGCCCTTGACGTACAGTCTGTCCTCGGCCGAGAGCTGAAGGCCCTCCAGCGCGGGGATGGGGCTCTTGGAGGCTGCGGCGCGGGCCGCGGTATTGCAGGCTGCCTGCAGCAGCGCTTTGTCACAGCTGAATTTCATGGGGTGTCCTCCGAAAAATCAAAAATTTTAGTGTGTCGACAACCCCCGTTTTTGTCATCCTGAGCGGAGGCGAAGCCGGAGTCGAAGGATCTCAAGCGTTGGGTTTTCGTACGCTTGAGATTTCTCGACTCGCTTGGCAAGCAAGGATCGTCGCACGCTTCCCGCGCGTCGCTATGCTCGCTCGAAATGACAGAAATGGACTTTGTCTGCAATCTTTTTTTCTGTCAGAAAAGGAAATCTATTTTTTAGTAACGCTTGTAGTAGGCGTTGTCGATTGTGGAAAACCCGTCCCGGGCACGGCGGCGCGGCGTTTTTTTCTCAACACCGCGTCTCCCCGCTTTTCCACCGCCCTCCACAGCGTCGGGGCCGTTTTTCTTTTCCACAATCGTTTTTCCGCTTTTCCACAGCCGAATGTGGAAATCCGTCCCCTCAGTTGGAGTTGATGTTCGAGGTGATGTCCCGGATGATCGACTGCATCTTCGAGTCGGTCTTCAAGAGGTCCTCGATCTTGCGGATGGAGCTTAGAACGGTGGCATGGTTGCGGCCCTCGTACTGGCCGCCGATCTCGTTGAGCGTCAGGTCGATGAGCGAGCGCATCAGATACATGGAGATCTGGCGGGCCATCGCGGTGTTCTTCGAGCGGCTCTGGCCTCTCAGGTCCTCCTCGCTGAGCTGGAAGTAGCGCGCGGTCTCGCGGATGATGATCTCGGGCGTGGGGGTGTAGATGCCCTCAATGATGACGTCGCGGATCGCCCGCTTGACCGAGTCGATGGTGATGACCTCGTTGAGGATCTCCTTGTAGGCGGTGAGCTTTTTGATGACGCCCTCGAGGCGGCGGATGTTGGAGGTGATGTTCTCGGCGATGTAGGTCACGGCCTCGTCGGAGAGGATGAGGCCGAGCTGGGCGGCCTTGTTGCGGGTGATCGCCATGCGCGTCTCGAGATCGGGGGGCTGGATATCGGCCATCAGGCCCCACTCGAAGCGGGTGCGCAGGCGGTCGTCGAGGGTGGCCATCTCCAGCGGCGGCCGGTCGGAGGTGATGACGATCTGGTTGCCGGCCTCGTAGATGCTGTTGAAGGTATGGAAGAACTCGTTCTGGGTCTGCTGCTTGCCGGCGATGAACTGGATATCGTCGACGAGGAAGAGGTCGACGCTGCGGTACTTGTTGCGGAAATCCTCGGTCGTGCCGCTCTTGATCGCCCGCACGAGCTGGTTGGTGAACTCGTCGCCCTTGATGTAGACGATGGTCTTGTCGGGCCAGCGCTCGTGGATGGCGTTGCCGATCGCCAGCAGCAGGTGGGTCTTGCCGAGCCCGGAGTTTCCGTAGATGAACAGCGGGTTGTAGGTCTTGCCCGGATTCTCGGCCACGGCGGAGGCCGCGGCGTGGGCGAAGCGGTTGGAGTTGCCGACGATGAAGTGGTCGAAGGTATAGCCCGCCATCTCGGGCAGGGGATTGTCGCCGCCCTTGCGCGGCATCTCGCTCAGCTCGTCCTCGGTGACGACCAGGACCTCGAACTCCTGGGAGAAGAGGTCGTAGAGCGCGGCCTTGATGCGGTCGGCAAAGCGCTTTTGCAGGATGTCCTGCTTGAACTCCGTCGTGGTGCACAGCACCAGACGGCAGTCGTCGAGCTCGGCGGGCGTACAGTCGGAGAACCAGGTGTCCATGGCCGTCTGCGTGAGCTGACCGGACAGGATGTTCAGGACCTTCTGCCAGACGTCGTTAACGGAATTCATGCGTGTTCCCACCCCCGGATCGTTTCTTTTCTCAACTAAGCAATTATACCAAAATTATTGCCGGGTTTCAAGGATTTGAAAGACCTAAATATAAATAAAGAAGAAAGTTTTTTCTCCCTCTTTTTTTCTGAAATTTGTCAACATGCCCAAGAGCCGTCCGGAGAAAACATGAAGAAGTCTTAAACCGACGAAAAAACCGTAGACGTTCGGAAAAAGCTGCGATATAATGAGAATGTCCTGAAGAGAACCCGTCAAAAACAATTTGAAAGGAGCTTACAAACATGTCCGAAGATATCAAGAAAGTCAGCGACGAGAAGCTGGAGTATGCGGTCGGCGCCGGCGCCAACGGCCCCTACTGGTGGGACGGCAACGGGATGTACTACAAGGTCGTTTTCAACGACACCCTGTCCGAGATCGCCCAGCGTTTCGGCACCTCCATGTATTCGATCATGGGCATGAACCCCATCATCTCCAACCCCGACTTCATTCAGGAAGGCTGGGTCCTGCGCATCTTCTGATCCGCAGCGCAAAAAAAGCTTCGGTCCCGGAATGGGGACCGAAGCTTTTTTTGCGCTGTGCGCTTATTCCTTCTTCTTGAGCTCCTCGAGGATGGCGGTGAGCAGCTCCTCGGTCGTGGGCTTGGGCGGCTCCTCGGCCTTGGCCTCCTCCTCTTCCTTCTTTTTGGCCTTCTCGGCCAGCTCCTTGGCCTTGTTCATGGCCTTGATGACCGTGAACAGCGCCAGGGCGATGACGAGGAAGTTGATAATCGTCCCGAGGAAGGTGCCGAGCCCGAGCACGATGGCCTCGGTGCCGGCAGCCTCGTCGGCGGCCCGCAGGGTGAAGTTCAGCGCGTCGGGGTTCGGAGAGCTGAACAGCGCGGCGAGCAGAGGCGTGATGACGTTCGAGACCAGGGACGTGGTGATCGCCCCGAAGGCGCCGCCGATGATGACGCCGACGGCCATGTCCATCACATTCCCGCGCATTATGAACTTCTTGAATTCTTCCGCAAACTTTTTCATACTGCTTCTCCCTTCTTAATACTTAAAATATTTGAACTAAAAACTCACTTCTTCGGTACCAGCACCTTCGTGCCGCCCATGTAGGGCCAGAGCACCTCAGGGATGGTGACGCTGCCGTCGGCCTGGAGGTGGTTTTCCAGGAAGGCGATGAGCATGCGCGGCGGCGCGACGACGGTATTGTTGAGGGTGTGGGGCAGGTACATTCTGCCGTCGGCGCCCTTGACGCGCATGCGCAGACGGCGGGCCTGGGCGTCGCCGAGATTGGAGCAGGAGCAGACCTCGAAGTATTTCTGCTGTCTCGGGCTCCACGCCTCGATGTCGCAGGACTTGACCTTGAGATCGGCGAGGTCGCCGGAGCAGCATTCGAGCTGGCGCACGGGGATGTCCATGGAGCGGAACAGCTCGACGGACAGGCGCCACATCTTCTCATACCAGTCCATCGAATCCTCGGGCCTGCAGACGACGATCATCTCCTGCTTCTCGAACTGGTGGATGCGGTAGACGCCGCGCTCCTCGATGCCGTGGGCGCCCTTCTCCTTGCGGAAGCAGGGGGAATAGCTGGTCAGCGTCTGGGGCAGGCTCTCCTCGGGGATGATCTGGTCGATGAACTTGCCGATCATCGAGTGCTCGCTGGTGCCGATCAGATAGAGGTCCTCGCCCTCAATCTTGTACATCATGGAGTCCATATCGGTCTGGCTCATGACGCCCTCGACGACGTTGCCGTGGATCATGAAGGGCGGGATGCAGTAGGTGAAGCCCTTGTTGATCATGAAGTCTCGCGCGTAGGCCAGCACCGCCGAGTGCAGCCGCGCGATATCGCCCATGAGGTAATAGAAGCCGTTGCCGGACACGCGCCCCGCGGCGTCCATGTCGACGCCGTTGAAGCTCTCCATGATCTCGGTGTGATAGGGGATCTCATAGTCGGGAACCTTCGGCTCGCCGAAGCGCTGGACCTCGACGTTGTGGCTGTCGTCCGGGCCGATGGGGACGGAGGGGTCGATGATGTTCGGGATGTTGAGCATGAGCTCGCGGATGCGCGCGGCGAACACGTCCTCGAGGCGCTCGAGCTCCTCCAGACGCTCGTCGTTGGCCTTGACGGCGGCCATGTTCGCGTCGATCTGGGCCTGGATGGCGGCCTTTTCCTCCTCGGCGGCCTTTTTCAGCTTGCCGAACAGGGGGCCGTTGGCCTTGGAGAGCTGGTTCTTTTTGGCGCGCAGCTCGCTGGCCTCGGTGATGGCGGCGCGGTTGCGGCGGTCGAAGTCGATGACCTCGTCCACCATGTGCAGCTTCTGCTCCTGGAACTTTTTGCGGATGTTCTCCTTAACGATCTCGGGGTTTTCTCTGACAAATTTGATATCCAGCATGGCATTCTCTTCCTTTATTTGAATTTCAGGTAAACTTTGTATGTCCTTCCGAACTCATTTCAGCTTTTCCAGAGCGGAAATGAGCGCTTCCCGGTCGTCCGCGCCGTAGAATTCCAGCACGATGCGGCCGGCCTTTTTCCCGTCGATGAGCTTCACCCTGCGGCCGAGCCGCTTGCTCAGGCGGTCGCCGACCTCGGCGCAGTAGTCCACCGTGATGCCGCTTTTCTGCGCCTCCTCCTTCGGCTTGCGCAGCAGCCGCGCGGCGAGCTGTTCGGTCTGCCGGACCGACAGGCCCTTTTCCGCGACCTCCTTCGCCGCCGCGAGCTGCAGCTTCGGATCGAGCACCGGGACCAGCGCGCGCGCGTGACCGGCGGAGAGCGTCCCCTTCTCGACCAGCTCGAGCACCTCGGGCGTCAGACTCAACAGGCGCATGGCGTTGGCGACGGCGGGGCGCGACTTGCCCACGCTGCGGGCGGCGTCCTCCTGCGTCAGGCCGTACTCGTCCATCAGCGCGCGGAAGCCTCTCGCCTCCTCGATGGGGTTGAGGTCCTCGCGCTGCAGGTTTTCGACCAGCGCGAGCTCCGCGGTGCGGCGGTCGTCGGCCTCGAGCACGCGGACCGGGACCTCGCTCAGACCCGCGAGACGGGCGGCGCGCCAGCGGCGTTCGCCGGCGATGATCTGATAGTAGCCGCTGTCCAGCCTGCGCACGGTGATGGGCTGGATCAGCCCGTACTGTGCGATGGAGTCGGCCAGCTCCTGCAGCGCCTGCTCATCGAAGACGGCGCGCGGCTGGTCGCGTCTCGGCTCGACCTTGCTGATGGGCAGGGTCTGGAGCTCGTCCTCCTGCTCGAAGCGGTCCTCGCCGAACAGCACGCCCAGTCCCGTTCCGAGGCCCTTCTTTTCCTTTGCCATCCGATCACACTCCTTGTCGGTGTTTGTGTTCGCCGGAATGCGGGTTATGATTCGTTCCTCGCCAGGAACTCGGCGGCCAGCGCCATATAGGCCTTGCTGGCCTTGTTGACGCGGTCGTACACCACGCCGGGGACGCCGTGGCTCGGCGCCTCGGACAGGCGCACGCTGCGCGGGATGACGGTGGTGTAGACCTTCTCCCCCATGTATTTGCGCAGCTCGTTCGCCACCTGGGTGGTCAGATTGGCGCGCGCGTCGTACATGGTCAGGACGATGCCCTCGATGCCGAGGCGGCGGTTGAGGTGCCGCGCGCACATCTTGATGCTGGTCAGCAGGTCCGCGATACCCTCGAGCGCGTAGTACTCGCACTGCATGGGGATGAGAACGTTGTCCGCGGCGGTCAGGGCGTTGACGGTCAGCAGTTCCAGCGAGGGCGGACAGTCCATGAGGATGTAGTCGTATTCGCTGTAGAGCTGATTGACCGCGCTTTTGAGCACGAACTCGCGCTTCTCGGCGTGGATGAGCTCGACCGAGGCGGCGGCCAGCTCCTTGGAGGCCGGGATCACGTCGCCGTAGTCGGTGTGCACAACGCAGTCGGCGGCGGGGGCCGCGTTGATGAGCATATCGTATGTATTCGGGCGCGTGGACTTGGGCACGCCCATGCCGGAGCTGGCGTTGCCCTGCGGGTCGCAGTCGACCAGCAGCACGCGCTTGCCCATGAGACTCAGCGCCGCGGTCAGGTTGACCGTCGTGGTGGTCTTTCCCACGCCGCCCTTTTGGTTGGCGACTGCGAGGATCTTTGCCATCGCGCGCCTCCTCTCGGGTTTTCTGTTTTTGGAACGATTTGCATTATAACAACATCACGGCGGTTTTGCAATGTTTCACGTGAAACATTTTGAAGTTTTCCACATTCTCCCTCTCCCCGCTACGACACCAGCGCGTCCACGTCGGGGATCGTGAGCCCGGGGTGCAGGGCCAGATTGAGCGCGTAGGCGATGACCCGCGCCCCGTCGCGCACCAGCGTGTCGATGCTCCGCGGCGTGACGAACATCTGCCCGAGCGCCTCGCCTCCGAAGAGCCCCGCGTCGATGACCGTGGGCATCCCGAGCGTCAGCACCGGCACGCCGAGAGAGGCGCGGCTGAGCTCCGGCCGGTCGTTGCCGACGCCCGAGCCCGGGGCCAGGCCCGCGTCCGAGACCTGCACCGTCCGGCCGAGCCCCTCGGCCTCGCAGCCCGCGAGCGCGTCGACCACGACCACGAGCTCCGGCTTCAGCGCGGCGCACAGCAGCTTCACCTGCGCGGCGGACTCGATGCCCGAGGTCCCGAGCACCCCGGGGCGGCAGAGGGCCACCGAGGCAAAGGAGGCGAAGTCCGCGGGGCTCTCCCGCTTGAGGTGGCGGGTCACGAGCAGCAGGCCCGCCGTGAGGTTCCCGAGCGCGTCGGGCGTGATATCGGGATTGCCGAGCGCCGCGGCGAGCACCGTCCGCGGCTGCGCGTCCAGGCAGCGGGCGATCAGCTCCCGCAGAGCCGAGACGCTGCGCTCGAAGTCGGCGCTGCCGCGCCCGGTATGGCCGGGCAGCAGCAGGGAGTAATAGTGTCCCGGCGCCTTGCCGAGGACGCGCCCGGCCTCCGGGCTCCGGATCTCCACCGCCTGCACCGGCAGTCCGTGCAGCTCCTCCTCCCGGACGCACACGCCCGCCGGGAGGCGTCCGCCCTTTTCCGTCTGCGACCAGAGCCGCTGTGCCTCCGCCGCGAGATCTGTCCGCGCCGCGTTCGCCATACGCGCCCGCCTCCTTGTACCAACTAGATATGGTATAGTTTTCCCGCTCCGACCACAAATTATAATAAGAGAAAAGAATTGTGCCGTTTTTGAAAAAAATGCTTGCTTTTCGGGATCGATTATGATACAATTCCAAAACGCGAGTGAAGACAGCTCATTTTTTATTCTTTATAGGAGGAGGTGGCGAAACAAACATGGCCAACATCAAATCTTCTGCCAAGAGAGATCTCAAGTCCAAGGAACTCAGAGCCAGGAACCGTGCCGATAAGACCGAGCTCAAGACCATGGTGAAAAAGTTTGACGCTGCGGTTGCCGAGGGCGACAGGGACAATGCCGTCAACGCCTATAAAGTTGCGGTCAAGACCGTCGACCGTGCCGCGGCCAAGGGTCTGCTGCACAAGAACAACGCGGCGCACAAGAAGTCCGCGATGGCGACCAAGCTCAACGAGCTGGCGTAAGGACCACATGGCTTTAACGAACCGGAAAGCGGATGCTTTCCGGTTTTTGCCTTCCTTATTGAAAATATACGCTCTTTGAAAAATACGCTCTCCGCGGCAGGCGCTTTGGCGCCCTTCCCTTCCTGCCTTCTTGCCGTTGACGGGGCGCGGGAAACACGATATAATGTAGTTTACGTTTTGTATTCCACAATCAACTCTCTGTTAAATCGAGGCTTTCGCATGAAAAAAAGGCTTCTGCTGATCGTCAACCCCGCCGCCGGGCGCGGGGCGTACAAGAACAATTTCGCCGAGGCGATGCTGGCGCTCTCGGACGGCGGCTATGACACGACGCTGACCTTCACCGCCGCCCGCGGCGACGCCACCCGGATCGCCGCGGAGCAGGCGGCGGACTATGAGACCGTGGCCTGCATCGGCGGCGACGGCACGCTCAGCGAGGTGCTGGCCGGGCTGATGCGCCTGCCCGCTCCCCCGCCGGTCGGCTACCTGCCGATGGGCACGACCAACGACGTGGCGACGACCCTCGGCCTGCCGAAGAACGACACCTGGGCCGCGGCGCGCAGGATCGTCAGCGGCACGCCGCACGACTTTGACGTGGGCGGCTTCGGGGACAGGGACTACTTCTCCTATGTCGCGGCCTTCGGCGCCTTCACCGAGGTCAGCTACGCCACCCCGCAGGAGCAGAAGAAGACCCTCGGCCATCTGGCCTATGTGCTGCAGGGCATGCAGCAGCTCGGCAAGATCGAGAGCATCCACACCCGCGTGCGCTACGACGGGGGAGAGTTCGAGGGGGATCTGATCTACGGCGGCATGTCCAACTCCACCTCCGTGGCGGGCGTGCTGCGTCTGCCCGAGAAGCTGGTGTCTCTGGGCGACGGCGTGAGCGAGCTCATCCTGGTCCGCGACCCCGGTTCGCTCGCGGCCTTTGCCGAGATCGTCAACTCCGTGCTGTCAGAGCGCTTCGACAGCGAGAACCTGCTGATCCTGCAGACGCGCTCGGCCTCCTTCCACTTCGACCGCCCCGTGGCCTGGACGCGCGACGGCGAGGCCGGAGGCGAGTATACGGACATCGCCCTGCGCAACTGCCCGCGGGCGGTCAGGCTGATTTTCTGAGGCCCCGGGAAAAACGGCGTTGCAATTCCGGGACAAACTATATATAATAGCGGCGTCGTCGGCATCGGCGGCGGCAAAGCGCGCGTCTCCGGGCGCGGCAGGAAAGGAACGAAACACATGAAGCGTCAGAAAATCTCCGGCATCTTTGCCGATCCCGCCTCCCTCGCGGGGCAGAGCATGACGGTCTGCGGCTGGGTCCGCACCGTACGGGATATGAAAAACTTCGGGTTCATCGAGCTCAACGACGGCAGCTGCTTCAAGTCGCTGCAGGTCGTGTTTGCGCGCGAGACCCTTGCCAATTACGACGAGATTGCCCGGCAGAACGTCGGCGCCGCCCTGATCGTGCACGGCACCCTGGTGCTCACACCCGAGGCGAAGCAGCCCTTCGAGCTCAAGGCTGAGGCCGTCGAGGTCGAGGGCCCCTCCACGCCCGACTATCCGCTGCAGAAGAAGCGCCACAGCGTGGAATTCCTGCGCACCATCCAGCACCTGCGCCCGCGCACCAATCTCTTCTCCGCGACCTTCCGCGTGCGCTCGGTCGCCGCGCAGGCCGTGCATGAGTTCTTCCAGAGCCGCGGCTTCGTCTACGTCCACACGCCCATCATCACCGGGAGCGACTGCGAGGGCGCGGGCGAGATGTTCCGCGTCACGACGCTCGACCTCAACGATCCGCCCCGCAAAGAGGACGGCACGGTGGACGACAGCAAGGACTTCTTCGGCAAGGTCACGAGCCTGACCGTCTCCGGCCAGCTCAACGCCGAGAACTTCGCCATGGCCTTCGGCGACGTGTACACCTTCGGCCCGACCTTCCGCGCCGAGGTCAGCTACACCCAGCGCCACGCGGCCGAGTTCTGGATGATCGAGCCCGAGATGGCCTTCGCGGACCTCGATGACTACATGGACACCGCCGAGGCGATGGTCAAGTACATCATCAACCGCACGCTCGAGCGCTGCCCGCAGGAGATGGCCTTCTTCAATTCCTTCGTCGACAAGGGCCTGCTCGAACGCCTGCACAACGTCGTGTCCAACGACTTCGGCCGCGTCAGCTATACCGAGGCCGTCGAGCTCCTCAAGAAGAGCGGGAAGAAGTTCGACTACCCGGTCGAGTGGGGCATCGACCTGCAGACCGAGCACGAGCGCTACCTGACTGAGGAGGTCTTCAAAAAGCCCATCTTCGTCACCAACTACCCCAAGGAGATCAAGGCCTTCTACATGCGCCTCAACGACGACGGGAAGACCGTCGCGGCGGCGGACTGCCTGGTGCCCGGCATCGGCGAGATCATCGGCGGCAGCCAGCGCGAGGAGCGTCTCGAGGTGCTCGAGCGGCGCATGGAGGAGCTGGGGCTCAACAAGGAGGACTACTGGTGGTATCTGGACCTGCGCCGCTACGGCACCTGCCGTCACGCGGGCTACGGCCTCGGCTTCGAGCGCATGGTCATGTACCTCACGGGCGTGTCGAACATCCGCGACGTGGAGCTGCACCCCCGCACCACCGGCAACGCCGACTTTTAACCGAATACAGGTAAAAAACGAGCGCGCCGATTTTTCGGCGCGCTCGGACTGTAGACAAAGTCCCCTTATCGTGTCATCTCGACCGAGCGAAGCGAGTGGAGAGATCCAAAAAGTGAGGACTGCCAACGTTTTAGATCTCTCGACTCCGCTCGAGATGACAAACAACCGGGTTTGTCTACACATTGAGAGCGGAGCGTTCCGCTCTCCGCTTTTTTGTCAAAAACCTACTTTACAGCCGTGTGCGCGGTGTGTTATATCTTCAGTATGGGACACAAACCGGCATTTTCGGACAATCGGGAGGTCACGGCATGGAGCTTTTGGAACAGCGCATCCTCCGCGACGGGCGGCTGCTGCCCGGCGGCATCCTCAAGGTCGACAGCTTCCTCAACCACCAGATGGACCCGCAGCTCCTGCAGGCCATGGCACGGGAGATCAAGCGCCTCTTCGCCGACGTGCGCGTGGACCGGGTCCTGACCATCGAGGCCTCCGGCATCGCCATCGCCATCCTCGCCGGGCTCGAATTCGGCTGCCCGGTGGTCTTCGCCAAAAAGAGCAAGACCAAAAACCTCGCCGACACCCTCTACACCGCCGAGGTGCCGAGCTTCACCCACGGCAACACCAACACCGTCGTCGTGTCCAAAGAATACCTGCACACGGGCGAGAACGTGCTGCTGGTCGACGACTTCCTCGCCACGGGCGCGGCTCTCGTCGGACTCCGGGCGCTGGTGGAGCAGGCGGGCGGCACGGTGGTCGGCGCGGCCGTCGCCATCGAGAAGGTCTTTCAGGAGGGCGGCAACCGGCTCCGCGCCGAGGGCATGAAGGTCGAGTCGCTCGCGCGCATCGCCGCCATGGACGAGGACGGCATCACGTTCTGCTGACGCTTCAAAAAGTGGAAATATCCCCGGTTTCGACGTGATTTTTTGTGCAGGGAGCACAAAAAGAAACGTGCGCTATTGGCAAAAACTTACAAGAAAAACAGTTGACTTTTCGGGAAAAGACTGATATTCTCTAGCCATCCCAGCAGACAACCGAATATTCGCTCGATATAAGCAAATGATATGGATTTGAAGTTTCTACCCGGACGCCGTAAATGACCGGACTAT
>JAUNNC010000054.1:5911-14331 GCA_030531585.1 Eubacteriales bacterium | reverse complement strand
CACTCTGGATAAAAAACCGGGTTTTTGGTCGACTTCGGGCGGGGGCCGGCCCCCCCCCCCCCCCGCCGCGGTTCGTCTTTTCTGCTACCTGAAGTTGGCGCCGTAGATGTGCTCGGCGAGCTTCGGCGTGCCGAAGTCCACCGCGATCCAGCCGCGCAGGGCGGCGCTGTCCAGCTCCGTCAGCTGCGCGTTCAGCCTCTTTGCGAAGCGGTAAGGATGTCCGTAGGTCCCCGTGCCCTTGGTGCTCAGGAAGCTGAGCAGCACGTCTCCGTCCTCCCTCGGCGCGTTGAGCCCGGCGGTGAAGGCCGCCCACTTGTCGTCCGCGCCGTACTCGAAGCGGTCCTGCACCCAGAGGCGGTACGCGCCCTCGTCGGTCACGGCGGCGTTTTGCGACACGTCGGCCGCGCCCCGCTGGTCCTCCCAGAGAAACGGCAGGCCGTCCCCGCCCTCCCAGCGGCGCAGCAGCACCAGCTTGCCGCGGGCCTCGCCCAGGGTGGGCATGCTGTCGGTCACAAGCCAGCTCTCCGGCCGCATGGCGGCGGCGTTCTCCAGCGCCCCGGCCATCGCCGCGTCGGGCTTTTCGCCGTGCTCGTGCTTGACGACGAAGAGCACGGTCTCCGTCGGGTGCTTCGCCAGGAAGCCGCAGCAGTCGGCCAGGACGTCGTCCAGGGTCAGCGCGGAGCCGAACACGGAGACCTTGCATTTGGTGAAGCCGTGCATCAGCAGCGGCGGGCCGTCGTCGGCCGCGTCGCCCAGGCGGATGTCCAGATAACGGAAGCCCGCGTCGAGCTGTTCGCCGATCGACAGCGCCTGACACTTCGAGAAGAAGGCGAGCTGGACGTACTGCGTGGCGCTGTCGTGCGTGCCGGGGAGCACAAGGGCGCTCAGCGGCGTGTCGTCCGGCAGCGCGGCCATCCAGTCCGCGCTGCCCGGCACGGGCGTTTTGTCCGCGCCCTCCGTCAGCGGCACGACAAACATGACCAGCGCGGCGAGCAGCAGCGCCGCCAGCACGAGCGCCAGCACCCGTCCCGCGAGACGCAGGAGCTTTTTCCCCATGAAGCTTTCCTCCCGTTCATCCCGCCGCGGCGGCCGCCGCGGCGCGTGGTTTTTTTCCATCATACACGCCGCCTTTTGCAAAGTCAAGGCGGGCGTTTCCGTTGCATGTGCAACAGGCGCCGGACACAGATATGGTATGATGTCCGTGAGAGAAAAACAAATTGCTTGAGGTGATCGCCATGCGCGCATCTTCCATCGATAACCGCCGCATTCCGCTCTTTGAGGGGATCGAGCGCCGGGACCTCGACGCCCTGCTGGGCTGCCTGAAGGCCTATACGCGCCGCTACAGCCCGGGGGAGTTCATCCTGCTTGACCGGGACGCGGTGCGCCATGTGGGCGTGGTGCTGCGCGGGACGGTGCATCTGCTCAAGGAGGATCACGCCGGGCACCGGACGCTGCTGACCTGGCTGGAGGAGGGCGACGTCTTCGGCGAGCCGTACATCACCCGGCCCGATCCGATGTCGGACGTGTCCCTCTACGCCGCGAACGCGGTCGAGGTGCTGTTTTTGTCGCTGGAGCACCTGACGCAGCCCTGCAAAAACGGCTGCGCCTTCCACCGGACCCTGACGGCCAACGCCTTCCGCCTGCTGGGCGAGGAGTACCGCCTGCTGCTGGATAAGATCGAGGTCTGCACCCAGGGCAGCCTGCGCGACAAGATCCTGGCCTATCTCGCCATGCTCAGCCGGCGGCAGGGGCAGAAGTATATCATCAGCCCCCTCTCCCGCACCGAGATGGCCGCCTATCTCCAATCCAACCGCAGCGCCATGACGCGCGAGCTGTCCATGATGAAGCGCGACGGGCTGATCGATTTCGACGGCAGCACCTTTGTGCTGCTGGGGTGAGGCTTGCGTTGCACGCGCAACGCCCGGAGAACGCGGCATATAGTAAACTGCTATTTGTAAGAATGCACATTTCTGCCCTGCGAGCGCTATAAACAGTCTCGTGCATTCAGGACGGAGAGAGACATGAAGGACAAACAGAAACGCGAGAAACGGCTGAATCTCATCGGCATCGCCTGCGGCCTGTTCGTGCTGATCGTGGGCATCGTCACGGGCGTCATCAAGAACATGCCCGCGACGGCCGGCATGAAGGACAGCGAGATCCCCGCCAGCGCCCAGCACCTGACCGGCACCGCCCAGGGCCGCAACGGCGACGTGACGGTCGAGATCGTCGCGGACGACGGGATGATCTACCGGATCAACGTCGTCGACCACCAGGAGACCGACGGCATCGGCACCAAGGCGGTCGAGGCCCTGCCCACCGTGATCTTCCAGGAGCAGAGCCTAAAGGTCGACGCGGTGTCCGGCGCGACCCTGACCTCCGACGCCATCAAGAACGCGATCGTCGCGGCGCTGCAGAACGGCAACATCCAGCCCGGCAACTTCGGCGGCGCGCTCGTCAAGGTCGAGACGGTGGCGAAGAAGGTCGAGACCCACTCCGGCGTCACCGTGATGCACGCGGCGGACTGGGCCGAGAAATACCCCAACCAGTACAAGACCTGGGCCCAGACCAGCGAGAGCGACGATATCGAGGACTACCTCGAGAGCTACCCGATGCTCCGCACCCTGTATGAGGGCTACGGCTTCGCCATCGACTACGGCTCCGCCCGCGGCCACTGGTACGACGTGCAGGACATCGAGGCCACCGGCCGTCCGCACCCCCTGGCCAACTGCTGGACCTGCAAGACCCCCGATTTCACCAACATGGTCAACGAGGAGGGCATCGAGGCCTACAAGAAGGACTGGACCGAGGTGCAGAAGGAGATCGTCGACCCGATCAGCTGCTACACCTGCCACGCCAACACCCCCGGCGAGATCACCGTCACCCACACCTACTGGATCGACGCGCTCGGCGAGGACTTTGACAAAGTCGACGCCGCGAACCTCGCCTGCGGCCAGTGCCACAACGAGTACTACTTCGCCCCCGACACCAAGGCCACCTCGATCGCCCACAACTCGATCGCCAGCATGGCCCCCGACCAGATTCTCGCTTTCTTCAACGACGGCTCCAACTTCTCCACCGGCGAGCCCTTTGTCGACTGGACCAACCCGCGCACCGGCGTCAAGCAGATCAAGGTGCAGCACCCCGAATTCGAGACCTTCCTCGGCGAGGGCAGCCAGCACCGCGGCAACTACACCTGCGCCGACTGCCACATGCCCACGATGACGGCCGAGGACGGCACCACCTTCCACAGCCACAACCTCATCAGCCCGCTCGACAATCCCGAGCTGATCGAGAATGAGTGCTCCAAGTGCCACGCCGACCTCGTCAAGGAGGTCAAGGCCACACAGGAGCGCATCGAGGCGCGTACATACTCCATCGGCTACGAGCTTGAGTTCCTGACCGAGCAGCTCGCCGCCGCCGTCGAGAGCGGCAAGTACACCGACGCCGAGCTCGATCCCATCCGCTCCCTGGCCCGCGACGCGCAGTTCTACTGGGACTTCGTGTTCGTGGAGAACGCCGAGGGCGCGCATAACCCGGTGCTGACCGATCAGTGTCTGGACAGCGCTGAGGCCCTGTGCAACCAGGCCATCAACAGCTTCCGCGCCATCAAGAAGTAAAGAGTCCAAACCGAAGCTGCCCGCCCGTATGGGCGGGCAGCTTTGCCTTCCCCTCGAGGGGAAGGTGCCCCAGTGCGCACACTGGGGCGGATGAGGTGGAAGTCGGCATAGAAACACATCATCCCTCAGCCCTGCGGCTGACAGCTTCCCCCTCAGGGGGAAGCCGACAGGAGGCTTTTGCGTGAAAAAAGTCTACAACTATCTGCGCTCGATGCGCTTCGGGCTGCTGCTGCTCGGCCTGATCGCCGCCTGCTCCGTGATCGGCACGGTCATCCCTCAGGGCCGGGAGATCGGCTTCTACGCCCAGACCTATCGCTCCTTCCACGCGCTCATCCTGCTGCTGCGCTTCCACCGTATCTTTGAGAGCTGGTATTTCATCACGCTGCTGGTGCTGCTGTGCCTGAACCTCAGCCTCTGCTCGCTCGTGCGCATCCGCGCCGTCATCGGCGGGGCGAAGACCGAAACCGAGCGCGCGGCCGGGCTGCCGAATCAGCACCGGCTCAGCGGCGAGGGGCAGGCCCTCCTGCGCGAGCACATGGCCGCCCTGCGCTGCCGCAGGGAGCAGTCGGGCGGCGTGACCGTCTGGCACAAGAACCGCTTCGGGCGCTACGGCACCTTTATCACCCACCTGGCGATCCTGCTGACCGTGGTCTTCGGCGCGCTCGCCCTCTACACCCCGACGGTGGAGGACCACGACATCATGCCCGGCGAGACCCTGACGCTCGCCGACGGGACGCGCATCCGGGTCGACAGCTTCCGCCTCACCGACGAGACGGGGCGCCTCGATTACGAGAGCACGGCGGAGATCACCCTCCCCGACGGCCGCAGCAGCGGCGTCGTGCCGATCCGGGTCAACCACCCCGTCTCCTTCGGGCCGTACAAGCTCTTTCAGCAGAGCTTCGGCACCGCGGGCTCGCTGACGGTCACGGATCTGAGTACCGGCGGCACCGACGACTTTACGCTGACCGAGCGCTGCTTTCTCTCCGCCGACGGGCGCAACGGCCTCTGGTTCGACACGCTCTATCCCGACTATATCCGCGCGCCGAGCGGGGAGGTCACGCTGATCACCCTCACCGAGGGCAGCTACCCCAACCCGATCTATCAGGTGCAGGTGCTCGCCGACGGGGTCTATACCCCGACGCTGGCCGTGCCGGGCGACTCGCTGGACATCTTCGGCCTGCGCTTTACGTTCAACAAGCCCGTGGAGTACCCGGGCATCCGCGTCAAGCACGTCTCGCAGCTCTTCAACGGCCTGCTGGTCGCGGCCTTCACGCTGATGATCCTCGGCCTTTACGTCACCTTCTTCTGTGAGAGCGTGCTCGTCAAGGCCGACGCGGACGGCTATGCCGTCGGCGGCCCCCGGCCCGAGCGCATGCGCATCGAGCTTGAAGGCCTGCTCGCGCCCCACTTCATCGACGACCCAAAGGAGGAGGAAGCATGAAAGCTCTGTTTTTCGCGGCCCTGGCCGTCTACGCCGCCGCCGTCGTGCTGCAGTTTTCCGGCACGGCCTTCAAAAAGGAGAAGCTGCTGCGCGCGTCATGGCTGGTGTTCCTCGCGGCCTTCGCGCTGCACACGGCCTTTCTCATCGCGCGCGGCGTGACCGCAAAGCGTCTGCCGCTGTCGAACCAGTTCGAGTTTGCCAACGCCTTCGCCTGGGGCGTGGCCCTGATGCTGATCGCGGTCAAGAAGCGCATGAAGGCCGACTGGCTCACGGTCGCCGGGATGCCCGCGGCCCTGCTCGTCATGACCTACGCGGCCCTGCAGCCCATGGAGATCCACGACCTCATGCCCGCCCTGCGCAGCGCCTGGTTCGGCGTGCACATCGGCGCGGCGGTCATCAGCTACTCGTCCTTCGTGATCGCGGGCGTGAGCGGCCTGCGGTATCTCATGACCGAGAAGAAAAACGGCGAGCGCCGCCTGCTCGATCAGATGGACTATCTGAGCTATCGCATGATCGCCTTCGGCTTCCTGTTCCTGACGGTCGTCATCCTCTCCGGGGCGATCTGGGCCGAACAGGCCTGGTCCGCCTTCTGGACCTGGGACCCCAAGGAGGTCTGGGCCCTGATCACCTGGATCATCTACGCGGTGTATCTGCACCTGCGCCTGCGCCGGGCCCGCCGCGGCGCCTTCACGGCCTGGTACGCGGTGATCGCCGTGCCGGTGGTGTTCTTCACCTTCGCCGGGGTCAACACCCTGATGCACGGCCTGCACACCTACGGCTGATAAGTCAATATAAAGCGCAAAGAAGCACCCGGGAAATCCCGGGTGCTTCTTTTCTCATTCTGTTTTTCAGCTTCTCGCAAAGCGGATGCCCGCGAGCTGCTCGGTGAGCGCGGGGTGCTGCGCAAGCTCCGTGACCTCGCCGTCGAAGGCGGGGGTCTTCTGGATCGTGACCTGCACATAGCTTGCGCCGTCCTCCGGCACGGGCAGATCGAGGCGCAGGCTGTCGCCCGCGAGGAAGAGCACGCCCTTGTTCTCCCCGAAGGAAACCTCCTTCAGATCGGGGTGCTTCTCGCGCAGATGCGCGACGTGGGCCTCCCAGCCCTCCCCGCCGTAGTAGGCGGCGTACTCGATCTGAAGCCGGTAGTCCTCGCTGTGCAGCAGGGCGACGTGCGAATCGTCGGACGGGCTGAGGAAGTCCTCCTCCACCACGGAGAAGGTCTCGGTCCCGGGATCGAAGGGGACGGTCAGCTCGACCGTCGCGGCGTTCTGAAAGCCGGAGATGAAGCTGTAGCTGCCGGTCTCCTGCACGGCCGGGTCGCGCAGGATCGCCGTCGGGGCGGGTTTTGCGGCCTTCGCTTTCGGCGCGGCGGCGCCCTCATTCTTCCGCAGGAGGACGGTCACCCCCGCGGCCAGCGCGCCCACAGCCGTCACGGCCAGCGGCGCGATCACTTTCCGTTTCTTTTTCATAAAAACGCTCCTTTTTCGGTAGTGTTTCGTCTCTTTTTATCCGTATATGATCAGTATACCACCGGATTTCGTTACGCGCAACAAAAAACGCGGCAGGCCCGCAGGGAGCCTGCCGCGCAGCAGTTCGGAAGCGATGTTCAGACCTGGAAGTTGACGGAGGTCGAGCCCTTGTCCTCCTGCAGGAACTCGTAGTCCTTGCCGGGCAGGATGGCGTTGAGGGCGATGCCCACGATGGAGGCCACCGCGAGGCCGGACAGGCTCACGCGGCCGAGGGAGACGGAGCCGGCGGAGGAGTACTCGATGCCGATGGTCAGCACCAGGATCAGGGCTGCGATGATGACGTTGCGGGTGTTGGAGAAGTCGACCTGGTTCTCCACGACGTTGCGCACGCCGACGGCCGCGATCATGCCGTAGAGGATGAGGCTGACGCCGCCGATGGTGGCGTTGGGCATGGCCGCGATCAGGGCGGAGAACTTCGGGCAGAAGGAGAAGACGATGGCGAAGCCGGCGGCGATGCGGATCACGCGCGGGTCGAAGACCTTGGTGAGGTTCAGAACGCCGGTGTTCTCGCCGTAGGTGGTGTTGGCCGGCGCGCCGAAGAGCGCCGCCAGCGTGGTGGCCAGACCGTCGCCCAGCAGGGTGCGGTGGAAGCCGGGGTCCTCCATGAAGTTCTCGCCGCAGGTGGAGGAGATGGCGCAGATGTCGCCGATGTGCTCGACCATCGTGGCCAGCGAGATCGGCAGGATGGTGATGACGGCGGTGGCCAGCAGGCTGCCGTCGACATTGCCGGAGGTGAACAGGCCGAAGACGGTGTTCTCAAAGCGGAAGGGCAGGCCGACCCAGGGGGCGGAGGCGACGCCGGAGAAGTCCACGTTGCCGGTGACGGCGGCGACCAGGTAGGAGGCCGCAACGCCGAGCAGGATGGGGATGATCTTGATCATGCCCTTGCCCCAGATGTTGCAGATGATGACCACGAACACGGCCACCAGGGCGATGCCCCAGTTGTCCATGCAGGAGTTGATGGCGGTGGGGGCCAGGTGCAGGCCGACGCAGATGATGATGGGGCCGGTGACGATGGGCGGGAAGAAGCGCATGACGCGCTTGACGCCGTAGGCCTTGAACAGGGCGGAGAGCACACCGTACATCAGGCCCGCGCAGGCCACGCCGAAGCAGGCGTAGGGCAGCAGGGTCGGGTCGCCGCCCGGGGCGATCGCAAAGTAGCCGCCGAGGAAGGCGAAGGAGGAGCCGAGGAAGGCCGGGACCTTCTTCTTGGTCAAAAAGTGGAACAGCAGCGTGCCGAGACCGGCGAACAGCAGCGTCGCGGAGACGCTCAGACCCGTCAGGGTCGGGACCAGCACGGTCGCGCCGAACATGGCGAACATGTGCTGCAGGCCGAGCACCAGCATCTTGGGCGTGCCCAGGGTGCGCGCGTCGTACACGGCCTCGGGATTCAGGTTCTTGTTCATTCAATTTCCCTCTCTCTGTAGTTATTTAATTGAATCTATCGCAAACGGGCTTCCCCGTTTGTTCGCTCAGTCCTCCGGGGCCATGAGCCAGACGCCGGTCTCCCCGTCGTACGCGGGCAGGCGGACCTCGATGAGCTCGGCCCTTGAGGTCGGGACGTTCTTGCCCACATAGTCGGGGCGGATCGGCAGCTCCCGGTGGCCGCGGTCCACCAGCACCGCAAGCTGGATGCTGCGCGGTCTGCCGCAGGAGAAGACCGCCTCGATCGCCGCGCGCGCCGTGCGCCCGGTGTAGATCACGTCGTCCACCAGCACCACGTCCCGCCCGGTCACGTCGAAGGGCAGGGTGGTCTGCTCGACCCGGGGGCTCTCCTGACGGCGGCTCAGATCGTCGCGGTAGAAGCGGATGTCGATGCTCCCGACCGGAAGC
>JAUNNC010000054.1:0-5901 GCA_030531585.1 Eubacteriales bacterium | reverse complement strand
TCCCGCTCCTCGATGCGCAGGATGTTGTCCCGGATGCGCTCTGCGATCGGCACGCCGCGGCGGCGGATGCCCACCAGCACGACGTTCTCCACGCCCTTGTTCTTCTCGGTGATCTCATGGGAGATGCGCATCAGCGCCCGCGAGAGCGCGGCCTCGTCCATGAGCTGTGCCTTCTGCCGCATCGTCCCCGCCTCCCCAAGCATGAAAAAAGTCTTGCCGGACGGCAAGACGCAACAGACGGACCGCCCCCCGCGGGGCAGCCGGAAGTATGACGATCTTGCCGGTCTCTCTGGGCCGTCGTTAAAGCTCTTTGTCGTGTGTATTATAGGGCGCGGGGCGGCAAATGGCAAGAGGAAAAATCACTTTCGGCTGCGCGTGAGAAAATGGCCGCGCGGCCGGGGGTCGATTTGTGGATTGTGCCGTTGCGGAAAAACAACGCTTCGTTTACAAAATAGCGCTTGATTTGCGCGGCGCCCGGTGCTAGGGTGGAGCAAAGAGGTGAAAATGATGAAAAAACTGCTCGCCCTGCTCCTGTGCCTGACCCTGCTGCTGCCGCTCTGCGCCTGCGGCAAAAAGACCGCGGTCGTCACCGTATCGCCCACGCCCGCGCCGACCGAAGCCCCGGCGACGCCGGAACCGACCGAGACCCCGGAGCCAACGCCGACGCCCGAACCGACCCCCACGCCCGAGCCCATCCCGCTGGTGCCCGATCTGCCGCCGATCCACGACGCGGCGCTCAACGCGGTGCTCTCTGAGGTGCTCACGGTCTGGCCCGGCTCGGCGGGCTGCTCGCTGCGCGCGGTCGAACGCGCCGCGCGGCTGCTGGACTGGGGCATGGCGACGACGCTTACGGACGACGAGATCTACTCCGCCGTCGGCTGCTTCCTCGACGAGCTGAGCGACGAGGACCTGCTCACGTTCTTCGAGAGCTTCTACTCCGTCTACGACGCGGCCTACGACCTCAAGGGCGAGAGCGCGAAGGACCTGCTGGACTCCGCCGGGGCCTCCGACTGCCGGTGGCCCTGGAACGAGCACGCCTTCCACGCCCTCGAGATGGTCAGCTACGGTCTGGGGCCGCGCTGATGGCGACGGTGAAGGAGCTGCTCGCGCGCTTTGAGACGGACCCGGAGATGCAGGCGGAGGCCCGGAAGGTCCTGGGCGATGGCAAGCTGAGCAGGAAGGAGGCCGTGCGCCTGTACCGCAAGTACCGGCCCGAGGTCCCGCCGGAGAAGCTGCTGCACTACTGGCGCAATCTCCCGGCGTATATCGAAAAAGCCCGCCAACGCGGGATCATCAAATGAGAAACCCTGCCTCTGGCAGGGTTTCATTCCTTTTGCAGCGCCTGGAGCACCGCCTCGGCGCAGCGCATGCCGTCCACCGCGGCGGAGGTGATGCCGCCCGCGTAGCCCGCACCCTCGCCGCAGGGGTAGAGGCCGCGCAGCGCGCTCTGCAGCGTCCCGTCGCGCAGGATGCGCACCGGCGAGGACGAGCGCGTCTCCGGCGCGGTGAGCACCGCCTCGGGGTCGTCGAAGCCGCTGAGCTTCCTCCCGAGGGCGGGGATGGCCTGTTCGAGCACGTCCGTGATGCACGCGGGCAGAAATGCGTGCAGCTCGCCCCAGACGACGCCGGGCTCGTAGCTCGGCCTGACGCGGCCGGGGCCCGCGCTTTTGCGCCGCGCCAGAAAATCGCCCGCGAGCTGGGCGGGCGCGCGGTAGGAGCCCGTGTACCGGTACGCCGCGCGCTCGAGCTCGCGCTGCCAGCGCATGCCCGCGAGCACGCCCTCGCCGGGGAAGTCCTCCGCGCGCAGCGTCACCAGCAGGGCCGCGTTTGCGTTTTCGCCGCCGCGGTCGGAATAGCTCATGCCGTTGGTGACGACGCCGCCCTCCTCCGAGGCCGCGGCGAAGACCTTCCCGCCGGGACACATGCAGAAGGTGTAGGCGCTCGACCCGTCCGGAAGGTGGACCGAGAGACTGTAGTCCGCAGGCGGCAGCTTCCCCCGGGGCCGCCCGTACTGGGCGCGGTCGACGTCGGCCTGGCGGTGCTCGATGCGCAGGCCCATCGAAAAGCTCTTGCGCTCCATCGGTACGCCCAGCGCGTGCAGCATCTCGAAGCTGTCGCGGGCCGAGTGCCCGACGGCGAGGATCAGGCGGCGGCAGGGCAGCAGCGTCTCCTCCCCCGCCCGCGTCACCCGCAGGGCCGCGAGCGCGCCGTCTTCGACGACCAGCCCGTCGAGCCGCGCCCCGAAGCGCACCTCGCCCCCGAGGGCGACGATCTCCCCGCGGATGGAGCGCACCACGTCCACCAGCACGTCGGTGCCGATGTGGGGCTTGGCCTCCCAGGTGACGCGATCGGGCGCGCCGTGGGCGGCAAACTCGCGCAGGACCCAGAAGATGCGCCCGTCGTGCGTTGAGGTGTTGAGCTTGCCGTCCGAGAAGGTCCCGGCCCCGCCCTCGCCGAACTGGACGTTGGACTCGGGATCGAGCGCCCCGCCCGCGCGGAAGGCCTCCACGTCGCGCAGCCTCGCGTCGACGTCCCTGCCGCGCTCGAGCACGATGGGCCGCGCCCCGGCCCGGGCCAGCACCAGCGCCGCGAACATCCCCGCCGGGCCGAAGCCCGCGATCACGGGGCGCTCAAGGGTCTGAACACGGGGGATGTCATAGACCGGCTCGGTATACGGCTCCGCGCCGCGGCGCAGGGCCTTTTCCTCGCCCCGCCGCAGCGAGACCGCGGCGGCGCAGCTGTAGTGGATGTCGTTTTTCTTCCGCGCGTCGAGCGAGACCTTGACCGGGCGCAGCGAGACGATCTCCGCCTCCGGCACGCCGAGCTTTTTCGCCGCCTTTTTCCGCAGGGCGTCAAGGGGCTCGCCCTCCTCGAGGCGCAGGGACCTGAGCAGGATCATGTTCCCAGCCTCCCCGCGAGGCGGCCGCTGGCCCAGGCCCACTGGAGGTTGAAGCCGCCGCAGTCGCCGTCGACGTCCAGGACCTCCCCGCAGGCGAAGAGGCCGGGCACATACCAGCTCTCGAGCGTCTCGGGGTTGAAGCCGGAGGTCCGCACCCCGCCCGCCGTAACCTGCGCCGCGTCGAAGCCCGCCACGCCCCGCACCGCGAGGCGGAAATCCCGGCAGCTCTGCGCGAGCCGGTCGAGCTCCGCGTCGGACAGCGAGGAAAGCGGCGCGTTCATGTCGAGCCCCGCGTATTTGACCAGCATACGCCCGAGGCGGTTGTGCAGCATCCCGGTCAGCGCCTCCGAGGCGTTCAGCGCCGGGAAGCGCGAGCGCCGTGCGCGGAGCAGGGCCGGGACCGCGTCCGAAGGAAGCTCCCGGAAAAAGTCCGCCGAGAGCGTCAGACCCTTCCCGCCGACGGAGGCGGCGCGGGAGAGCTCAAAGGCCGCGGGCCCGGAGACCCCGGTCTCGGTAAACTGCAGCTCGCCCGCGGTCTCGGCCAGCGTCTCGCCGCCGCCAAGCAGGCGCAGGCGGCAGTCGGCCCGCACGCCCTTGAGCGCGCGCGGGTATTCGGGCTCGGTCAGGATGGGCGCGAGACTCGGGTACAGGGCCGTGCGCCTGTGGCCGAGCATGGCGAGCAGCTCGTAACCGTCGCCCACCCCGCCGAGTTTGGCCCCGGCCGCGCCGCCGCAGGCGACGATCAGCCTGTCGGCGCGCAGGGTCTCCGCGTCGGTGACGACGGAGAAGCCGCCGCCTTTCTCCCGCCGCACGGCGCGCGCCGGGCAGGCGGCGCGCAGCTCGACCCCGGCGGCGTCCAGCGCGAAGCGCAGCACGTCCACCACGCTGTTGGCCGAGTCGGACAGGGGATAGACCCGCCCGCCCGTCTCCGTTACGGTCACGAGGCCGAGCTCCCGGAAGAAGGCCAGCGCCGCCTCCGGCGGGAAGGCTTCGAGCGCGGGGCGCACGAAGTCCGCCTCCGCGCCGTGGTAGCGCGCGGGGGAAGCCCCGGTATTCGTCAGATTGCAGCGCCCGTTGCCCGTGGCGAGCAGCTTGCGCCCCGCGCGCTGCTGCCGCTCGAGCAGGAGCACGCGGCGGTTTTTGTCTTCGGTGGCGGTCAGGGCGGCGACCATGCCGGACGCCCCCGCGCCGAGAATGATGACGGTTTCCATACGATCCTTTCCTCAGTACTGCGCCAGGATGTCGTGGGCGACCGGCGTGTAGAACAGGCGCGCGACCTCGTCCGGGTCCTTGGTCTTCCCGAGGATCCACATCATCTTGGCGTAGAGCGCCTCGGTGGTCATGTCGTAGCCCTCGAGCACGCAGGGGTTCTGCTTGAGCCCGTGGCCCACCGAGTACACCGACAGGTCCGAGCCCTCGTTCTGCACCTGGGTGGTGACGACGACGAACTTCCCCGCCGCCGTGTGCCGGTCCACGATGCGCAGCAGGCGCCGGTCCTCGTAGGCGGGCAGACCGCCGACGCCGAAGCACTCCATGATCAGCGCGTCGCTGCGCGCAAGCAGGTAGTCGAGCACGTCCGGGTCCATGCCCGGCGCCATCTTCACGAGCGTCACCTTCTCGTCGAGCGTGTCGCAGAAGACCGGCTCCGGCAGAGTCTCGGGCTCGATGTAGCGCACGAGGCGGTGGTCCAGCAGGATGCCCACGTCGGGGTAGTTGATGCTCGAAAAGGCGGCGAAGCTCTTCGAGCAGGTCTTGCGCGCCCGGGTGCCGAGGATCACGCGGCCGCTGAACACGATGTTCACGCCCGCAAGCTGCCCGGACGCGGCGCAGACAAAGGCGTCGGTGAGGTTGAGCTTCGAGTCGGTGGAGTCGTAGTTGATGGGCTTCTGCGCGCCGGTGAGCATGACGGGCTTGTCCGCGCCCTGTACAAGATAGCTCAGCGCCGCGGCGGTGTAGGCCATGGTGTCGGTGCCGTGGCTGATGACGAAGCCGTCGTAGGCGGCGTAGTTGTCGCGGATGGCCGCGGCGGTACGCAGCCAGTGATACGGCGTGATGTTGGTCGAGTCGAGATTGAACAGGCTCAGGCAGTCGACGCGGCAGAGCGCGGAGATGGCCGGGACATAGCGCAGCAGCTGCGCCGGCGTCAGCTCCGGCGTCAGGCCCTCGGGCGTCATCTCGGAGGCGATCGTGCCGCCGGTGCCGATCATGAGGATATTTTTCATGGGCGCACCCCCGTGGTTTTTTCCCCATTATAGCATGGACGCGGGCCCGGCAACAAGCAAAAAAGCGGACTTGCGAAAGTCCGCTTTTTTGCCTGTTTGCTTGTTTTCTGTATCAACGCTCCTCGCGGAAGTAGGGCAGGCCCAGGGAGGCCGGAGGCTGGTTCTCGCGCTTGTTGCGCATCGACGAGAGCACCAGCACCACGATGGTCACCACATAGGGGGCCATCTTGTACAGCTCCTTGACGGCGAGGTTCATGCCCGAGGGAATGTACATGTGCAGGATGTAGAGCCCGCCGAAGAGGAAGGAGGCCAGCACGCCGACGTTCGGCCGCCAGACCGTGAAGATGACCAGCGCGATGGCGAGCCAGCCGCGGTCGCCGAAGGCGTTGTTGGTCCACATGCCGGAGGCGTAGTCCATGACGTAGTACAAGCCGCCGAGGCCCGCGATCATCGAGCCGATGCAGGTCGCCGCGTACTTCTGGCGCGAGACATTGATGCCCGCGGCGTCGGCGGTCGTGGGGCTCTCGCCGACGGCGCGCAGGTGGAGGCCCGTGCGGGTGCGGTTGAGCACCCAGGCCGCCGTCAGGGCGATGAGCACCGCGAGGTAGGCAAGGAAGCCGTAGCTCAGAAAGAGCTTGCCGAAAGCGCCCAGACTGTCGGCGGCGGGGAGGTGGCGGCGGAAAACATTCGAGGTGTTCGTCAGGATGATGGAGGGCAGCTCGCTGCCGGAGAGCTTGATGAGCGAGCCGCCGAAGAAGTTGCCGAAGCCCACGCCGAAGG
>JAUNNC010000053.1 GCA_030531585.1 Eubacteriales bacterium | reverse complement strand
CGACGAGAAGGGCCGCGTCCTGGCCGACGAGGTCACCTACCAGACCGCGCAGCCCGATATCTTTGTCGGCGGCGACGCCCACACCGGGCCGAAGTTCGCCATCGACGCGATCGCCCAGGGCAAGCAGGCCGCGATCTCCATCCACCGCTATGTGCATCCGGGCCAGAGCCTCGTCATCGGCCGCGACCGGCTGACCTACCGCGCCTTCGACAAGGACAACGTGGACTTTGACACCGTGCGGCGCGATTACGACGCGACCGCCCGCCAGGTCCCCGGGAAGGACGCCGCAAAGGCCTCGAGCTTCAAGGACGACCGGAAGACCTTCACCGAGGAGCAGGTGAAGAAGGAGACCGCGCGCTGCCTCGGCTGCGGCGCCTCCTTCGTCGATCCGAACAAGTGCCTCGGCTGCGGCGTGTGCACGACGAAGTGCCGCTTCGACGCGATCCACCTCAAGAAGCGCACCTTTGTGGAGAGCATCGACTACTTCGACCGTCCGAAGGTCCTGCCCGAGTTCGTCGAGGGCCGCCGCAAGCGCATCGAGATCCGCAAGATGAGCGAGAAAAAGTAAATCTATTCAAACAAGTTTCAGCGCCTGCCCGGTTGGGCAGGCGCTGTCTGCGTTTCGTTTTATATGATTTCGCTGACGGGCTCGGCGTTCAGGAGCCTGCCGGTGACACGGCGGATCACGAGGTTCGCCGCGATCAGGTTCGGCCGGTCGCGCTCGGCCACCTCAATGTGATAGACCTGCCGCAGCCGCCGCTCGCCCCGGCCCATGAGCCGCGGGTCCCAGCGCGTCCAGCCGAAGACCGGGTACTCCGCCGTGGTCCAGACCCGGCAGCGCACCCCTTCGGATTTGAGCTCCGCCTCGACGCGGCGAAACTCCGCCTCGTCGTTGGTGACATAGACCGTCAGCTCCCGGTCGGCGATTTTCTCAAACATGGCTCCTCCTTTACTCCGCGGCGCTGGGCGCGATGTCGATCACGACGAACTCCGAACGCGTCCCTGTCTTGAAGGGGATCGCCCAGCCGGAGACGCCGGAGGTGACGATGAAGCTCGTATTCCCCCGCGTCGTGAGGCCGTAATTGAAATCGTTGGCGTGCATCAGCAGGCCGAGCTGCCCGGCCGGGAACATGTGCCCGCCGTGGGTGTGCCCGGACAGCACCAGATCCGCTCCCGCGGCCGCCTCGGCCGCGTAGTCGTTGGGCTGGTGGTCGAGGACGATCCAATACCGCCCGGCATCCAGCCCCGCCGTCAGCTCCTCCATATCCATCCGCTCGGCGTTCGAACGGTCGCGCCGCCCGATGAGCGTATAGCCCTCCCCGATCGGGACGCAGGCGTCCTCGAGGATCGTGACGCCGTTTTCCTCAAGCGCGCGGCGCAGCTCCCCGGCGCTGAAATCCCGGCTGTCGAAGTAGCCCCGGTCGTGGTTGCCGTAGACGTAGTACACGCCGCAGCGCGTCTCGAGCGTGCCGAGCGCCTCGCAGGCGCGCATAAGGTCCGCTCTGCTGCTGTCGTCGTCCACGAAGTCCCCCGCGATCACCACGAGGTCCGGCCGTGCGGCCTGAATCCGCTCCAGCTCCCGGGCGAAGCCCTCGCCGTCGAGCGTGACGCCGAGGTGGGAATCCGCGATCAGCGCCAGCCGCAGCGGTTCAACGGCCTTGCCGGTGCGCAGCGCGTAGTCCGTCTCGCTCACGCGGTGCGCGTTGAACCATCCGACCGTGAGGTAGACCGCCGTCAGCAGCAGGGCGCACAGGCCCCGCAGGTCATAGGGGACCGCCCGGCCGGTCAGCTTCTCGAACAGCAGCGCGAGGGCGCCGCAGAGCAGGAAGGCGATCGGCAGATGCAACAGCACGACCACGAGCGTCGGCACGTTGAAGCGCGCAAGCAGGCACAGCGCCGCGACCGGCAGCAGGGCGCAGAGCCAGGAGAGCGCCGGATGGGCCGCCCCCAGCTTCGTCAGGAACGAGAAGCGGTGAAAGCAGACGACCAGATAGCCGAGCCCCGCCAGCGCGAGCAGGATCGCCCCGCCGAACAGCAGCAGCCACATCCCCTCACCGCCTCCTTTCTTCGCGTTCAAGCGTGTCTCAGCCCTGTCTGCCGCGCTCGGCCAGCGACAGGGTCACGATCTTCTCGCACAGCTCGGGATAGCTCATGCCCGCGACTGCGGCGGCCTTGGGAATGAGGGAATTCGGCGTCATGCCCGGCAGGGTGTTGACCTCCAGGCACCAGGCGCGCCCCTCTTTGTCGAGGATAAAGTCGGCGCGGGAATACACCGACAGGCCCAGGGCCCGGTGGAAGCGGAGCGCCGCCTCGCCGACGGTGCGCTGTTCCTCCTCGGTGATGGGGGCGGGGCAGAGCTCGCGCGCGCCCTCGGCGCCGCTCTGGTACTTTGCCACATAGTCGAAGCTCGAGCCCTCGGGCGGGACAATCTCGATGGCGCTGAGCCAGCGGTCGTCCAGGATGGGCTGCGTCAGCTCGCGGCCGATGATCTTCTCCTCCACGATCACGCGGCTGTGGAAGGGCTCCAGCTCATACAGGGCCTGTTCCAGCTCCTCGCGGGTGTCGGGCAGGGCCACGCCGATGGACGAGCCGCCGTTGACCACCTTGACCGCGCAGGGCACGGGCAGTTCCTTTACAAGGCGCGGGATATCCGCCTTTGTGTAGCTCAGCTCCTGCCACTTCGGGGTCAGGACCCCGGCGCTCTCCATGATGCGCTTGGCGACCGCCTTATCCATGGCCATCGCGCTCGGCAGCGGGCCGGAGCCGGTGTAGGGCACGCCCAGCAGATCGAGCGTCGCCTGGATCTTGCCGTCCTCGCCGTCGGCCCCGTGCAGGCCGAGGAACACGCAGTCGGCGAGCTGGCAGAGCTCGAGCACCCGGGGGCCGATGCGGCTGGGGCTCTTCCACTTGCGGGAGGCCTTGACCGCCTCGAGATCGGGGGCCTGATGCCCGATGGCGACGTCCCCGATGAAGCCGTCGGGCGCGTCGAACGCGTCCTCCAGCGCTCCGTCGTACTCCTCGAGGCCCATGTAGAGGTCCACGAAGATGGCCTGATGGCCGAGACTGCGCAGGGCCCTGCACACGGAGGTGCCGGTCACCAGCGCGACATGGCGCTCGGTGCTGACGCCGCCGCCCAAAACCACAATTTTCATCGTTCCTTCCTTTCCCGGACCCGTATCCGGTCCGTTCAGAAATCCTTATACACGCGCGGCACGCGCCGGGAGACCGCGCACATCAATTCGTAGGGGATGGTCCCCGCCGCGGCGGCCAGAGTGTCGAGGCTGCTGTCGACGCCGAAGATCTCCACCTCGCTGCCGACCCCGACCTCGGGCCGCTCGGTCAGGTCGATCATGCACATATCCATGCAGATGCTGCCGCGCTGCTCGGCAAAGCCGTCCCCCACCCGGAAGGCGCAGCGGTTGGACAGGCAGCGCAGCAGCCCGTCGGCATAGCCCGCGCCGACAACGCCCATGCGCGTGGGCCGTTCGGTGACGAAGCGGCGGCCGTAGCTGACCGGGGTCCCGGCCGGATAGTGCTTGATGGTGCTCACGCGCGTCATGAAGCGCATGCAGGGCCGCAGGCCGAGCTTCCCCTCCGCGTCCCCGTAGCCGTAGAGCAGCAGGCCGGGGCGCACCATGTCCAGATCCATCTCGGGATAGTGCAGCACCGCGCCCGAATTGGCGCAGTGGCGGATAGCAAAGGAGAAGCCGCCGCGCTCCACCTCTTCGATCGTGTCGCAAAAGAGCTTAAACTGCGCGCGGGTGTAGGCCTCGCAGTCGGCCCCCGCCTCGTCCGAGACGGCGAAGTGGGTGAACACGCCCTCGCAGTCGAGCCCCGGCAGACGCACGGCGCGCAGGACGTTCTCGGCGCCGTCCCCGCCGCAGAGAAAGCCCAGGCGGGACATGCCCGTGTCCAGCGCGATGTGGACCCGCAGCTTCCGCCCCAGGTGCACGCACGCCGCCGAGAACTCCTCCGCCTTTTTGAGGTTCGAGACGGTCTGGGTGATGTCGTTGTCCGCCAGCAGGAAGGTATACTCCACCGGCGTGTGCCCGAGGAGCAGCAGCGGCGCGGTGATCCCGCCGTCGCGCAGTTCCATCGCCTCGTCCAGGCAGGACACGGCCAGATAATCCGCTCCCTCTTCCTCCAGCGTCCGCGCGACCGCCAGCGCGCCGTGGCCGTAGGCGTTGGCCTTGACCACGCCGAGGAAGCGGCAGCCCTCCGGCAGGGCGGCGCGGATGGCCCGGTAGTTGTGACGGATGTTTTCCAGGCTGATCTCGGCCCAGGTCCTCTTCTCCAGCTGGCTCACACGAAGCGCCCTCTTTCATGGAACAAAGTATGGCTATCATAGCATATGCCCGGGAAAACCGCAAGGTTTTCCCGGGCATATGCGGATCGCTCCGTTATTCTCCGCTCCCTCTGTCCGGTCCGGTCAGCGCTTTGCGCCGCGCTCTCCGGCGGCGCCGCTGATCTTCAGGCAGACCTCGACGCCGCGGTCGAGGTGCTTGACGAAGGTGCGGGCGTCGTCGAGCGAGCCCACGATGCAGCCGTAGTGGGTCGGGATGGCGGTGTGCGGGCGGATGGCGTTGACGAAGGCCGCGGCCTCTTCGGCGTTCATCGTGTAGGTGCCGCCGATCGGCACCAGCGCGATCGTGCAGTACACCGCCTCGCCCTCGGGGATGCGGTCGGTATCGCCGGCGATGTAGATATGCTCCGGCCCGATCTCCAGCACATAGCCGAGCCAGCCGTTCTTCTTCGGGTGGTTGGGCTTGTTCGTGTTGTAGGCGGGCACGCCCTCGATCTCGATCCCGCGCAGGCACAGGGTCTCCTCGGCCTCGACCGTGGCGAGGTAGTGCGGTTCGATCCCGGCGGCGAGGGCCTCCTGTTTCATCGAGCCCGGGCACACATAGACCGTGTCGGGCTTCGCGGCCTTCCGGAAGTCCTCGGGCGAGAAGTGGTCGTAGTGCGGGTGGGTGAAGAGGATGAGGTCGGCATCGTGCGCCTCCTCGGTCAGGCGGAAGGGGTCGACGTAGACGACGGTCTTTCCGCCGATGCGGATGCTGCTGTGGGCGTTGACGGTGATCTGATCGAGCATGCTGTCCTCCTTATTCCTGCTGCTGTTTCCGGATTCTGTCCTTCCAGCACTTGTGGCACATGGCGATATAGCGGTCGTTGCCGCCGAGCAGCACCTGGTCGCCCTCGGTGGTGACGCGGCCGTTTTCGTCGATGCGGGCGTTGACCGTGGCCTTGCGCCCGCAGGCGCAGACCGTCTTGATCTCGGTCAGGGAGTCGGCCAGCTCCATCAGCCGCTGCGCGCCCGGGAAGAAGTGCGTCAGAAAGTCGGTGCGCAGGCCGAAGCACAGCACCGGCAGGTCCTCGTCGTCCACGAGCTCGCGCAGCTGGTCGATCTGCGCGGGGGTGAAGAACTGCGCCTCGTCAGCGATGATGACGTCGTGCCGCCCGACCTTGCGATACTCCTCGATGATATCGGCCTCGGGGGTGATGATCTGCGCCGTGGCCGACAGGCCGATGCGGCTTTTGACCACGTCCGCGCCGTCGCGCGTGTCGATGCTGGGCTTGATGAGCCAGACCGTCATGCCCAGCTCCTCGTAGTTGAACTTGGTGATCAGCGCCTGGGCAGACTTCGACGAGCCCATGGCGCCGTATTTGAAATAGA
Organism: Eubacteriales bacterium; assembly: GCA_030531585.1. Taxonomy (GTDB): domain Bacteria; phylum Bacillota; class Clostridia; order Oscillospirales; family Oscillospiraceae; genus Limivicinus. The sequence continues at coordinate 8,691 of JAUNNC010000053.1, read as the reverse complement.
GCTTGGCCATGTCAGCACTTTCCCTCCAGATGCGCGCGCACCCGCTCCATCAGCAGCTCCAGCGCCACGCGGTTGTGTCCGCCCTCGGGCACGATGATGTCGGCGTTGCGCTTGCTCGGCTCGACATAGCGCTCGTGCATGGGCTTGACGGTGTTCAGATACTGGTTGACGACGCTCTCCAGGCTGCGGCCGCGGTCGCGCACGTCGCGGATGATGCGGCGCAGGATGCGCACGTCGGCGTCCGTGTCGACGAAGACCTTGATGTCCATGAGGTCGCAGAGCTCGCGGTTTTCAAAAATCAGGATGCCCTCGACGATCACGACGCGCGCGGGCCGGACCGTTACGGTCTCCTTCGAGCGGTCGTGCACGGTGTAGTCGTAGACGGGGCAGGTGACCGCTTTCCCGGCCTTGAGGTCGCGCACCGCTTCGATCAGCAGGTCCGTGTCAAAGGCGTCCGGGTGGTCGTAGTTGAGCTTCGCGCGCTCCTCGTAGGGCATGTCGTGATGGGCCTTGTAGTAGTTGTCGTGGTAGATGACGGACACGTCGCCACCGAAGCGCTGCATGAGGCGGCGCGTGATGGTGGTCTTGCCGCTGCCGGTGCCGCCGGCGATGCCGATGACCATGACCTGATCCATGGAAGGCTCCCCCTTCTCTCTCTTTTCGGGTCTATCATAGCACAATGCCGCGCCGGTTTCAATTTGACTTTTCACAATTCTGCTATATAATAATACCATCGGATAAACTTTGAATCAATCTGCAAAAACGACAAGGAGGAATACGTATGACCCCTCATAACAGTGCCAGGCCCGGTGCCTTCGCAAAAACCGTCCTCATGCCCGGCGATCCCCTGCGCTCGAAGTACATCGCCGAGACCTTCCTGACCGATCCCGTGCTCGTCAACAACGTGCGCGGCGTACAGGGCTACACCGGCAAATGGAAGGACGTGCCGGTGAGCGTGATGGCCTCCGGCATGGGCATGCCGTCCATCGGCATCTACAGCTGGGAGCTGTACGCGTCCTACAATGTGGAGAACATCATCCGTGTCGGCTCGGCCGGGGCCCTGCAGGACAACATCAACGTCATGGACCTCGTCTTCGCCCAGGGCGCGAGCACCAACTCCGGCTATATCCACCAGTTCAATTTCCCGGGCGACTTTGCCCCGATCGCCAGCTACCACCTGATGCAGGAGGGCATCCGCTCGGCCAAGGAGCGCGGCGTCAAGTTCCACGTCGGCAACGTCTACTCCTCCGACAACTTCTATCACCCCAAGTCCTACGACGGCAACCGCGCCCTGCGCCGCATGGGCATCCAGGCCATCGAGATGGAGGCCGCCGCCCTCTACACCACCGCGGCCTACTTCGGCAAGCGCGCCCTGTGCATCTGCACGATCTCCGACCACCTGTTCAAGGAGGAGGAGCTCTCGCCCGAGGAGCGTCAGACCGGCTTCAACGAGATGATCGAAGTCGCCCTCGACACCGCTGCGAAAATGGGCTGAGGAACGTCATTCTGCCAAAATGCCCCGGGGCATTTTGGTGAAACTTGTCCTTGTTTTTCACCACACGTCATGCTATACTTTTTGGTGTGGGTCATCCCACCGCGATGTTTGCAAAAATATTTTTTTACGGAGGAAACACAATGAAAAAGATTCTCGCGCTCGTTCTTGCCCTGTGCATGATCTTCGCGCTGGCCGCCTGCGGTCAGAAAGCCGCTCCGGCTGCCGCCAAGACCAAGATCGGTATGGTCACCGACGTCGGCGGCGTCAACGACAAGTCCTTCAACCAGACCTCCTGGGAGGGCCTGCAGGCCCTGGCCGCCGCGGATTCCAGCTTTGAGGTCAAGTACCTCGAGTCCAAGACCGACGCCGACTACCAGACCAACATCAACACCTTCATCGACGAGGGCTACGATCTGGTCATCTGCGTGGGCTACATGCTGGCCGACGCCACCCGTCAGGCCGCCGAGGCCAACCCCGACCAGAAGTTCGCCATCATTGACGACTCCTCCTGCGCCGATCTGCCCAACGTCGCCTGCCTGATGTTCGCCCAGGAGCAGGCCTCCTACCTGGTCGGCCTGGTCGCGGGCGCCGTCACCCAGTCCAAGACCGTCGGCTATGTCCAGGGCATGGTCTCCGATTCCATGAACCTCTTCGGCATCGGCTTCATCACCGGCGTGCTTGAGCAGTGCCCCGACGCCACCGTTCTCCAGTACAACGCCAATAACTTCGGCGACATCGCCGGCGGCAACACCGCTGCCAAGGACATGATCACCAAGGGCGCCGACGTCATCTACCAGGCTGCCGGCGGCACCGGCATCGGCGTCATGAACGCCTGCGACGAGGAAGGCATCTGGGGCATCGGCGTTGACACCGACCAGGCTGTCGTTCTCGGCAACGACCACATCATCACCTCTGCCATGAAGCGCGTCGACATCGCCTCTCAGGACATCTCCAAGGCCGTCAAGGCCGGCTCCTACACCGCCGGCGTGCATATGTACGACCTGTCCAACGGCGGCGTTGACCTCGCCCCCACCAAGACGCACATCCCCGAGGACGTCCTGAAGCTCGTTGAGGCTGCCAAGGCCGACATCATCGCCGGCAAGAAGACCGTCCCCACCACCACCGCCGAGTGCCCCACCTTCACGCTCGGCTGATCAAAAGCATCACAGTCCCCAAGGAGCACGGCAAAAGCCGTGCTCCTTTTCATCTATTTTATACAAGAATTTTTTAACGGTTTTTGAAGAAACAGTAGAAAAACGCATCAAGGTATGATAAGATAAAGTATCGTTTGAAACCCCGGCAAACCCCTCAGTCGGCTGCGCCGACAGCTCCCCTTTCAGGGGAGCCTATAAGGAAGTAATTTATATTAAACACAGGGGGCGGTCAATTTGGCAAAAGAATATGTGGACATGAATACGCCCGTCATTGAAATGCGCAACATCGTCAAGAAATTCGGCGATTTTGTCGCCAACGACGGGATCAACCTCACCGTCCACAAAGGCGAGATCCACGCGATCCTGGGCGAAAACGGCGCGGGCAAGTCGACGCTGATGAACCAGCTCTACGGCCTGCTCAAGCCCACCTCCGGCGACATTCTGGTCAACGGCAAGAAGATCGAGATGAACAACCCCCGCGACGCCATCGACGCCGGCATCGGCATGGTGCATCAGCACTTCATGCTGGTCCAGCCCTTCACCGTGACGGAGAACATCGTCCTCGGCACCGAGCCGACCAAGGGCGTACAGCTCGACATGGTGACCGCGCGCAAAAACGTGGTCGAGATCTCCGAACGCTACGGCCTGTCCATCGACCCGGACGCCAGAATCGAGGACATCTCCGTCGGCATGCAGCAGCGTGTCGAGATCCTCAAGGCGCTCTACCGCGGCGCGGACATCCTGATCCTGGACGAGCCCACCTCGTCCCTCACGCCGCAGGAGATCACGGAGCTCATCGCCATCATGCACAACCTCGTCAAGGACGGCAAGAGCATCATCATCATCACCCACAAGCTCAAGGAGATCAAGGAGTCCGCCGACTTCTGCACCATCATCCGCATGGGCAAATACATCGGCACCGTCGACGTCGACACCGTGACCGAGAACGATCTGGCCAGCATGATGGTCGGCCGCAACGTCACCTTCAAGGTCGACAAGCCGGAGCAGGAGCCCGGCGAGGTCGTGCTCGACGTCAAGGACCTGCACTGTCTGGACTACCGCGGGATCGAGATCTGCAAGGGCCTGAACCTCCAGGTCCGCCGGGGCGAGATCGTCGGCATCGCCGGCATCGACGGCAACGGCCAGACGGAGCTTGTCGAGGTCATCACCGGACTGCGCAAGGGCACGGCGGGCCAGGTGCTGGTCAACGGGGTAGACGTGTTCAACAAGTCCCCGCTCTTCGGCTTTGAGCACGGCGTCTCCTCCATCCCGGCCGACCGGCAGAAGCACGGCCTGGTGCTGGATTTCTCCATCGAGGACAACCTCATCCTGCAGAACTACGAGAAGGGCCCCTTCTCGAAGAAGAAGATCCTCCAGCGCGACCCCATCTTCGCCCACGCCACCCAGTCCATCGAGAAGTACGACATCCGCCCGGGCAACAGCGAGAAGCGCGCGGCGGGCACGCTCTCCGGCGGCAACCAGCAGAAGGTCATCATCGCGCGCGAGGTGCAGAACAACAAGGATCTGCTCATCGCCGTCAACCCGACCCGCGGCCTGGACGTCGGCGCGATCGAATACGTGCACAAGTACATCGTCGACCAGCGCAACAAGGGCAAGGCCGTCCTGCTGGTGAGCTTTGAGCTCGATGAGATCATGAGTCTTTCCGATATTATCGACGTCATCTTTGACGGCCAGATCGTCGCCTCCATCCCCGGCAGGGATGCCAACGAGAACGATCTCGGCCTGATGATGGCGGGAGGAGGGAAAAAGGCATGAAAAAGAAAAAACACTTCCTCGACGTCATCTCGGAGAACCGCTTCATCCACATCCTGCTGTCGATCCTGCTGGGCTTCCTCGTCGGCGCGCTGTTTCTGGTGGTCATGGGCCTGTCTGTGGGCGCGGCCTACGGGCGGCTGATTTCCAGCGTGACGAGTCTCAAGGGCTTCTCCTACGTGATCGTCTACTCGATCCCCTACATCGTGGTCGGCCTGTCGGTAGCCTTCTCCTTCAAGACCGGCGTGTTCAACATCGGCGCCGAGGGCCAGTTCGTGGTCGGCTCCATGGCCGCGGCCGTGACCGCCATTCTCGGCGCCTCCATCCCCAAGCCCCTGCTGATCCCCCTGTGCTTCCTGGCCGCCATGCTGGCCGGTGCGGTCTGGGGCGTCATCGTGGGCTTCCTCAAGACAAAATGGGGCATCAACGAGGTGCTCTCGATGATCATGTTCAACTGGATCGCCTTCTATCTCTCGAACTTCATCGCGGGCCTGCCCGCCATCAAGAGCGAGGGCACCGCCGAGGCGACCAAGAACATCCCCGTCAACGCCAGCACCCTGCTCTCCAAGGACTTCATCAATTCCCTCGGCCTTGCGCCGACGGCCAACTGGGGCATCCTGGTCGCCATCCTGATGACCGTGCTGGTCTGGTTCGTGATCGAGAAGACCACCCTGGGCTATGAGCTCAAGGCGGTCGGCTCCAACAAGTTCGCGGCCGAGTACGGCGGCATCAGCGTCAACCGCTCCATCCTCACGGCGCTGGCCATCTCCGGCGCGCTGGCCGGGCTCGGCGGCGCGCTGCAGCTCATGGGCATGGGCAACCGCATTTCGATCTTCTCCAGCCAGGAGGGCTTCGGCTTTGCGGGCATCGTCGTGGCCCTGATCGGCTGCTCCAACCCCTTCGGCGTGCTGATCGCGGGCATCTTCTACGGCGCGCTGATGTACGGCGGCAGCAAGCTCAACCTCGAGGGCGTGCCCACCCAGCTCATCAGCGTCATCGTCGGCACGGTGGTGTTCTTCATCGCCATCTCGGTCATCTTTGAAAACCTCAAGCGCCTCAAGACGCACGCCGACCGCAATGCGGAGGCCGCCGCCATCAAGAAGGCTGAGGAGAAGAAGGAGGAAAAGAAATGACGAACTTTGTCAACAGCTTCGGCATCATCCTCTTTGCCACGCTCGTCTACGCGACGCCGCTGCTCTACGCGGCGCTGGGCTCCTGCTTCTCCGAGGTCTCGGGCGTGGTCAACATCGGCATCGAGGGCATGATGACCGCCGGCGCCTTCACCGGCACGGTCGTGGCCTACTTCACCGGCAGCCCCTGGCTCGGCTTCCTCTGCGGCGGCCTCGCGGGCGCCTTCTTCGGCATGCTCCACGCCATCGCCACGGTCAATCTCGGCGCCGACCAGACCATCGCCGGCACGGCCATCAACATGCTCGGCCCCGGCATCGTCATCATGCTCGCCAAGATCCTCTTCAACTCCACCGATACAGTCCCCCTGACCCAGGCGCAGAAGATCCCCAAGCTCTTCGCCGGCGTCTTCGACACCTCCACGGTCTTCGGCCGCTTCATGGACAATGTCTTCGCCAACTACGCCTCGACCTACCTGGTGTTCGCGGCGGTGCTGCTCGTGTGGTTCGTGTTCTACAAGACCCGCTTCGGCCTCCGGATGCGCGCCTGCGGCGAACACCCCCTCGCCTGCGAGACGCTGGGCATCAACGTCATCAAGATGCGCTTTGCCTGCGTGTGCATCTCGGGCTTCCTCGCCGGTCTCGGCGGCGCCTGCGTGACCATGACCATGTCGACGCAGTTCCGGCCGATCTCCATCGTCGGCCAGGGCTTCATTGCCATCGCGGCGGTCATCTTCGGCAAGTTCCGCCCCCAGGGCGCGCTGCTCGGCTGCCTGCTCTTCGGCTTCTGCTCCGGCCTCAAGGTCGTGCTCGGCGGCTCCTCGGGCATCAACATGCACCTGGTCTCCATGATCCCCTATGTGGTCACGGTGCTCGCGCTGATCCTCTTCGTCGGCAAGTCCCGCGTCCCCGCCGCCAGCGGCAAGCCCTTTGTCAAGGCGAAATAAGCGCTGTTTTCCCCAGGATGAGCCTTCCCTCCGGGAGGGCTCATCTTTTTTTGTTGAAAACCGTACCGCGTTGGGGTATAATACGTTGATTGTTGTTTTTCATCATTCTATTTCCGGAGGGCGCCATGGACCGGGAGATCCTTGTATCCGTCTGCACCTTGACCTACAACCACGAGGCCTATCTGCGCGACACGCTCGAGGGCATCCTGATGCAGAAGGTGGACTTCCCCATCGAGATCCTCGTCAACGACGACGCCTCCACCGACGGCACGCGGGCCATCCTCCGGGAGTACGCGGAGAAGTACCCCGAGCTCATCCGCCCCTTCTATCAGGACGTGAACCTCTACTCCCAGGGCAAGGACCTGTGCCTGGAGGTGCTCTACCCCGCCGCCCGCGGCAAGTACATCGCCCTGTGCGAGGGGGACGACTACTGGACGGACCCCGAAAAGCTGCAGCTGCAGGTGGACTTCCTGGAGGCGCACCCCGACTACACGGCCTGCGTGCACGACACGCTGGTCCGCTACTGCGGCGGGGAGCGGCCGGACTACCGCCTGCTGCACCGCGGGCAGGACTGCGACGTGCGCTTTGAGGACGTGCTCTTCGGCATGTCCCACGCCTTCCACACCAGCTCCATCGTCGCGAAAAAGGCGGTCATCGCCCACCCGGCGGACTTCTTCTACGTCGGTCTGTCCCACGGCTTCGGCGATCATCCCGACGGGCTGTGGATGATCACCAACGGGCCCATCCGCTATCTGGACCGCTGCATGTCGGTCTACCGCGTGCACTCGAACAGCGCCTCCTGGAGCAGCGGCGTCGACGCGGGCTATGCGGCGATGCGCGACTACTTCGACGGCAAGCTCGAGCTGCTGCGCGCCTACCGCCCCTACGCGCAGGCCGAACGGCTCCCGGCGGTGGATCAGGCCATCCTCGAGACGGAGTTTGAGCAGATGCACTACGAGGGCCGCGACCGCGAGCAGCGCAGGCCCCCATACGACGCGATCCTGCGCCGTCAGCCGCTGAGCTACCGCTTCAAAAACCTGCTGAAATGCTGCTTCCCGGCCCTGCAGCGCCGCTACCGGAAGCGCCGGGGCTATTCCGAATAACAGGACGATTTCATGGACAAGAAACAATCGGTCATCACCAATTTTATATGGCGTTTCATGGAGCGCGGCGGCACCTATGTGATGAATTTCATCGTCTCCGTCGTGCTGGCCCGCCTGCTCGATCCCTCGCTCTACGGCACCGTCGCGCTCGTCACGGCGATCACGACCATCCTGCAGGTCTTTGTCGACAGCGGCATGGCCAACTCCCTCATCCAGAAGAAGGACACGGACGATCTGGACTACTCCTCCGTCTTCTACTTCAACCTCGCTTTCTGTCTGCTGCTGTACGCGGGCCTCTTCTTCTGCGCCCCGTGGATCAGCCGCCTCTACCGCATCCCGGAGCTGACGCCCATCGTGCGCGTGCTGGGTCTGACCATCGTGGTCTCCGGCGTCAAGAACGTCCAGCAGGCCTATGTCGCCAAGACCATGCAGTTTCGGCGCTTCTTCTTCGCCACGCTCGGCGGGACGGTTTTCTCGGCCGTCGTCGGCATCACGCTGGCCTATCTGGGCTACGGCGTGTGGGCGCTGGTGTTCCAGCAGCTTCTGAACGTCACGGTCAACACGGCCATCCTCTGGCTCACCGTCGGCTGGAAGCCGAAGCGCATGTTCTCCTGGAAGCGTCTGGGCGGGCTCATCTCCTACGGCTGGAAGCTGTTGATCTCCCAGCTTCTGGACACGGCCTACCTCAAGCTCTACCAGTTCATCATCGGCCTGCGCTACTCCACGGCGGACCTCGCCTTCTACAACCGGGGCGATCAGTTCCCGAACCTGATCATGGAGAACACCAGCGCCTCGCTCGACAGCGTGCTGCTGCCGGTCCTGTCCTCCGAGCAGGACGACCGCGTGCGTGTGCGCGAGATGACGCGCCGGGCCGTCAAGGTCAGCACCTACGTCCTCATGCCGCTGATGGCGGGCCTCGCCGCCTGCGCCGAGCCGCTGGTGCGCTTTCTGCTGACCGAGAAGTGGCTGCCCTGCGTGCCCTATATGCAGCTGTTCTGTCTGAACTACGCGTTCTGGCCCGTCCACACGGCCAACCTCAACGCGATCAAGGCCGTGGGCCGCAGCGACATTTTTCTGAAGCTGGAGATCATC
>JAUNNC010000052.1 GCA_030531585.1 Eubacteriales bacterium | reverse complement strand
TACTGTCTTTGATTCTTTACATATCCACTGTGGGTGTTCGTAACGGATGTTACGGACACCCCTTTTTGTTTACGAAAACTCCCCGCACAGCCGGGAGTTTTCGACAATCAAAAATGCAGCTCATCCTCTTGGATGGGCTGCATTTTTGACTAACAGCAGATCAGGAGAAAACATTTTCGCTAAAGCTGGCAGCAATATGCGTACACAGCTGCGAATACACATGGTGTCGGAACGTTACAGGATAATTGTTTGAAGCTCCCGGTCGAGTACAATGACGGGCGGTCCGCTCTCCGGCCAGGCACGGAGGCTCCGGGAAAACATCTGTTGGAGCTGTTCCCCGTTTCCCGCCGGAAACGGCAGATGATACACGACGATCGTCTCCGCCGGCAGCGTGCCGTGAAAGAAACGCCTGCGCTGAAGATCGCTGAAGAACAGGGGGTTGACAAAGGCGGCCCGCAGCGGCTCTTCCCCAAGAAAAGAAAACGTCTCCCGGGTATAGTCTGCATCCGATGTAAACAAGAGCCTTCTTCCCCCGCAGGCGATCAGATAGCAAAAGTGCAGGACGTAGTGGTACTTCTCGTCCAGGTGCAGGGTCCGGAACGCAGAAACCTGCACCTCGTCCGAGAGAGTAAAAACGGTTTTCACGATCTGGCCGGACAAAACAGAACAAGGAGTTCCGGTCTCTCTCACAAAATCAAAAAAGCCCTGCCGCTCCAATCGCTCCGACACGGGGAGCATCAGCCCCTTCACCGTGTGACGACGGAGAAAAGTCCGGGTCATGTCCTCGGAGAAATGGTCTTCGTGCAGGTGCGTAAACAGCACGTAATCCACTTCGTCAAAAGGCGGGAGATCGGACATGAGCCTTTCCCTCGTCTCCGGCGACGACCCGCAGCCGGAAGTATCTGCAAAGAGCGCGTCAATCAGAATGGACGTATTCCGGACCCGCAGCAGAACGCCGGCGTTTGCCGCAAGGGTGACCTGTATCGGCGGCTTCATAGGCTTTCAGGCTCCTCTCTCTCCGTTCTGTGTTCCGAGCATCTCCCACTTTCCTTCAGGCCTTCACATACACGGTCAGTCCGGCGATCACGATCATGATCTGATCCCCTTCCCCGAACTCATCCCGGTGGATTCCGTTGAGCATCATGCCGCCCTGCACGACCTCCACGTCCACATTGTCGGTGATCAGCAGCTTCTTCAGCGGCTCCGGGTCAATACTGTCCGGATTCGGCGCGCCGATCTTCATGCTGACGCGGATCTCAGACCGCAGATCCTTGACCCCCAGCGTCTCCACCAGGCCGCACATGCAGCAGTGGGACACGGCGTCCCTGACCGCGCGCGCAGCGGCCTCCATGCCATCCATCCCGTGCAGATCGGCTCCATAGCCGATTTCAACAAGATATCTTTTCCACATGTTGAGCGCCTCCTTTTGTTTTGTCGGAACGGTCTCTGCAGCGGCTTAGGGGCTCAGTTCTCCCGCCGAGACCTTTTCGTGGATGATCTGCGCGATGCCGACTTCCTCATTGGTGGGAAGCACCAGGACCTCGGCCGGCGAATCCGGCAATGAGATCCTGCCCTCTCCGCGAACAGCCAGATTGGCTTCCCGGTCAAACTTCACACCGAGGCAGGAAAGGCGCGAGCAGATTTTTTCACGGACGAGCACGGAGTTTTCCCCGATGCCGCCGGTAAAAACCAGATAGTCCATGCCGCCAAGCTCCGCGTAAAACGCGCCGATGTATTTCACCACCGAATCGCAGAAAGCGTCAATGGCAAGGGCGGCCCGCTCATTGCCGTTCTCGGCGGCATCCTGAATATCCCGCAAATCGTTGCTGACGCCGGAGATACCCAGAAGCCCGCCCTTTTTGCCGATTCCCTCCATGATCTGGTCCATGGTCAGCCCCTGGGTCAGCAGGAAGGGGATCACACAGGCGTCCATGTCCCCGGCCCGGTTGGCGTGGGGAATGCCGGTCTGCAGGGAAAAGCCGAAGGAGGTGTCCACGGACTTTCCGTCTTCTACGGCGCAGATGGATCCGCTGCCGCCCATGTGGCAGGAGATCAGCCGGAAGTGTTCGCCCGCGCGCTTTCGGATCTGACGGGCAATATAGCCGTGAGACGCGCCGTGGTAGCCCAGCCGGCAGATGCCGTACTGTTCGTACCACTCATAGGGCAGGGCGTAGATCCGGCGGGACAGCGGAATGGTCGTGTGAAACGCCGTTTCAAAGCAGCCCACCATCAGCTTGTCCGGAAGCAGGGAGCGGAACACGCGGATCGCCTCAATATAGGGCGGATTGTGCGCCGGCGCCACAGTGACATAAGCCTCCATGGCGGCGAGGACCTCGTCTGTCAGCTCGTGCACGCCGTAGTAGCCTTTCGCCAGCACGGTCTTGAAGCCGATGGCTTCCAGCTCGTCCATGCTTTTGAGCGCGCCGGACTTTTCGCCCAGCAGATAGCGCAGAAACAGCCGGATCCCGTCCGCATAGCCGGGAACGGAGAGTCCCTCCAGCTTTTCCGAAAAGCCGTTTTGGTTGTTTCGATAGGTAAAGATCGCGTCATTGCGGCCGACGCGCTCGGTTTTTGCTTCCACCAGAATGTCCGTGCACGGCATGTCAAAGAGCTTGTATTTCAGGGACGTGCTACCCACATTGCACACCAGAATTAACATGAAGTCCCTCCCCTTCTACCGCGCCGCGGCCAGCGCGAAGACCCGGCGGATGCCCTCAATGGGGTAATCCACGAAGCGTCCGTCGGCGATCATGGCGGTGACCTCATCCAGACTGAACCAGCGCGCGTCGGCCACCTCGTCCTCCTGCAGGGTGAGCGCCGCGGGGTCCGCCTCCGCCCGGGCCAGGAAGTAATCGTCCAGCACATACGAGAAGGGCTCGGTAAACACGAAGCGCAGATCCTCCGGCTTCAGCGTAAGGCCCATCTCCTCCTCCAGCTCCCGCAGCGCGGAGATTTCGGGGGCCTCCCCGCTCAGGACAAAGCCCCCGGCGGTCAGATCCCAGCGGCCGCCGTAGTGGCCCTTGGCCGTGGATCGCAGCTGACAGAGCAACTCATTCTTTCCGTTGAGCACGCACACATGGGCGACCAGCAGGCGATCGTCCCCGGTGATGGGATCGCCCCGGCGCACACTGCGTCCGGTGCGCTCGTGTTGCGGGGTATAGATGTCGAGGATTTCGCCCTCGGCGTTTTTGTCGCGGATCTCATCCATGCCGATCTCTCCTTTTTCGCCGCAGGGAGCTTCCGAAATCCGGAAGCTCCCTGCTTTTCTCAATTACAGGAAAATCTCGTCGCCGCTCTTGTTGTCAAGGCCGGGGTGCAGGTCGAAGCGGACCGCGCCGATGCGGGCCTTGCCCGCCACCGCCTTGTCGATCAGCGCCGTGCCCTGGATGCCGAAGCCGCCGCAGAGCTCGATGGCGCCGCATCCGGCGTCCACCATTTCCTTGGCGACCGCCACCGCCTGGTCGATGGTCTCCACACCGATAGCCGTGAGCGCCACGCCCGGAGTCTCAACGGTCTTGCGGTGGATTGCCGGATCCGCGCCCGGCGCGAGGAAAATGAAAGCTGCAACCAACATGATGTGTCTCCTCCTTATTTATTGGGAATATGAATGGCCTTCTTGTCGATGTTCAGCGCCGCCTCACGCACGGACTCGGCCACGGTGGGATGGCAGTGGATGGTTTCCACGAACTCCTTGACGGTGCACTCCAGCTTGATGGCGAGGGCGGCCTCTTCGATCAGCTCCGTGGCGCTGGGGGCCAGGATATGCACGCCCAGGATCTCGCCGTACTTCTCGCCCGCCAGGACCTTGATCATGCCGTCCGTGTGCCCGGCCACCAGGCTGCGTCCGCTGCCGCTGGTGGGGAACTTGCCGACCTTATAGGCGATGCCCAGCTCCTTGGCCCGCTCCTCGGTGTAGCCGACGCCTGCGAACTCCGGTCCGACATAGGCGCAGGAGGGGCTCATCTCCGGCTTGAAGATGCGGTCGCCGCCCATGGCGTTCTCCGCCGCCACCTCGCCCATGGCCATGGCCGCATGGGCAAGCATGAGTTTGCCGGTGCAGTCGCCCACGGCGTAGACGCCGGGGACATTGGTCTCCTGCTTCTCGTTGGTCTGGATGAAGCCGTCCTTGACCGTGATGCCCGCCTTGTCCAGGCCGAGGTCTTTGGTGTTGGGGCCGCGGCCGACGGCCACCAGGATCTTCTCGGCATCCAGGACCTTCTCCCCGTCGGGGCCCTTGACCTTGACCTTCGCGCCCTTGCCGGTATCCTCCACGGAAACGACGGAGGTGGAGGTGAGGATCTCCAGACCCTCGCCCCGGAGCTTGGCCTCACAAAGCATGGTCAGCTCCCCGTCCATCAGGGGCAGCACCCGCGGCTGCATCTCGACCACGGTGACCCTGGAGCCATAGCGGCGGTAGACGCTGCCCAGCTCCAGGCCGATGACGCCGCCGCCGATGACCACCATGCTCTCGGGAATGTGGTCCAGGGACAGGCAGGCGGTGGAGTCGATGGTGGCCTTGCTCCCCTTCAGGCCGGGGATGCCCGGAATGATGGGATAGGAGCCGGAGCAGATGATGACCTTCTCGGCGCTGTATTCCTTGTCGCCCACCTTGACGGTCTTGGGGCCGGTAAAGACGGCCTCGCCCGTGACGGAGGTGACCTTGTTGAGCCGCAGCAGGGCCTTGACGCCGGAGGTGAGCTTCTCCACGACGCCGGCGCGGAAGCCCTGGACCTTCTCCCAGTCCACTGCCACGTCCTTGCCGATGATGCCGATACCAGCGCTGCTTGTGGCGGCCTCATAGATCTCGGAGGTGTGGAGCATGGCCTTGGTGGGCATGCAGCCGCGGTTGAGGCAGGTGCCGCCGAAGGAGTCCCGCTCGATGATGGTGACCTTGCCGCCCAGCTGCGCGGCGCGGATGGCAGCCACATAGCCGCCGGGGCCGCCGCCGATGACCAGGACGCTGTTGGCCTCTCCCGCAGGAGCTGCCGCGGCAGCGGCGGCAGGAGCCGCAGCGGCGGCGGGGGCCGCGCTGACAAGACCGCTGATGTCCTCATCCGCCGCGGCAATGATCGCAACCTTGTCCAGCACGGGGACGGTCACGCCCTCCTCCACGAAAATGTGGCGCAGGATGCCCTCGGCGTTGGCCTCGATGGTGTTGGTGAGCTTGTCGGTCTCTACTTCAAAGAAGGGCTCGCCGGACTTGACCGGATCGCCGACCTTCTTGAGCCATTTGCTGACGGTGCCCTCGGTCATGGTCAGGCCGAGTTTCGGCATTACGACTACTTTTGCCATTGTTTTTCTCCTCCCTTACGCAAGCATCAGCGCGGGATTCTCCAGCAGGGCCTTGACTCTCTGCAGGAATTCCGCCGCCACGGAACCGTCCACCACACGGTGGTCAAAGGTCAGGCTCAGCGTCATCATCGGGCGGATGACAATCTCACCGCCGCGGACCACCGCGCGGTCCTCCATTGTGGTGACGCCGAGGATGGCCACTTCGGGCTGGTTGATGATGGGCGTGAAGCTCTCGATTCCGTACATGCCGAGATTCGTGATGGTGAAGGTGCCGCCCCGGAGCTTCTCCATGGGCAGGCCGCCCTCGCGGGCCAGCTTTGCCAGCTCCTTGATCTCCTTGGAGATCTCGGTCAGGCTCTTCTTGTCTGCGTCGGGGACATTCGGCACCACAAGGCCGTTATCCAGGGCGACCGCGACACCCATGTTCACATAGTGCTTGTAGACGATCTTGTTGTCCTCCACCGAGCAGTTGAGGAGCGGGAACTCCGTCAGCGCCTTGGCGATGAACTTCACCAGCAGGTCGGTGTAGCTGACCTTGATCTCCTTGGCCTTGAGCTGCTCCCGGTAAGCCTTCATGGCGCTCATGTCCACAGAGAGGTTGGCCGTGACGGTGGGGCTGGTCATGTGGGAGTTGAGCATGTTCTTGGCAATGGCCTTGCGCATGCCGTTCATCGGGACGACTTCTTCCCGCGGGGCTTCCTCGGGTGCCTTCTCGCGGGTGCTCTCCAGGTAGCGGAGAATGTCTTCGGCAAGGACCCGGTCCTTCGCGCCGATCTTATCCAGATCAATTCCCAGGTCCTTGGCCACCGCCGCCGCCAGCGGCGAGGCTTTGGTCTTCGGAGCTTCCTCCGCAGCGGGGGCAGGCTTCCAGTTCTTCACATCGTCCAGGGTGATGCGGCCGTTGGGGCCGGTGCCGGGGACCAGGGCCAGGTCGATACCCAGCTCCTTGGCCAGCTTCTTGGCGGCGGGAGCGGCAACGACGCGCTCGCCCGGCGCTCTGACCGGAGCCGCAGAAGCGGCGGGAGCGGCGGCGGCAGGGGCTTCAGGCGCGGCGGCGGCAGCGGGGGCGCCGCCCAGCAGGGCGCTGATATCCTCATCCGCAGCGGCAATGATGGCGACCTTGTCCAGCACGGGGACCGTCGTGCCCTCTTCCACAAAGAAGTGGCGCACCACACCGTCGGTGTTGGCCTCGATGGTGTTGGTGAGCTTGTCGGTCTCCACCTCGAAGAACGGCTCGCCGGACTTGATCTCGTCTCCGACCTTTTTCAGCCACTTGCTGACGGTGCCCTCCGTCATGGTCAGACCCAGCTTGGGCATTACGACTACTTTAGCCATAACAATCCTCCTTGTATATTATCATTGAAGTGTGTTCTATCGAAAAGGGCTTACGCCCTGAACCAGCCGAGTTTCTGTGCCTTCGACAGCGCTTTGCGCGGCAGGACGCGCCACGGGCCGTCGTCCGTGACAATGAAGTCCGCCTGATCTCCCGCGAAGAGCTTGACCTCGCGCTCGCCGTCAAGGGCGATCATGCAGGGCTTGTCCGCAACGACCGTGTACTTTTCACCCAGGGCAAGCTGGCGCTTGTCCTTGATAAACATGGGCGTGAGGATGCCGGCCGCGATGGGCGCCTTGACCGGGATGCCCTCCTCCCCCAGGGCCACGGCATAGCCGAAGGGATCGCTGTCCTCCACAATGTGGTAGGCGCCGGGCACGGCGGAAAAGCCGATTGACGCCGGATGGCAGCGGGAAACGATGATGTGTTTCATCTTCTTCGGATCCCAAATGGCCTTGGCGCCCGCAAACTCGTCGTCCGAGATCACCGCGTCGATCAGGGCCATGTCGCGGTATACGCCGTTGACGAAGACCTGGATGCGCTTGTCGTGGATGCAGACGTCATAGGGGTCGTCCATCAGGGCGGTGGCCGCGGCGGCCATGCCGGCGACCGTGCCCTCCATCATCTGGGGGTAGACGTTGTTGGTGCCGGTGGAGATGGACAGCATCGGGGTCTTCTTCAGAGACTTTGCAGCCGCGCGGGAGGTACCGTCGCCGCCGAGCACGACCACGCAGCCGACACCGCGCTCCTCCATGAGCCGGGCCGCCTCAATGGTGTCGATCATGGAGGCGTCAAAGGGGAAGTCGAGCACCTCGATCTCACAGCAGGGCATTTTGTCGTCCTCCAGCTGATACTGTACGCTGTAGCCCATGGTGAAGGTATCCGGCATATACACGGCCTTTTCGATGCCCAGGCCGTAGGCGGCAAGGGTGATGCGCTTGCAGATATTGACCTTCTCGTTGTTGTCAATGGTGGTGGCATAGGACACAAGTCTCCGGATATCCTTTCCGGACTGGGGATTTGCAATAATGCCTATGGACGCCATGATCATTCCTCCTTGCATGTGTTTGCGCGCTCTTTACAAGCTGTGCTGCGGCAGAAAGCCGCAGCACAGTTTGTGGGTGTCCTTTGCTCCGGCAGGAATCCGGAGGGCGGGAAATGAATTAGAACATCTTCTTCGCGGCAACCACGATGTCCACGTCGTTGGGCATGTAGTACGCCTCAAGGTTGGGGGCGAAGGGGACAGGGGTGTCGAGAGAGCCGATTCTTGCGACGGGAGCGTCGAGCAGGTCGAACATCTCCTCGGCGATGGTGGCGGAAATCTCGCCGCCGTAGCCGCCGCGCTTGGTCTCCTCGGTGATGACGATGGCCTTGTGGGTCTTCTCCAGGCTCTCGCGGATCATGTCCTTATCCAGCGGGAAGAGGCTGCGGATGTCGATGACCTCCGCCTTGATGCCTTCGGCGGCCAGCTTCTTGGCGGCGTCGAGGGCGGTGTAGACCTGGCGGCCGTAGGTGATGATGGTCAGATCCTCACCCGCGAGGGCGATGCGGCCCTTGCCGAGGGGGATGGGATCGAAGTTGTCGACCTCGCTCTTGGTGGCGTAGAGGCACTTGTTCTCGAAGAACATGACGGGGTTGTCGTCGTCAATGGAGCTGAGCATCAGGCCCAGGGCGTCCTGCGCGTTGCTGGGGTACACGACCTTCAGGCCGGGGACGTGGGTCAGCCACGCCTCGAGGCTCTGGCAGTGCTGGGCGGCGCCGCCGGTGCCGGCGCCTGCGGGCAGACGCACCACCATGGGCAGGGAGATGTTGCCGCCGAACATGAAGCGCATCTTGGCCGCCTGGTTGACCAGCTGGTCCATGGCGACCGTCAGGAAGTCGTTGAACATGAGCTCGGCAATGGGTCTGAGGCCGGTGGCTGCGCTGCCCACCGCC
The DNA here is from genome assembly GCA_030531585.1 of Eubacteriales bacterium. Classification (GTDB taxonomy): domain Bacteria; phylum Bacillota; class Clostridia; order Oscillospirales; family Oscillospiraceae; genus Limivicinus. Next base: position 5,925 of record JAUNNC010000052.1, on the reverse strand, counting down.
GCGCCGATGATGGCGCCCTCGGAAATCGGGGTGTCGCGGACGCGCTCGGGGCCGAACTCGTCAATCATGCCGGCGCTGACACCGAAGCAGCCGCCGAAGGCGCCGACGTCTTCACCGAACAGGATCACATTGGGGTTCTCGCGCATCCGGATGGACATGCCTTCGCGGATCGCTTCGCCGTAAGTCATCATCTTACTCATCTCTCACGCACCTCCGCAACAATATCAGAATATACATCCACGACGGCGCTCTCCTCCGGGGCGAAGGGCTGAGCATCCGCAAAGGCGATCGCTTCGGCAATCTGCTTGTCGACAGCGTCCTTCACGCCCTTGATCTCCTCGGCGGTCATGACGCCGTTCTCCTCGAGGTACTTCTCGAAGCGGGGCATCGGGTCCTTTGCCATCCATGCGGCCTGCTCCTCTTTGGGCTTGTAGGTGGCGGGGTCGCCTTCGAAGTGGCCGCGCTGACGGTAGGTCTTGCACTCGATGAGCGTGGGGCCCTTGCCGGCTCTGGCTCTGGCGACGGCTTCCTCGGCCGCCTCAAACACCGCGATGGGATCGTTGCCGTCAACGGCGACGCCGGGTATGTTGTAGGCCGCGCCGCGATCGGCGATGTCCTTGATGGCCTGGTGGCGATCCTGGCTCATGGAAATGCCGTAGTGGTTGTTCTCGCAGACGAAGATAATGGGGAGCTTCCAGATCGAGGCCATGTTCAGCGCCTCATGGAAAGTGCCCTGGTTGGTGGAGCCGTCGCCGAAGAAGCAGGCACAGACCTGATCGGTGCCGCGGATCTTGGCGGACAGGCCCGCGCCGACCGCGATGTTGTGGCCCGCGCCCACGATGCCGTTGGCGCCCAGGATGCCCAGGTTTCTATCCGCAATGTGCATCGAGCCGCCCTTGCCCTTGCAGTAGCCGGTGTAGCGGCCGAAGAGCTCGGCCATCATGCGATTCAGATCGCCGCCCTTGGCGATGATGTGGCCGTGGCCACGGTGGGTAGACGTGATGAAGTCATCATCCCGCAGGCACTCGCACACCGCCGGAGCGATCGCTTCCTCACCCAGATACAGGTGGGCAAAGCCGTAGATCTTGCCCTCGGCGAACAGATCCTTGGCTGCCGTCTCGAAAGCACGGATGCGGCACATGCGGGTATAGATGTCTTTCATCTGTTCTCTGCTTACTGCCATTTGAAAACCTCCTATCGTAATACGCGGCGGCGGAGCAGATCGCGCCGGCCGCTTTTCCGTGGGACAAAAGCCTTTGTCCTCTGTGAATAGTATACTATTATCTCACAAGATTCTCAATGCAGGAATGGGTTGTTTGGTCATTTTCTACAATACAGTCATTTTTTGAAGTTTCTTTTGGACATTATTTAAGGATTGTTAAACAATGCCCAAAGTGTGGCTTTCAATTATTCCCAATTTTGAGACAAAATCTCACGCGTCTCATTTCGTCTCACCATCCATGCAAAAATGAGAAAAACGCTCCGACTTTCGGGGCGTTTTTCTCATGTCTCTATGTGCAGTTTGCCGGATGATCCTTCCACCGGGACAGGGCGCTTACCGGCCTGTCCCGCGACAGGCTGCGCCACCGTGCCCTTTTGCCGCTGTGGGCATCCTGCATAAGCGCCCGCTCAGGGCTTCTGCTTGATCAGGCGCGGGATGATGCCGTACTTCTTCATGCGGCGGTAGAGCGTGGCGCGGCTGATGCCGAGGCGCTCGGCGGCGGCGTCCACATCCCCGTTGCAGATGGTCAGCGCGGCGATGATCCCCCCCTCCCCCGCGTTGGACAGGAGGGTCGCGTCGGCTGGGGCCTCCGGCTCTCGCCGCTCCAGTGACAGGACAAGGTTCTCGCTTGTCAGCGTGCTGCCCGCGCTGCTGTAATAGGCACGGGCAATGCTGTTTTGCAGCTCGCGCACATTGCCCGGCCAGTCATAGGCGCGCAGTCCCTCCAGAAATTCCGGCGTCATGCTCTTCGGGGTGTCGGAGCTGCTCTCGTTCAGCCCGCGCAGAAAATACTCGGCATAGAGCGCAAGATCCTCCGGCCGCTCCCGCAGGGGCGGGATGTCCAGCTTGAGACTGCTCAGGCGGAAATACATGTCCCTGCGAAAGCTGTCCCGCTCGACAAGTCGACTCAGCTGCTGGCTGGTGGAGGCGATGATGCGGATGTCGAGCTGGATAGGCTGCGTGCTGCCGAGGCGCTGGATGCTGTGGGTTTCCACCGCCCGCAGGAGCTTCTGCTGCATCTCCAGCGGCATGTTGGAGACCTCGTCGAGAAACAGCGTGCCGTTGTCTGCCAGCTCAAAGCGGCCGGGCTTGCCCTCCGCGGCTCTGCCGGGGAAGGCGCTGGCCTCATAGCCGAAGAGCTCCATTTCGAAAAGCTCGCGCGGAATGGACGCGCAGTTGACCACGACAAAGGGCCCGTCGGCGTTCCGGCTTGCGTTGTGGATCGCCTGGGCCAGCACCTCCTTGCCGCTCCCGCTCTCGCCCTGGATCAGGATATTGCCCTCATAGCGGGCAAACTTTGCCGCCAGGGCCAGGGTCTTTTTCATGCTGTCGTTTTCGGTGAGAATGCTGCGGAAGGTGAAAACGGCGCGGTTGCCGGAGAGCTTGTTGACCGAGCTGATCAGCTGGGTCTGCGGGCGAAGGGTGACGCTGTAGGCCCGTTCATATTCCGTCAGCGGGGTGACAACGATGCTGCAGTAGATGGTCTCATCACCGATATGCAGAGCCATGTTGTCAGAGACGAAGGGTTCGCCGCTTTTCCAGTTTTTGTTTTCCAGGCCGACGCTCTTGACGATGCCCTCCAGTCCTATGCGGCGCAGTCCCGCAAGGTCGGTCTTCAGCAGTTTCTCCGCTGCGCTGTTCATCCAGAAGGGCTCGCGATTCTGGTCCAGGAACAGGATGCCGTCCCGGCTGCTCTCCAGCGCCGCGTTCATCATCTGAGCGTTGTAGGCCTGGCGGATCTGCCCCTCGATGCCGATGGCCGCCGCCTGTACCATGCCGAGCGTGTGCGGGTGCGCCTTGCCAATATCTCCGGAGATGTTGATGCAGCCCACGATTTCGCCGTTCGGCCCATGGATGGGCGCGGCGGAGCAGGTCCAGCCGTGGTGCGTGACGCAGTAGTGCTCCGGCCCCACCATCTGGATCGGGATGTCATAGTCCAGCGCCACGCTGATGGCGTTGGTGCCAACCTCCAGATTGCTCCACATGGCGCCCGGCATGAAGCGCATGTCCTGCGAGCGGGAGACGATCTCCTCGTCCCCCATCATCTCCAGCAGATAGCCCGCGCTGTCGGTCAGCACGACGAGAAAGCCGGAAGCGCGGATGATGTCAAAAACCTGCCGCATGACGGGGATGGCAATCTCCAGAAAAAGCTTGTTTGCCGTCCGTGCGCTCTCGAGCACGTTTGCGTCGATATGCCGCCCCTCGCCCCCGGAGGGGTTGAGCCCCGCCGCCCGGCATCTGCGCCAGGATTCGGCGATAGGGGCCCGGACCTCGGGGCTCATCTTGCCCTCAAAGACGTAGTCCGCCCAGAGCGCTGTCATTTTTGAAATGTCCATATTCCACCCCTCAGCCCAGTATTGTTTCCGTGATCTCTTTCGCCGTGATCGCGCCGAAGAGCGCGCCGATGTCAAAGCCCGCCAGCGTCTCCGCCAGGGCCTGCCGTGTCAGCGGGACATCCCGCAGCGCCTCGCACAGGGCGGTGTTCGGCGCCGCTGCCATGTAGTCCCCGTAAAAGGCGATCTCCTGGATGCGCCCCTCGTGCGTGTTCATCCGCACTTCCAGGGTGCCGCCCGGAAAGCGCCGCCGGTTTTTCATCTCAAAGTCCGGGCTGCGCCCGTAGGTCCACTCCCAACTGCGGTACTTCTCCTCCGCCAGCTTCCGCACGGCCGCCAACTCCTCGTCAGTGAGCGTCTCACGGAGCATACCGTCCTGTGTGAGCTCCCGGAGCAGCCGCTCCCGAAACTGCGCGAGGTCTGCGTCCGCGGGGAGATAGTCCCGGATGTTCCCCACGCGGGAGCGAACCGATTTGGCGCTTTTGGAACGGAACTTTGCCGGGTCCGCTTTCAGCGCGCCCTCAATCATGGCCGGGTCGGAATCGAAGAGCAGCGTGCCGTGGTGGAGGATCCTGCCGTTCGTGATCCGCTGCGCCACACCGGAGACCTTTTTCCCGCCGACGAGAATGTCGTTTCTTCCGCTGGTCTCCGCGTCCACGCCCATGGCGGCCAGCGCCCGGCAGACCGGGTCGGTAAAGCGCCGGATCGTGAGCTCCTCCGCGTTCCCCACGTCGCAGATAAAGGAGTAATTGAGGTTTCCGAGATCGTGGTATACCGCGCCGCCGCCCGTCATTCGCCGCACCACGGTGACGCCGTGTTTTTCTACGAAGGCGGCGTTGATCTCCTCTGCCGTGTTCTGGTTCAGCCCGATGACGACGGTGTTGGCATTCTGCCAGAGCAGCAGCCAGTCGCCCTCGCGGAAGTGTTCCAGAACATACTGTTCCAGCGCGAGATTATAGCAAGGATCCACAGAACCCGTTTCCAGGTAATGCACGGGCATCGCGCATTCCCTCCTTTCCTGCAGAGCGCAGACGGAGCGCCCCTCAGCCCTTCTTTGCTTCAGCTTTTTCCAGGAAGCGCTGCCTCTTGATGATCACGCGCTCGTGGGTTCCCTGGCCGATCAGGCCGCATTCGTCAAAGGCGCGGACCTCGAAGGTGAGCTTGCGGCCGTCGATCGCGGTGAGCCGGCTCTCCGCCCAGACCTTCATCCCCACGGGGGTCGCGGCCTCATGGCTGACGGAGAGCCCGGTGCCGACCGTGCTCTGCCCCTCTTCCAGTTCCGGCGCGACCGAGCTCTGCGCGGCCTCTTCCATCAGGGCGATCATGTAGGGCGTCGAAAAGACATGCAAATCGCCGGACCCGACACTGGCGGCTGTGTTCCGGTCGTTGACCGTACATTCCGCGTGTCCCTGAATGTTGATTTTAAGCATGACAAATCCCTCCGAATCCTTCATTTTTCTTGGTTACCTGCATTCTAACCGAAATATGGCAGTATATCAAGCCCTTGCGTTCAACTGATCTGTTGGCCCGGTGCACAGCCGGCCGCCTGCATTCTTCTTCAAAGCGCAGCAGACCAGCTCCCTGCAAGAAAAAACGAATGTGCCGAGAAAAAGTTTGGAAAATGTGTGCTGACCGCCGGAATTGTTTTTATCAAGTACGTTATGAACACTCGGACCAGCGTCGTCGCAAGCTTCATATCGCTTGCGACGACTTTTTATGCATTGCATCAAAAGTCATCTCGCGCTCATTCCGCTGCTCCTCCTTTCAAAACCGGACCCGCTGCGCTGGGCTCCGGTTTTGTTTTTTCAAGTACGTCATGAACCCGCATACCGTCGCCGGGAGAACGCAGGGCCATTCCGTTTTTTTCGGGGCAGGGCCGTATTCTTCCGAAAACGTGCCGTTTTGGTCTGGTGCTTTGCCCGCAGTTATGGTATGATGAAAAAAACGCGGCGCTTCCCTGCCGCGTGACGATGCAAAGCCGCCTGAAACAGACCGTCTGACCCGTTTTGAGGAGGGTAACAAATATGCCGCCGAACAGACACAGCTCCAGTTCCCATTCTTCCAGATCGTCCTCTTCCCGCTCTTCCTCCTCGCGTTCCTCCTCCCGCTCGTCCGGGAGCTCGTACCGCTCGTCGGGAAGCTCGTCCCGTGCTCCGAGTCCGCATTCCTCCGGCTCGTTCTCGTCGGGCTCATCCCTGTTCCGCAGCAGGCCGTCGCCCTCTCCGGGGCCGAGCCGGCACTCGTCCGGCAGCATGAGCAGTTCGCCTGCCCCGCGGCAGAGCGAGCCGGTCTGGCGTCCGCGCGTGAACCAGCCGACGGGCTTCGTCTCGGCGACCCACAGGCGGCCTGTCTACTATTACGGCAGGAAGC
>JAUNNC010000051.1 GCA_030531585.1 Eubacteriales bacterium | reverse complement strand
GACGCGCATGAGGTCATCCTCGCCCGCGTGGAGAGAATTATTGAGCTGTGCGACGGCCGGAAGCTGATCTCCGCGGCCGAGCGCGACAAGCTGACCGGACTGTACAACCGCGGCTTCTTCTTCGAGTATGCCGAGCGCATTTCCCACTATCACCCGGAGCTGCACATGGACGCGATCACGGTGGATATCGAGCGCTTCCATTCCGTCAACGAGCTCAACGGCCGCGACTTCGGCGACCGTGTGCTGTGCGCGATCGGCGGGGAGATCATGTGCTTCCTGTCGGAGACGGAGGGCATCGCCAGCCGCATCGAGGCTGACCGCTTCAACATTTTCTGCCTGCACCGGGAGGATTATCACGAGGTGCTGGGCAGACTGCAGAAGGCGGTCAACGCCATGTCCGACCGGGTCAACGTCCGGCTGCGCATGGGCGTGAAGCCCTGGGACGAGGGGGTGGAGCCCCCGCTGATGTTCGACCGGGCGCGCGTGGCCTGCAACATGGTGCGCGGCAGCTACAAGACCCACCTGATGGTCTTTGACGACGACATGCGCGAGCGGGAGCTTTTCCAGCAGCGCCTGCTGAACGATCTGCGCCGCGCGGTGGAGGAGCACGAGTTCACCGTCTTCTTCCAGCCGAAGTACGCCGTCCAGTGCGACCCGCCGCGTCTGGCGAGTGCCGAGGCGCTGATCCGCTGGCGGCACCCGGAGCTGGGCATGATCTCGCCGGGCACCTTTGTGCCGCTGTTTGAGCGCAACGGCCTGATCCACGTCGTGGACAACTACGTCTGGGAGCAGACCGTCCGGCAGATCGCCGCATGGAAAGAGAAGCTGGGCTTTACGCTGCCGGTGTCGGTCAACCTCTCCCGCACGGACATCTTCGACCCGATGCTGGAGAAGAATCTGCTGCACCTGGTGGAGAGCAACGGCCTGACGCCGAAGGATCTGAAGCTGGAGGTGACGGAGTCGGCGTACACCGACAACGCCGATCAGCTTGTCAGCGTGATCGAGAGGCTGTGCGGCTACGGCTTTGAGATCGAGATGGACGATTTCGGCTCGGGCTACTCGTCGCTGAACATGCTCTCGTCTCTGCCGATCGACGTGCTGAAGATGGACATGCGCTTCATCCAGAACGTGCGCGAGGATGTGCGGGAGTTTCGCCTGGTGGAGCTGATCCTGGACATCGCCCGCTATCTGGATGTGCCGGTGGTGGCCGAGGGCGTGGAGACGGCCGAACAGCTCGCGCTGCTGCACAGGGCGGGCTGCGAGCTGGTGCAGGGCTACTATTTCTCCAAACCGGTCCTGCCGGAGGATTTTGAAAAACTGATCGAAAAACAACTGGAATTGGACAGGAGGGCAACAACATGACGATTCGGGAACTCTACGGACAGATCGGCGGCAGCTATGAGCATGCGGTGCAGATCATGAAGAAGGACAAGATGATCCACAAGTATCTGCTCAAGCTGGCGGACAGCGGTGTGTATGAGAAGCTCAAGGCGGCGGGGGAGAGCATGGACCCCACGCAGCTGTTTGAGTCGGCGCACGCCATGAAGGGCGTCTGCGCGAACCTCGGCCTGGACGAGCTGGCGGAGACCGTCGGCACGATCACGGAGGAGTTTCGTCCCGGCGCCGTGAGGAAGCTCACGGACGCGGAGGTCAAGGCCGTGCTCGAGAAGGCGAAGGCCCTCTATTATCGTGCGGAGGACGGCATCCGCGACTGCCGCGACAAGATCGAGCTCTGATCCGGCCACGCAGGCACAGCCGCAGCTCTGCAGCCATATAAAATAAGAAACCGCCGGGCAGCGGGGGAAAGGCTTTTCCCTGCTGCCCGGCGGTTTCTTCAGCGACACAGCCGCCGGAAATCACTCCACGCCCAGCACCTTGTAATCCTGCGCTTCCACCGCCGCGCGGAGCACATCGTCCTCAACGGGGGCTGTGAGGGTGACGACGGCCGTGCCCTTGTCATGATCCGCCACGGCAGCGGCCACGCCGGGCACCGCTTCGAGGGCCTTCTTCACACGCGCCTCACAGTGCATGCACATCATTCCTTCGACCTTCAGTGTTTTCGTCATGGTTTTTTCCTCCTTTATTGTTTCCGCGGCAACGATCTCCTCGAGCGCTTCCGCGGGGATCGACTTTTCCTTCCGGTCATGTCCGGCGTCGTGCGGCTTGACCAGATTCAGGCGCAGCGCGTTCATGCACACGAAGAAGCTGGACAGCGCCATGGCTGCCGCGCCGTACATGGGCTTCATTTCAACGCCGTACAGGCCCATGGCCAGGGGGATGCAGATGGCGTTGTAGAAGAAGGCCCAGAACAGGTTCTGATGGATGTTCCGTATGGTCGCTCTGCTCAGCCGGATCGCCGCCGTCACGTCGCTCAGGCGGCTTTTCACCACCACGATGTCCGCCGCGTCGATGGCCACGTCTGTGCCCGCGCCGATGGCAATCCCGTTGTCCGCCACGGTAAGCGCCGGCGCGTCGTTGATCCCGTCGCCGACCATGGTGACCTTGCCCAGCGTCTTCAGCGCGCGGATCACGTCCGCCTTGCCCTCCGGCAGGACGCCCGCGATGACCTGATCCACACCGGCCTGCCGGCTGATCGCCCGGGCTGTCCGTTCGTTGTCTCCGGTCAGCATGACCGTGCGGACGCCCATATCCCGCAGCTCGAGTATCGCCTGCGCGGAGTCGGCCTTGATGGGGTCCGCGACCGCGATGATCCCGGCGAGCTCGCCGTCGTACGCGAACAGCAGCGGGGTCTTTCCCTCTTCGGCAAGGGCGTTCGCCCGCGCCGAGACAGACTCGTCGGCCAGCCCCTTGGAGCGGAGGAATCTCAGGCTCCCGCCCAGAAGCTCCTTCCCGTCCAGGCGGGCGTGGAGACCGTGCCCGGGCAGCGCCTCAAAATCGCTCACTTCCGGGAGCGGCATGCCTTCCGCCTCGGCGGTCACGGCCTTGGCAAGCGGGTGCTCGCTGCTCTTCTCCAGCGACACGGCAAGCCGCAGCAGCGCGTCCCGGTCTCTGCCGAAGGGGATCACGTCCGTGACGCGGGGCTGGCCCTCGGTCACGGTCCCCGTCTTGTCCAGCGCGATGATCTGCGTCCGGCCCGCGCCCTCCAGGGCCGCCGCGGTCTTGTACAGGATACCGGTTTTGGCGCCCACGCCGCTGCCGACCATGATGGCGACCGGCGTCGCGAGTCCGAGCGCGCAGGGACAGCTGATGACCAGCACGGAGATCCCGCGGGCGATGGCGAAGGAAAAGGGCTTGCCGGCGAGCAGCCAGCCGATCAGGGTCAGAAGGGAGAGCCCGATGACCGCGGGGACGAAGATCCCGGAGACCTTGTCCGCGATGCGCGCGAGCGGAGCCTTTGTCGCGGCCGCGTCGGACACGGTGCGGATGATCTGGGCCAGCGTCGTGTCTTCCCCGACGCGGGTCGCGCGGCATTCCACATAGCCCTGCTGGTTCATCGTGGCGGCGGAGACCGTGTCTCCCTCCGCCTTGTCCACCGGGATGCTCTCCCCGGTCAGTGCGGATTCGTTGACCGCCGTCATGCCCCTGACGATGACCCCGTCCACCGGGATCTGTTCACCGGGGCGGACGACAAAGATGTCGCCGGTTTTGACCTCTTCGACGCCGACCTCCGTCTCAACGCCGTCCCTGAGCAGGACGGCCGTCTTCGGAGCCAGCTGCATCAGGCCCTTCAGCGCGTCGGTCGTGCGCCCCTTCGACATGGCCTCCAGCATTTTGCCGATCGTGATCAGCGTCGGGATCATGGCCGCCGATTCAAAGTACAGGTTCATCCCGTACTTCATCACGATCTCATGCCTGCCGTCCCCCATGGCGAGGATCATGAGAAAGAGCTCCGCCAGGGAATACACGAAGGAAGCGCCGGAGCCGAGGGCCACCAGCGTATCCATGTTGGGCGCCCCGTGGAACAGCGAGGAAAAACCGGAAGTAAAGAACTTCTGGTTGATGATCATCACGACGACGGCCAGCAGCAGCTCAAACAGCCCGAGAAACACAAGGTTGTCGAAGGCCTTCGGCGCAGGCCAGCCCCACATCCCGTGCCCCATCGAGAAGTACATCAGGATCAGGAGGATCGGGACCGAGAACAGAAGCCGCTTTTTCAGCTTCGGCGTCTCATGGTCCTTCAGAGCCTCGGCGTCCGCCCAGGAGGGAGAAGCCCCGGACGACGCCTGCGCTTCCGCGCCCTTGAGGGAAGCGCCGTATCCGGCGGCCTCCACGGCCCGGATGATGTCGGCGGAGGAGGCCGTCCCCTCCACGCCCATGGAGTTCGTCAGCAGGCTCACCGCGCAGGACGTCACGCCCGGCACGCCCGAGACCGCCTTTTCCACCCGGCTTGAGCACGCGGCGCAGCTCATGCCGGTCACCTGGTATTGTTCCATTTTCACAGCCCTCCCCGTCACTTCATCAGCTTCTGCAGGGTTTCCGCCAGCTCGTCCACAGCCTCGTCATGACCGGCACGGATGTCCTTCACCACGCAGGTCCGGAGGTGGTTGGTCAGCAGGACCCGGCAAAAGCTGTTGATTGCGGAGCTCACCGCGGACGCCTGCGTCAGGATGTCCGGGCAGTAGGCGTCTTCCTCCAGCATACGCTGCAGACCGCGCACCTGCCCCTCGATCCTCTTCAGCCGATTCATCAGATCGCGGCGTTCCGTGTCGTCCCGGACCTTTTTCCGAGCGGAATGAGAAAGCGTTGTTTCCATGGTATCCATCTGTGACCCTCCTACCCCCCGGGGGTATCTTTGCTTCTGCACGCATTATATACCCCTATGGGGTATTTGTCAACCCAAAAAAAACCGGATGGAAGCTGCTTTCGGATTGCTCCTGGCAAACGGGACCGGCGCGCAATTCTCATGTCGGGGCCGGATGCTTCAAAAAACGCAAAGAATTCAGGGCTTGTAAAAGGAGACGCTTGTCCGTTATAATATCTGCTGAATAGGAATGTACGCAGATCCCTCCGGCCGTGCCGGAGGGGAGCCCCCCTGTACCCGACGGAGGCGGAGAGAAGGACCACCGGAAGGAGAGCCCCATGTCCGATCAATTTGAAAGCTGGCTGCTTGAAAGCTTTGACGCCGCGCTGGAGCGCCGCGACATCCAGCCCTGGTATCAGCCCGTCATCCGCACGCTCTCCGGGAAGATGTGCTCGATGGAGGCGCTGGCGCGCTGGGTCGACCCCGTGCGCGGGGTCATCCGGCCCGACCGGTTCATCCCCGTGCTGGAGAAGCACCAGCTCATCCACCGGCTGGACGCCGCGATCATCCGCGAGGTCTGCGCGCAGATCCGGCGGACGGTCAACGCGGGCGGGATGCCGGTCCCGGTGTCCGTGAACCTCTCCCGGCTCGACTTCGCGCTCTGCGACATCTTCTCTCTCGTGCTCGAAACGGTCAACTATTACCAGATCCCGCACGACTACCTGCATATTGAGATCACCGAGAGCGTCGTGGCCGAGCAGGAGGACGAGATGCGCGCGGTCATCGACCGCTTCCGGGAAGAGGGCTTCCAGGTCTGGATGGACGACTTCGGCTCCGGCTACTCCTCGCTCAACGTCCTCAAGGACTTCGCCTTTGACGAGCTGAAGCTCGACATGCGCTTTCTCAGCTCCTTTGACCAGCGCTCCCGCCGCATCCTGGCCTCCGTCATCCAGATGGCCAAGGAGATCGAGATCCACACCCTGGCCGAGGGCGTGGAGACGGAGGAGCAGTTTACCTACCTGCGCAACGTCGGCTGCGAAAAGGTCCAGGGCTTCTGCTTCGGCAAGCCCCGGCCGTACGAGGAGACCCTGCGCGCCATGGCCGAGCGCGGCGTCGGGTCGGAGACCCCGCAGGAGCGGAAGTACTATGACGATATCGGCAGGATCAACCTGCTCAGTGCGGTGCCCTTCATGACCAAGGAAGAGCGCGACGCGCTGACCACCGCCCGCCAGCTCAACAGTATCGCCCTCTCGATCTGCGAGATCAGGCCCGGCGGCTTTCGCGTCCTGTTCTGCAACACGGCGTTCGAGAATACGGCGAATGCCACCGGGATGGTCGCCGGGGTCTTCTCACCGGAGATGCTCGGCAAGCTGATGCCCTTCTCCCGGATCCCGGCCCGCATCGTGAGTCTTCTGGACGCGGCGCACACCGAGGGCAGGGGGCGCATGCACTTCGTCTCCCACGACGAATACTATGAACTGCGCGCCAAGCGCATCGCCGAGACGGCGGACGCCTACAGCGTGCTGCTGAGTCTGAACAACCTGTCCAAGGCGTCGAAGTCCGTCAGGACCGACCACCTGGACGAGGGCATGCGCAGGCTCTACTCCATGTACGAGCGCGTCAATCTCCTCGACGTGAAGAACGACGCCATCACGCCGCTCTACACCACGCTCCGCTTCGACCTGGTCTCCAGCCGGTCAAACATCCCCGAGCGGACGCGGGAGTACGCGCAGCGCTGGATCTTCCCGGACGACCGGCAGGACTTCATCAACTTCTTCGACCTGTCCACGCTCCGGGCGCGGCTGGTCGACAACAACGGCGCGCGCATATATATCTCACGGCTGTTCCGATCCGCGGTGGGTCACGGGGAGTATGCGTGGAAGGAGTACACGCTGATCCGCCTGGACGACGACGCGGAGACCTGCCTGGAGTTGATCCGCAACGTCGCGTCCGAGGTGCGCGCCTTTGAGGAGAGCTCCGCGGAGCAGCACCACGCCCCGCCGGAGCACGGCTTCCCGCCGGAGCTGCTCTGGCACAATCTGATCCGCTCGGGCCCGCTGCGCGTCTTCTGGAAGGATATGGACCGCCGCTTCCTCGGCGTGAGCAAAGCCTTTCTGGAGTATTATGACTTCCCCTCCGAGGAGGTGCTGCTCGGCAAGACGGATGAGGACATGGGCTGGCACATCCGCCCGGACAGCTACATGCACGACGAGGAGCGCGTCCTGCACGAGGGCGTCATCACGCACAACGTCCCCGGTCTGTGCATCTCAAACGGCGAGAACCGGGATGTTCTGGCCAGCAAGATGCCCGTCTACGACGAAAACGGCGAGATCCGCGGCCTGCTCGGCTATTTCATCGACAAGGAGCTCTTGACCGTCAACGACGCGCGCGGTACGGAGACCAAGCGCCGCGACCTGCTGACGGGGCTGCTCAACTCCCGCGGCATCTCGGAAGAGGCCCACGCCTTCCAGGACGAGTACTTCCTGCGGAATACCGACTTTGCGCGCTACCACGTCGCGATCAACGACTTCTCCGCGCTCAACCGGCAGTACGGCTTCGACTTCGCGGACAAGGCGATGGCCCGCCTGGGCACGGAGCTCAAGAAGGCCTTCGGCCGGACCTCGGCGGTCGGCCGCTACGGCGGCTCCCACTTTGCGATCCTCAAGCAGGTGCAGGGCCCGGACGAGGCGCACGAGCTGCGCAACCGCATCCGCGAGGTCGCCAGGCATATCCGCACGATCGACGGGGTGCCCGTCACGCTCTACCTCTCGGTCGGCTACGCGCTGTTCTCGGAGTCCGAAAATCTGGATGAACAGCGCCAGAAGACCGAGGTCCGCCTGCTCGCCAATCAGGACGAGCATGCCAGCACGGAAAGCCGCCAGCAGCGCGCCTCGGAGATCTTCCACGTCTACGACGATCTGCCCATCTCCTTCGCGGTATGCCGGGTCGTGACGGACGAAGACGGAAAGGTCTGTGACACCATCGCGTTTTATGTAAACCACAAGTTTGAGGACGGCGTCGGCAAAAAGGCGGCGGAGCTGCTGGGACGCCGCACGCGTGAGCTCTTCCCGAGTCTGGGCGAGGACTGGTACGAGAAGGTCGGCCGGGCCGCACTGCGCGGCGAGACGGTGATCGGCACGCTGTATTTTGCGCCGAACGGGAAAACCTACTATATGACCGCCAACCAGGTGATCCATCCGGGCTATTTCTCGGTGACCTATCAGGAGGTGGATCTGCTGGAACGGCTCGGAGAGAAGTAAGGCGTTTTCCGAACTTCTCCAGGGCGAAGGGGCCGGCCCCTTCGCCCTGCATCTTTTTGCAAAAAAGGAGACACATGCATGGCATGGTATGAGGAAGCGGTTTTTTATCACATCTATCCGCTGGGCCTGTGCGGGGCTCCGGCGCAGAATCCGTACGCCGGGCCGGTACATCGGCTGGACGGCCTGATCCCCTGGATCGGACACATCCGCGATCTCGGCTGCACGGCGCTCTATATCGGGCCGCTGTTCGAGTCCGTGGGCCACGGCTACGAGACGACGGACTACCGCAGGCTGGACAGCCGCCTCGGCACGAACGACGATCTAAGCCGCTTTGTCGGCCTCTGCCACGAGGCGGGGCTGAAGGTGATCCTGGACGCGGTGTTCAACCACACGGGCCGGGACTTCTTCGCCTTCCGCGACCTGCGCGAGAGGCGGGAGCAGAGCCCGTACCGCGACTGGTACTGCGGCGTTGACTTCCGGGGAAACAACAGCTTCGGCGACGGCTTCTCCTGCGAGACCTGGGGCGGTTACGACCTGCTGGCAAAGCTCAACCTGCGCAATGAGCAGGTGCGGGACTACCATCTGGAGACCGTGCGCTTCTGGGTCGAGAACTTCGGGATCGACGGGCTGCGGCTGGATGCGGCGGACGTGCTGGACTTCGACTTCATGCGCGCGCTGCGCGCGTATACCGAACGGCTCAAGCCGGACTTCTGGCTGCTGGGCGAGGTAATCCACGGCGACTATGCCCGCTGGGCAAACGAGAGGACTCTGCACGCGGTGACCAACTACGCCCTGCACAAGGCCTTCTTCAGCGCCCACAACGATCACAACTATTTTGAGCTCGCCCACACGCTGCGCCGCCAGCGGGACATGGGCATGGCCCCGGAGCGGCTGTACAGCTTTGTCGACAACCACGATGTCGAGCGCATCATGACCAAGCTGAGAAACCGCGCCCACTATCTGCCCGTGCACGTGCTGCTGTATACGCTGCCCGGTATCCCCTCGCTTTACTACGGCTCGGAGTTCGGCGTCGAGGGCCGCAAGGAGCGCGGCTCGGACGCGTCCCTGCGTCCCTGTCTGGACTTGGAGGCCCTGTGCGCGGAGGAAAACCCCTGCCTTGAGCTGATCGAAGCCCTTGGCCGGGTCCGTGCCGCCGAGAGCGCGCTGCGCTTCGGCGATTACCGCGAGCTCTCGCTGACGACGACGGCCTTCGCCTTTGCCCGCGGGGACGTGGTGGTGACGGTCAACAACGCGGACAGCCCCGCGGCCTTCGACCTCCCGGGCGAGGGCGTCTATACGGGCGCGCTCGGCGGAGAGCGCGTTTCGACCGGGGGCAGCCGCCTGCGCCTTGAGCTGCCCGCCTGCGGGGCGGAGATCTGGATCCCCGGGGGGGAGACAAAGCGGCAGTACGAGCCGATCCGGCATCGCATCGAGACGCGGGAGCCGGAGCGCGCGGAGGCGTTTGCGCCCAGGCGGGCGGAGGGGAAGCGCCCGGAGGAGATGAGCGTGGAGGAGCTGCAGGCGGAGATCCTCGCGCGCCTCAAAGCCAACGGCCCCGTCACGGACCGCATGCTGCGCGACGTGCGCGAGAACGTCTACCGGGACTCCCTGCTCAACTGGCTGCGCAGCTTCCGATAAAGAAAAAGGCAGGACCGCACCCGCGGTCCTTTCTTTTTCTGCACAAGCCTCTTGTCAAACGCGGCAAATCAAGATAAGATGACAAGCATGAAACGAGAGGGGGGAGCGTCCGTGGAGGCCAGACTAACGGGGATCGAGCGCAATGAGGTCCTGCACTATCTGGGCTGGCCGGGCGTCGCCCTGTCGGAGGGACTCGCCGCGGATTTTGCGCGCTGCGAGCGGGCGCTGACGGAAGCGGCCCGGCCACGCGCCGTGTGGCGGCTCTTCCCGCTGCTGCCGGACGGGCGGCTCGCGGGCACGGACTACGCCCCCTCGGGCGAGTCGATCCGCGAGCTCCTGCGCGAGTGCGGCGCGGTCGTCCTGATGGCGGCGACGCTCGGCGCCGAGGTCGAGCGCCTGATCCGCCGCGCCCAGCTCGAGAACATGGGCGACGCCGTGATCCTGGACGCCTGCGGCAGCGCCGCGATCGAGAACGTCTGCGACAACCTCTGCGAGGACCTTGCACGCGAGCTGCGCCCCCGGTATCTGACCGACCGCTTCAGCCCCGGCTACGGGGACCTGCCGATTACGGAGCAGCGGGAGCTGTTTTACGTGCTGGACGTGACGCGCCGCATCGGCGTGAGTCTGTCGGACAGCGGCCTGATGCTGCCGCAGAAGTCGGTCACGGCGCTGATCGGCGCCTCGGACCGCCCCCAGCCGAAACGGCATCGGGGCTGTCCCTCGTGTTCGATGTTTGAAACCTGCGCATTCAGAAAGGATGGGAAAAGCTGTGGAGCACTCTGAGATCCTGCTTCTTGACGGCGGCATGGGGACCATGCTGCAGGCCGCCGGACTGCCTCTGGGCCAGACCCCGGAGGTCTGGAACGTCACCGAGCCCGAGAAGGTCGCCTCTGTCCACCGAAAATATGTCGAGGCGGGCAGCCGCCTGCTCTACACGAACACCTTCGGCGCCAACCGCTACAAGGCGGCGCGCTGCGGCTATGCCCCGGCGGAGCTGATCGAGGGGGGCGTTCGCTGCGCGCGCATGGCCGCGGGGGACCTGCCCGTGCAGGTGGCGCTGGACATCGGCCCGCTCGGCCAGCTTCTGGAGCCGCTGGGCACGCTCCGCTTCGAGGAAGCCTACGAGGCCTTCCGGGAGCAGGTGGTCGCGGGCGCTGCGGCCGGGGCCGACCTCATCGTCATCGAGACCATGAGCGACCTGTACGAGGTCAAGGCTGCGGTGCTCGCGGCGAAGGAGAACGCCGACCTGCCCGTCTGGGTCACCATGAGCTTCGAGGCGAGCGGCCGCACCTTCGTCGGCACGACGGTGTCGGCCATGGCCCTGACGCTGACGGGCCTCGGGGTCGACGCGCTCGGCTTCAACTGCAGCCTCGGCCCGAAGGAGCTGATCCCCCTGCTCGCCGAACTGCGGCAATGGACGGACCTGCCTCTGATCCTCAAGCCCAACGCGGGGCTTCCCGACCCCGCCACCGGCGCCTACCATATCACCCCCGCCGCTTTCGCGCGCGAGCTGCTGCCCGCGCTCGGCATGGGCGTGCGCATCTTCGGCGGCTGCTGCGGCACGACGCCGGACTTCATCCGCGAGCTGGGGACGGTGCTCACGGCCTTTGCGCCGGGCGAGCGTAAAACGGAGCGGCGCTTCGGCGTCTGCTCTGCGGCGAACACGGCGGAGTTCGACGGCGTGCGCGTGATCGGCGAGCGCATCAACCCCACCGGCAAGCGCCGCTTTCAGCAGGCGCTGCGGGAGAACGACCTGGACTACATCATCGCCCGCGGCGTGGAGCAGCAGGACGCCGGGGCCGAGATCCTCGACGTCAACGTCGGCCTGCCCGGCATTGACGAGCCCCGGATGATGACCCGCGTGGTCCGCGCGCTGCAGGGCGTGACCGACCTGCCTCTGATGCTCGACTCCTCCGATCCGGCCGCCATCGAGGCGGGGCTTCGCGCGGTCAACGGCAAGGCGATCGTGAACTCCGTCAACGGCGAGGCCGCGGTGCTGGACGCCATTCTCCCGCTGTGCAGAAAGTACGGCGCGGCGGTGGTCGGCCTGTGCATGGACCGGGGCGGCATCCCCCAGACCTGGCGGGAGCGCGCGGCGATTGCGGAGCGCATCGTCGAGGCGGCGCTCTCGTACGGTATCCCCAAAGAGGACATTCTGATCGACTGCCTGACGCTGACGGTCTCGGCCCAGCAGTCCCAGGCGGCCGAGACCCTGCGCGCGGTGCGCTGGGTGAAGGAGGAGCTGGGCGTGCGCACCGTCCTGGGCGTGAGCAACATCTCCTTCGGCCTGCCCGCGCGCGAGCATATCACCGTGAGCTTTCTGACCCAGGCCCTGCAGGCCGGGCTGGATTTCCCGATCGTCAACCCGAACAGTGCGGCGGTCATGGACGCGCTCGCCTCCTTCCGGGTACTCTCGGGGCAGGACCGGGACGCGGAGGGCTACATCCGCCGCTTTGCGGACGTCCCCGCCGAGGCCGAAAGACCGAAGGCGTCCGGGGGCATGACGCTTGCGGACGCGGTCATGCGCGGCCTGCGCGCGGAGACCGCCGCGCTGACGCGCGAGGCGCTCGAGACCATGGACGGGATGGACGTGATCGAGAAGCTGCTCACGCCCGCCCTCGACCGGGTGGGGGAGCGCTATGAGAAGCAGGAGATCTTCCTGCCCCAGCTCATCAACGCGGCCAACGCGGCCTGCGAGGGCTTCGAGCTGATCAAGAAGCAGATCGCGCAGCGCGGCGGCGCCTCGGTGTCGAAGGGCAGGATCCTCCTCGCGACCGTGCGCGGGGACATCCACGACATCGGCAAGAACATCGTGCGTGTCGTGCTGGAAAACTACGGCTACACGGTGCTGGATCTGGGGCGCGACGTGCCGCCGGAGGAGATCGTGGAGGCGGCCGTGCGCGAGGATGTGCGGCTTGTCGGCCTGTCGGCCCTGATGACCACCACGGTCGTGAGCATGGAGGAGACGATCCGCGCCCTGCGTCGGAGCGGCCACCCCTGTAAAATCATGGTGGGCGGCGCGGTGCTGACGCCGGAGTACGCCGCGGAGATCGGCGCGGACTATTATGCGAAGGACGCCAAGCAGAGCGCGGACATCGCAAGGCAGGTGCTCGGATGAAGGAGATACGCAGCTATCTGAAGGAGGCGCCCCTGCTCTTTGACGGCGGCATGGGCACCTATATCGCCGCGAGAACGCAGAGCTCGCACCGTGCGTGCGAGTGGGCGAACCTCACCAACCCCGCCGAGGTGGAGAGCATCCACCGCGCGTATCTGGACGCGGGCTGCGCGGCCGTCAAGACCAACACCTACGCCGTCAGCCGCCTGAGCTTCCCGGAGGAGACCTGCGCGGCCATCCTCAAGGCGGGCTGCGAGATCGCCGAGCGCGCCGCGGGGGACCGGGCGTATGTCTTCGCCGACATCGGCCCCATCGAGGCCCCGGACGACCGGGACCTGCTGCCGGAATACCGCTTTGTGGTCGACCGCTTCCTGGAGAGCGGCCTGCGCTGCTTCCTGTTCGAGACGCACAGCAGCGACCAGTACCTCCACGATATTGCGGCCTACATCCGCTCGCGCGATCCGGAGGCCTTCATTATCTGCTCCTACGCGATCCAGCCGGGCGGCTTCACCCGTCAGGGCGAGCTTGCGGAGAACCTGGTCCGCCGCACCTGGGACGATCCCAACATCGACGCCGCGGGCTTCAACTGCATCACCTCCGCCCGCCACATGGTGGAGATCATGAAGCGCATCACGCCGGTGGAGGGGCTGTTCTCGGTGATGCCCAACGCGGGCTATCCGACGGTGCGCGGCAACCGCACCTTCTACAACGGCGAGCCCGCCTATTTTGCCCGGCAGGTGGCGGTGCTGCACGCGATGGGCGCGCGCATCCTGGGCGGCTGCTGCGGCACCACGCCCGAGCATATCGCAGCAGTCCCCGCGGCCATTCAGGCCCCGGTCGCCATGGTCAATTACCCGGCGAGCCGGGAGGAGCCGCAGCCCGCTGCGCAGGAGGACCCCTTCTGGGAGGCCCTCTGCGATCCGGACCGCCGCCCCTTTGCGGTCGAGCTCGACCCGCCGGACCTCGCGGACACGCGCAAATTCATGCAGGGCGCGGAGGAGCTGCGCGACAACGGGGTGGATATCATCACGATCGCCGACTGTCCCGTGGCCCGCACCCGCATGGACTCGAGTCTCATGGCCTGCAAGCTGCAGCGCGAGCTCGGCGTCAACGTCCTGCCGCACATGACCTGCCGCGACCGCAACCTGAACGCGACGCAGGCGCTGCTGCTCGGCCTGTGCGCCGAGGGGGTGCGCAACGTCCTCATCGTCACCGGCGACCCCATCCCGACGGCCAGCCGCGACGAGGTCAAGAGCGTCTACAACTTCAACTCCCGCAAGCTCATCCAGTATGTCGCGAGCCTGAACCGGACCCAGCTGCCGCGGCCCTTCCACATTTTCGGGGCGCTGAACGTCAACGCGCGCAATTTTTCCGTCCAGCTGGATCTGGCCAGGCAGAAGGAGGAGGCGGGCTGCGAGGGCTTCATGACCCAGCCGGTCCTGACCTGGCAGGCGCTGGAGAACCTCAAGCTCGCGCGCGCCGAGCTCAAGGGGAAGATCCTCGGCGGCATCCTGCCGATCGTCAGCGGGCGCAACGCTCACTTCATCAACAGCGAGATCGCGGGCATCACCGTCGACCAGTTCATCATCGACTGCTACGACGGGGCGGACCGCGCCAAGGGCGAGGAGCTCGCCGTCGAGTTCTCCGCGGGCTTTGCCAGACGCATGCGCCCGTATGTGGACGGCTTCTACATCGTCACGCCGTTTTCCCGCACGGCGCTGGTCGGCCGCATCATGGAGCGCATCCGCCGCGACGGCCCGGAGGGCGAGGGCTCCCCGAACCCCTTCTTTGACCGACCGTTTTTCCTGGACTGAATCA
>JAUNNC010000211.1 GCA_030531585.1 Eubacteriales bacterium | reverse complement strand
GATCGCCGTGGCCGAGGCGGCCGTAGACAGCGGCATGTTCGAGACCATGATCGTCACCTTCAGCTAGATCTACACCGAGCGGGACATCGCCCTGGCCGAGCGGTGCCGGGCGGCCGACATGGGCTATATCGCCATGAAGGGACTCGCCGGCGGCCTGCTGACGAATGCACGGGCCTGCCACGCCTTTATGAAGCAGCACGACAACGTGGTGCCCATCTGGGGCATCCAGCGGCCGGAGGAGCTCAGCGAGTGGCTCGCCGTGGCCGCCGAGGACCCGGACATGGACGACGAGCTCGCCGCGGTGATCGAGAGCGACCGCAAGCAGCTCGCCGGCGAGTTCTGCCGGGGCTGCGGCTACTGCATGCCCTGCCCCCAGGGCATCGAGATCAACAACTCCGCCCGCATGAACATGCTGCTGCGGCGCGCCCCCTGGCGGCCCTTCTACTCCCCCGAATGGCGGGAGAAGATGGAGCGCATTGAAGACTGCATCGAATGCCGCCAGTGCGCCTCCAAGTGCCCCTACGGGCTCGACACCCCCAACATCCTCAAGTTCATGCTAAAGGACTGGCGGGAGTTCTACGAGGAGCACAAGGCCGAGCTTTGAATCATACACCGCCGCGGGAAACCGCGGCGGTGTATTACGTAATAATATATTATGTAAATTATCAGGAGGAGGAACCGCTATGAAAATGCAGCACGTTACCATCCAGACCAGCCGGTTTGAGGAGGAAGTCGCGTTTTATGAGCAGATCGTCGGCCTGGCCGTCCAGCGGGACATGCGCCCGATGGGCCGGAACATGGTGTTTCTCTCCGACGGGCCGGAGGACACCTGCGTGGAGCTGATCGAAAACCCCGACAGCGCCGACGCGGGCAACGCCTTCCTCTCCGTGGGGTTCAAGTGCCCCGATGTGGACAAAAAGCGCGAGGAGCTCCTCGCCCTCGGGTATGAGCCCACGCCCATGCGCGAGCCCGGGCCGGGCGTTCGGTTTTTCTTCGTGAAGGACCCCGCGGGGGTCAACGTACAATTCATATGAAAAGAGAGCGCCCCGGCAGGCGGCACTTCGCAGGGAAGCGCCTCCTGCCGGGTTTTAACAGGTTATTCTCTGCCGAAGAGAATGGACGCCGGGCAACGATCGATTCACATGGATTCTTCCATGCACCTGCTGCTTTGAACCGTATTCCGCGTCATAGTCATAATAGACAATAAAGAAAGCGAGGGACGATCTATGAACAGCGACTTTGAATTGTTAGCAGAAAAAGAGGCCATGTGGGCGGAAATGCTTGAGCAGGTTTTGAAGGATCACAACATTACATTTGTCGCCGTTCCGGTTTATGGTGCGGGACTGACCTTGAAAGCGGGAGTCCGGGAAAGATTCAAAATCTTCGTTCCGATTGAAAGTAAGGCGAAGGCGGAAGAATTAATGCATGAGTTGTTTCCCGATGATGGAATGCGGTAATGCCTGGATCCGCATCCCCTGGCGCACACGATTTCTTCAATCGCAACAAGCATAGATCCTTCGACTCCGCTCCGCTTCGCTCAGGATGACAAAACCGGAGTTCGTCTGCGGTCTGAGAGCGCCCCGGCGGGCGCCCTCTTTTCATATCTCGATCTCCGTCATGATCTCGGCGGGCTTCTTGCCTGCGGCGCTCAATGCCATGACCTTTTCGAGCACCGGCACGGCGTGGGCAAAGAACTCCTTGAACCCGGCACAGAGCCAGTACTGCCCGCTCTCGCCATCGGCGCTGACGCCGAAGCGGTCCTTGGGGCAGCCGCCGCTGCAAAAGCGCAGATACGGGCACGCCCGGCACTCGGCGGTGAGGCTCCCGCGTTTGCTCCGGCCGAATTCGCGCTGGAACTCTCCCTCCGCCATCCGGTCGAGAGTGCTCTCCCGCAGCGAGCCCAGCCGGTGGTCCGGGTCTACGAAGTGGTCGCATGCGTAGACCGCCCCGTCCTCCTCGGCTACGAGCACATGGCCGCACTCGGCGCTCATGGTGCAAACGCTGGCCTCGCCCCCGGCCATGATGCGGGCCATCTCGGCAAAAAGCTGTACGTCCAGCCGTCCCAGGTCGTTCTTCACCCACTCGTCGAACACCGCCGTGAGGAAGCGCCCGCAGCCCTCGGGGCTCACCGAGCGCGGGTCGGCGCCGCCGGAGGCATCGCGGATGACCACCGGGATGAACTGCACCCAGCCGCAGCCGGTGTCCCGCAGGGCGCGGTAGACCTCCAGGGGGGCCTTTTCCGACACGGCGTTGACCGTGCACAGCAGATCCGGCTCCAGGCCCGCCCGGCGCAGCCGCCGAATGGCCGTGTGCACCCGCTCCCAGGTGCCCGCGCCGTTGACCATGCGCCGGTTGGCGTCGTGGACGGCTGCGGGCCCGTCGATGCTCAATCCCACGTCGAAGCGGTTTTCCTTCAAAAACCGGCACCACTCGTCGGAGAGCAGCAGGCCGTTGGTCTGCAGGTTGTTCCAGGCCTCCCAGCCCCGGGGCAGGTACCGGCGCTCGAGCTCCAGCGCCTTTTTATAAAAGTCGATGCCGGCCAGTGTGGGCTCGCCGCCGTGCCAGGTAAAGGACACCACCGGCCCGGGGGAGGCGGCGATCGTCTGGCGGATCACCCGCTCGAGCAGGGCGAAGCTCATGCGCGTCTGGCG
>JAUNNC010000210.1 GCA_030531585.1 Eubacteriales bacterium | reverse complement strand
TGTACGAAATCAAGGAAAAACGCCGTATGCTGCCGGACGGCACAGAGATCACGACCTATACCCGTGACGTAGTGAGCGCCAACATTCTCGAAGTGGAGGCTGGCACCACTGGCTTCATGGGAGGCGACACCGGGCATGGCGGACGCACCTATTTCCGCATTCAGGATGAAGGCAGCACAGACATGAAGATTAACACCTACGTTGATCGATTCGGCTGCAGAGGCTTCGAGGTCTTCCTCGGCGGCGACTGCGAACTGGAGACCACGATCCGCGCCCTCAAGTTCATCACCAAGGTGCTGGAGGAGGAATCTCAGGAGGTGTACGACTGATGTTCACGATCTATAGTGCCGACGTTACCGGCAATCCCGGTAACTGCTCCTACCCGCACAAGCATGTCATTCTGGACGAGGCCAGTCTGAAGGCCGCCATCAGCCATGACTATGTGTGCGCGGAATACCGGAACAGCTACCGCAACGGCGACAACTTCATCGGCAGCGACTGCCTGCCGGTGGACTGTGACAACGACCACACTGAGGACCCTGCCGGTTGGAAAACGCCGGAGGACGTCAGGGAGGCTTTCCCCGGTGTGACTTTCGCAATCCATTACAGCCGCTTCAATATGCGGGAGAAAAACGGGAAACCGGCACGGCCCAAGTTCCACGTCCTGTTTCCTATCGACTATGTTACCGACGCTGCCCTGTACAGCGACATGAAGAAGCTGGTCAATTCCATCTTCCCGTACTTCGACACCAAGGCGCTGGACGCCGCCCGCTTCTTCTTCGGGACCAGCGCTGCGGATGTCGCCATCTATCCGGGCCGCATGACCCTGACAGAATTTCTGGAGGAGGACGCCTTTGACGACGACATGCCGGACGGCCAGTACGACGGTAACACCGTCATTCCCGAGGGCAGCCGCAATGCCACCATGTCCCGCTTTGCCGGTCGCGTCATCAAAAAGTACGGCGATACGGAGGAAGCCTACCAGGCCTTTCTCGATGAAGCGGCAAAGTGCGTCCCGCCGCTGGAGGCGTCGGAGCTGTCCACCATCTGGCACAGCGCCCAGCGCTTCTTCGCCCGCATCCGGCAGCAGGACGGCTATGTACCCCCGGAGGTCTACAACGATCCGGCCAGCTATAAGCCGGAGGACTATTCCGACGTCGGGCAGGCCGAGGTGCTGACCAAGTTCTTCTCCAAAGAGCTGCGCTACTCCCCGGCGACCCACTTCATCCGCTACAGCGACCATTACTGGCAGGAGTCGGAGCCCGGTGCACAGGCTGTTGCCCACGAGCTGACTCGACGCCAGATGAAGGAAGCTGGTCGGGACCTGCTCTCCGCGCTGGAGAAGATGAAGAACACCGGTGCCCAGACAATCCTCGACGGCACCACCAAGAGCAAGGCCGAGCAGCTGATGAGCGATGAACAGCTGAAGGCCTATCAGGAGTTCCTCGCCGCGCAGGCCTACAGGTCCTTTGTCATCAAGCGCCGGGACTCCAAATACATCACCTCCACGCTGAAGGAGTCCCATCCGATGCTGGAAATTTCACCAAGGGATCTGGACGCCGACTGCTTTGCGCTCAACACCCCGGAAGCCACCTATGACCTTCGTCTGGGTATAGAAGGTGCGCGGGAGCATTCTTCGGAGGACTTCATCACGAAGATCACCTCCGTCACCCCCGGCTCGAAGGGCCAGCAAATCTGGCGTGACTGCCTCGACCTCATCTTCCAGCGCAATCAGGAGCTGATCGACTACGTTCAGATGATCTGCGGGCTGGCCGCCATCGGCAAGGTCTACGTGGAGGCACTCATCATCGCCTATGGTGATGGCCGCAACGGTAAGTCCACCTTCTGGAATGCGATCTCCCGTGTGCTGGGCCTGTACAGCGGCAACATCTCCGCTGATACCCTGACCGTGAACTGCCGCCGGAACATCAAGCCGGAGATGGCCGAGGTCAAGGGCAAGCGACTCCTGATCGCTGCCGAGATGCAGGAAGGTGCCAGACTCAATGACTCCACCGTCAAGCAGCTCTGCTCTACGGATGACGTGTTCGCGGAAAAGAAGTACAAGGACCCGTTCTCCTTCAAGCCCTGCCACACGTTGGTGCTCTATACCAACCACCTGCCGAGGGTCAGCGCTTCCGATGACGGTATCTGGCGCAGGCTGATCGTCATCCCGTTCAATGCCAAGATTACCGGCAAGAGCGACATCAAGAATTACGGCGAGTACCTCTATGACAATGCGGGTGAGAGCATTCTGGCGTGGGTGATCGAGGGTGCCAAAAAGGTCATCGAGCTGGAGTACCAGATTCCCGTGCCGGAGTGCGTGCAGGACGCGATCCGCGAATACCGCAGCCAGAACGACTGGTTCGGGCACTTCATCGAAGACAAGTGTGACACCGGCGATGACTATAAGGAAAGCTCCTCGTCCCTCTACCAGGCGTATCGGAACTATTGCATCGATACCAACGAGTACGTGCGCAGTACGGCGGACTTCTACTTTGCATTGGAAAGCGCTGGCTTTGAGCGCGTAGTCCTGAACCGGAAGCGGTATTTCAAGGGGCTGCGTATCCGCACGGAGGACGATGCCGGTGAGGATTTCCTGACTTAAGGGCATGGGATGACAAGGTGTATCAAGGTCTTATACAAAAATTCTCTAAGGCC
>JAUNNC010000050.1 GCA_030531585.1 Eubacteriales bacterium | reverse complement strand
GCGGCGACGCCTACTGCGGCATGCTCAACTGCTCCTACAACCTCGGCATGCGCCATCTCAAGGGCTACATCCCCGAGTACCCCGTCGGCACCGCCGCCGACATTGGGAAGATGATCAAGGACTTCTACCCCGTCGCCCGCGCGGTGATCGGCGTGCAGAACCTGAAGATCATCACCTTCGGCCCGAGACCCCAGGACTTCTTCGCCTGCAACGCCCCCATCAAGGGCCTGTATGAGCTGGGCGTCGAGGTCGAGGAGAACTCGGAGCTCGACCTGCTGGTCAGCTACAAGGCCCACGCCGGCGACAAACGCATCCCCGAGGTCTGCGCCGACATGGCCGCCGAGATGGGCGAGGGCAGGTACTTCCCCGACCTGCTCGAGCGCATGGCGCAGTTCGAGCTGACCCTGCTCGACTGGGCCGAGGAGCACAAGGGCGCGCGCAAGTACGTGTGCTTCGCCGACAAGTGCTGGCCCGCCTTCCCCGAGCAGTTCGGCTTTGAGCCCTGCTTCGTCAACTCCCGCCTGGCCGCCCGCGGCATCCCCGTGAGCTGCGAGGTCGACATCTACGGCGCGCTCTCCGAGTACATCGGCGCCTGCGTCTCCGGCGACGCGGTCACCATCCTCGACATCAACAACTCCGTCCCCGCGCAGATGTGGGCCGACAGCATCCGGGGCAAGTACGACTACGCCCTGACCGACACCTTCATGGGCTTCCACTGCGGCAACACCCCGAGCTGCAAGATGTGCGCCGATCGCGCGGTGAAATACCAGCTCATCCAGCACCGCCTGCTCGAGCCCGCCGGGTCCGATCCCGACTTCACCCGCGGCACCCTCGAGGGCGACATCGCCCCGGGCGAGATCACCTTCTTCCGTCTCCAGTGCGACTCGGAGGGCAAGCTGCGCTCCTACATCGCCGAGGGCGAGGTCCTGCCCGTCGCCACCACGAGCTTCGGCGGCATCGGCGTCTTCGCCATCAAGGAGATGGGCCGCTTCTACCGCCACGTGCTGATCGAGAAGCGCTTCCCGCACCACGGCGCCGTGGCCTTCGGCCACTACGGCAAGGCCCTGTTCGAGGTCTTCAAGTTCCTCGGCGTCGGCGACATCGGCTGGAATCAGCCGAAGGCCCTGCCCTACCCGACCGAGAACCCCTGGGCCTGAGATTATCGCTTAAATCGGTTCAGCCGCGCTGCCATGGCAGCGCGGCTGTTCTTTTCCCGGCCGGGGAAAGCCGCCCGGGGGCTTGAGAAACCGGGCCGCCTGTGTTATACTGCACAACAGTGGAACCGTTCGAAAGCAAAGGAGATACGCATATATGAAATTAGGGATCGATATATATGAGCCCATTTTCAAATCTCCACAAAACTCCATGTAAACCCGCAAAGGCGCATGAATCCACGTTTTTTCAACAATAGCATTTCATATATCTTCATGCAATTCAATAAGGTTTTATGGCGTTTTGGCGTAAAAATGGCGTAGAACCGAGAAATCGCTTGGAGTCCAATACAACTATTTTCGTCCCCAGATAACGCTTTCATAAAGCGATGATATTGAGAAAAACAGGTTCGATGCCCAAACGGCATCGAGCCTTTTCTATAACACTATTTCAATAGCTATAGCCGCGGATTGCTCGTTTCTAATTGAATCAAAATACAAACTTGCTTTCCTTGAGAATAATTGAGTTTCAGGCTCGACACGAAAGTGCCGGGCCTTTCTTATTGCCCGAAAGGAGGAACGCGCATGGCAAGACAACTCATCAGTCCCTTTGATCCGGCCGCGAAGAAGCGGCTGCAGCAAATGGACCTCATTTCCGAAACCGATCAGGTGAACGCAGATACTTTGGAGGCTGTCAGCGTCGTGCATGCGGCGCTGTTCTTCTCTCAAATCCTCGACGCCTGCGGAGATTGGGACGGTGCGATCAGCATTTGCCGAAGGCTCGTGGCGCAGGCGGCGCTCGTCAGCGACCGGCAGGTGCTGCTCCTGATCTCCATCCAGTATGACACGATCGCAAAGCCTCTTCCCGAAGTCATCTGGTGGATCTCCGGCAGCGAGCTTTTGCTCTCCCCGTTTGTCCGCGGCTTTGTCCATCGTCTGGACGAGCTCTGCGGCGAAGAGGAGGCTTTTAAGGGAGGTGATGTTCTGTAAGAAGATAAAGTGATCACAGCTCTCCACCCGTGGAGACGCCGAATCAGCGGATGATCCCCCGATTCGGCAAACCCAAAGCGAAGCGGCAAGGCTTCGTTTTGGCAGCGGCGGGAGAAGGCTGACCGATCGTATCGACGCCTCCGGCGTCGGTCGATCCCTTCTGCCTTGTCGCGCCGAAGACGGAGGGGCGGCAACTGCCGCTCCTTCGTCAGTCCCGGCAAAATCAAAAATTCAAGGAGGAATGCCTACGAAAAAACTATTCAAACTGTACCTCGGTCTGTTGACCTGCCTGGTTCTTACGTCGGTCTTCACGATCCCCGCCTACGCCGTGGAAGATATGTGGACGGCGGCCAACCGGATCATCGTGGACGTCTACACCCACATCGCGGGGATCAGCACGGTACTGGCCGGCCTGATGTCCGCCGTCGCCGTGATCGGCGCCAAGCTCTCCAACAACCAGCACAAGGTGGATCAGGCCTGGGACTGGCTCAAGCGCATCTGGATCGCCTGGGCCGTCATCAATGGCATCGGCGCGTTCATCGCCTACGTCGCGCCTCTCTTCAGCGGCCTCGCAACCATCAGTCCCTGATGAATAAACGCAGAGCCCAGGCAGAGAGGAGGGCCGCAGGATGCTTGAGCTTATCTTTCAGGGCTTCATTGAATGGACATACGGCCTGACGCTGGAGTGCTGGGAATACTTTTCGTCCATGCTCC
The DNA here is from genome assembly GCA_030531585.1 of Eubacteriales bacterium. Classification (GTDB taxonomy): domain Bacteria; phylum Bacillota; class Clostridia; order Oscillospirales; family Oscillospiraceae; genus Limivicinus. Next base: position 11,849 of record JAUNNC010000050.1, on the reverse strand, counting down.
TGCAAGTCATGAGCATGGATTTCGCCTATCTGAAGGAGCGTATGCCGATCCTTCAGCCCATGATGCAGACCATGCTCGCCCTGGGCTGGGCGCTGCTGATCGGGAACCTGGTCTTTCAGGCCGTGCGCAGCATGATGACCGGACTCGGCTTTGAAGCGGAAGATCCCAAGCTGTTGTTTACGCGTACGTTCGTCTTTTCCTTCCTGCTGCTGGCCAGCCCCCAGATCTGCAATATCGCGCTGAACATGACCTCCACGGTCATACAACTGCTGGAGATGCCGGATGTGGTTAACATAACATTTGCTGACGACGCGAGCTTCGGCGGCTTGTCCGCCTCCTGGCTGCTGGTCGTGATCTGCGGGGTCATCGTCATGTTTCAAACCCTCAAGCTCATCCTGGCGATGGCCGAACGGTACTTTATCCTTGCCGTCCTGACGATCACCTCGCCTCTTGCTTTCGGCGTGGGCGGCAGCCGCAGCACCTCGGACATCTTCTCCGGCTGGTGCCGGATGTACGGCTCCATGTGCCTGCTGACGATCCTGAACGTAGCGTTTGTCAAGATGCTTTTGTCGGTGCTTTCGTTCTACCCAAGCGGTGTGGACGTGCTGCCCTGGATGGTGCTGGTGCTGACGGTGGTGAAGGTCGCAAGGCGCGCGGACTCCCTCGTTGCGCGGATCGGTCTGAATCCGGCCATGACCGGAGATTCTCTGGGACGGCTCCCCGGCGCGCTCACCTATATGATGGTGCGCACCCTTGCGGGAAGCGTCCTGCACAGCGCGGGCCGCAGCAGCGCACAGAGCAGCCGCAGGAATCCCAATCTGCCGTCCTATGACGCCGGAGCGGCGCCCACGGGGCCGGTACCGCCGAGAGCAGACGGCAGCGGTCTCAGGAGCATGGGCAGCGTGAACACGAACAACGCGCAGAATACGACGGCACAGCAGAGTCAGAGCGTTCAGCTCGGCGCGCAGCAGAACAGCGTCAACGAGTATGCCGCCGGAAGCAGCAGCAACAGCGTAAACAGCAGTTGGACGCGCGGCGGCGCTTTCGACTCCCGCCGAAGCTCCGTCCCCATCGGGACGCGCCGGGCGCCGAGCTATATTCGATCCACAGCGCAGACCCCGCCCGTCGACATACAGGGAAGGAATCCTGTCCAGGCTGCAAACGTTCCGTACAATACCGGGGCAGCTCAGCACGGCACGGCAGGAACGCCTCCCGCCTCGGGAGAGCGCGTCGTACAAAACACGGGGCGGGTCGAGCAGACCGGCAGCACCGTCAATATGCAGCGCAGCCCCGGCACGGCGCCGGCAGGAAACCGGGCCACGTCTCGGCAGACAACGCCCGCCGGCGAGCCGCGCTTCTCCCAGCGCAATGCGACCCGCGCCGAGCACGGCGCCGCAGGAAGTGTGCAGAGCTTCGAGCAGAACAACGTCTCGGTCGGCGCTGCCCGTGTAAGCGGTCCCGTCACCGCTGTTGCGCAAAGCCCCGCGCAGCAGAGCCCTGCCAACACGCGCTTTACGCAACATGAGGCCGGGCGGAGTCCCGCGATCAAGCCGCAAAGCGCGGGGAACAGCACAGAGCCGAGGGCCGCGTCAAGACCCGGCGGAGAAGCACGGCAGGGCAGGAATCTCCCATCGGCAAGCCCGGCAGCTTCGGCAAAGGCAGCAAGCCCGGTCCGGCGCGGCATAGACGTCTCGCCGCCGAGCATGGCCGATCTTACAAGACCGGCGCAGTCCTTCACGGCACAGCAGAAAGACCGGCAGCCCCGTACAGGGAACGCGAGCCCCGCCTTCCGCCACGGCACGGCAGGAATGGCCCCGCCGACAGCGCGATCTCCGGGCAAAGCGGCGGATACGCCGACCCGGGCAAGCAGCCGGGAAGAAAACATCCGCATGGTGGAGATCTCCCCGAAAGAGATCCGTGACCTGAAGGGAGGCGGAGACGACGGACGAGCGGAGGAATAACAGCCTTCAGAGCGTCGCTGACGCCGCCCGAAAAGCGCGGGCCGCGTATCGGATCGCAAAAGCCGCTTCCGTCGGAGGACTCGAGGGCGCAGCCGTCGCCGCTCTGGCCGAGACCGCGCCGACGCTCGCCAGATTTGCCGCGGGGCTCCTGATCGCCGTCCTTCTGATCCCCTTGCTCGTCTTTACCGCCATGCCCAACATGTTCTTCGGCTATGACACTTCCGAGACTGACGCGGTCTCGGATATGACCGGGAAGGCCATGGCCGTCGGCAGCGCCTACATGAGTCTCGAAGCCTTTGAGAGCACACAGGTGGACGCCGTCGTGACCGGGATCGTCAACCAGTATGAGAACGAGGGGAAACAGATCGACCGTGTGATCGTTCACAACTCCTTTGACGAGGACGATCTGCTCTGGATGATCGCCATCAACTCCGTGGCCTATCAGCAGGATCTGAACGCCATGACCGTGGAGAGCATCTGGGGACTCAGCTATTCCAGCCTGAAGAAACGCTTTCATCTCGGCCTTTTCGGAGACGCGGAGACCACGCTGGAGATCAGCTTCGAGAAGTTTGATCCCGAGGCGGCGATGGAGGAGTTGGGCTTCGATGAAGAGGCGAAAAACTGGACGGCGGCCCTGCACGGCATACTGGAGAAAAGCGACGCGCTGCATCGGTACGCCGCGTATTACAAGCCCGTGCAGCCCAGCTACGGCGGGGATACCGGCGGCGCCTACACAGGCCCCGTCGATCGCGGCGACAGCTTCCAAAACGACATCGACAATTCCCGCTTCCGCGATCCGTACTCCAAGAACAACCACGATCTGGCCGTGTTTGCCACCCAGGCCTGGGAGAACAACTGGGGCTATGTGTGGGGTACCTTCGGGAACGTCCTCACGAGCTCCCTTCTCTACTACAAGCTGGAGCAATACCCGGAGGGCGTCGGCAACTTCGAGAGCTTTATCCGGGAAAACTGGCTGGGCCGCCGCACGGCGGACTGTGTGGGGCTCATCAAGGCCTACGGCTGGTACAACCCCGACACCGGGCTCATGGACTACGGGACGAACGGCATGTCTGACCTCGGCGCGGATCAGATGTTCTACGCCGCCGCCGAAAGCGGGCCGATGGATACCATGCCCGAGATCGAGGGTTTGGCAGTCTGGAAGAGCGGCCATATCGGCGTGTATATCGGCGGGGGTTATGTGATCGAGGCCATGGGCACCATGTACGGCGTCGTCCGTACCGAGGTCGAAGGCCGCGGCTGGGAGGGCTGGTGCAAGATCCCCTTCATCAGCTATGACCGATGACGAGGCTTCAGTATATCCGCACGCGCTGCGGAATCACCGCGCAGGAGCTGGGCCAATATCTCGGCCTGTCCCAACAGCATATCAGCCGTATGGAGCTTTTGGGCGTCCCGCCGACGCCCGACCATGAAACGAAGCTGCGCAAAGCCCTGCTTCGCCTGATCGACAGGAAGATACACGAGATATTCCGGCTGAGGTTCTATTGCAAGACCCATAACGGGAGTTTGCTGGTACACATGGAGGAAAACGAACATGAATGAGGAAACCTATTACATACCCAACAACTTTACGGACGCGGGACGCGTCTTCGGCCTTTTCGAGATCCGAAATCTCATTGAGGCCCTGGTCTTGACGCTGCCGCTCCTGCTGCTCTGCTTCAGACTTCTGCCGTTCAGCTTTACGGTAAAGCTCGTCGTGGCGCTCTCGGCCGCGGTCCCCATCGGAGGCTTTGCCCTCATCGGGGTCGGCGACGACAGTCTGACGCGCTGGCTCGGAAGCTGGTGGCGCTGGCGGAGGGCCAAGCGGCAGATCCACTACCGGGGGGAGGTGAAAAGCAAATGAGTCTGAAGGAGCTTCTTTTCGGCAAAAGCGTCGGAGATGAGACCGTCGTGATCGGCGAGTACGCCGACAGCAGCCAGGCGTGGCTGCCCATCAAGAACGTGATCGGCGGCGTGGTCATCACGCGCGACAACCGCTTCATCAAGATTGTGGAGGTGCTGCCCGTCAACATCTATCTGAAATCTCCCAACGACCGTCAGAACATCATCTCCGCCTATGCCGCCTATCTGAAGATCGCGCCGGACGACCTGCAAATCGAGGTGCGGACCATGAAGGCGGACACCGGAGACTATGTGGAGCAGATGCGGCAGTATGCCGAGCGCGAGGAGAACGCCTATTGCCGGGACATGATTGAGGACAACATCCGGGAGATCGGCCTCGGCATCGCAAGCGAGGCTATCTGCCACCGCTTCTATCTGGTCTTCCAGTACGAGGCCCGGATGAAGGCGCGGCAAAACTCGGTCAAAAGCATCGTCGAGCGGCTGAACGAGGAAGCGAACACCGCGCGGAGCTATCTGGCGGCCAGCGAGCTGGAGGTCCTGGAGCCGCGGTATCCGGACAACTTCATCCTGACCGTGCTCTACGAGATCATCAACAAGCAGACCAGCCAGCGCATCCGCCTGCCCGAAGGGGTGTTCGACATGGTCACCACCGTCCACGGAATCTATAAGTAGGAGGCTTGGATTTGAGCAAAAAGAAAACACAGGGAAAACACGAAACCGGCGTCAGGGCTGAAAAGCCTGCACCGAAAAAAGCGCCGACGAAGCAGAAGCCGGCGCGGGAGCCTCCGCACGAGGAGGAGAAGCCGCGTCGGCAGCCCTTTTTGAAACGCCTGCTCTTCGGGGAAGAGAAAGCGGATCTCGCGGAGCTGGAGGTGGGCGCTACCACCGTACTGGATATTTTGTCCCCCACGTCGGCAGACACAACAGGCCGTGACTACATCGTAGTGGACGGCATTTTTCATGCCTATCTGTATGTGACGGGCTACGGCTATTCCACCACGGTCGGCTCCTGCTGGCTGGCCCCGCTGGTCGAGGCTGGCGAGGGCGTGAACATCGTCTACACCGTCAAGCGCCAGCCGCGGGAAAAGATCCTCAACAAGATCTCCAAGGCCACCATGATGAACCGCAGCCGTATGCGGGAGATTGGGGACACGCGCCAGGACTTCGAGGAACTGGACAGCGCCATCGCCTCCGGCCTGTACCTCAAGGACGCCATGAACCGGCAGGGCGAGGACTTTTACTACATGCACACGCTGATCGAGGTGACCGCGGAGGATGCGGAGACGCTGGAGCAGCGCCTGAGCGCGGTGGAAAAGCTCTGCCTGTCGGTGGACATGCTGACCCGGCGCTTCGATCACAAGGCGGAACAGGGCTTTCTGTCCTCGCTGCCCGTCCTTCATCTGGACCCGGACTTTGAGCGCAAGGCCCGGCGCAACGTGCTCACCAGCGGCGTGGCCGCCGCCTTCCCCTTCGCGTCCTACGAGCTCAGCGACCGCAACGGCATCTTTCTGGGCCTGAACATGTACAACCGCTCGCCCGCCTTCCTCGATCCCTACAACGACTACAAGTACACCAACGGCAACATCTGGCTCGGCGGCAGCTCCGGCGCGGGCAAATCCTTCACGCTCCAGTGCCTGGGCAACCGGCTCCGGCAGCAGGGAAAGCGGGTCATCTACATCATCCCGAAGAAAGGCCATGAGTTCCGGCCGCTGTGCGAGCAGCTCGGCGGGCTCTATCTGCGCATGTCGCCGTCCTCCAAGGACTGCCCCAACATTATGGCCATCCGGCGGAAGTCTCTGGACTCTTACGCGGGGCTGAAGAATCTGGCCGCCCGTGACGACTCGGTGCTCGCCGAGAAGATCTCCCACCTCATCATCTGGTACTCGCTGCAAAAGCGCGACCTCTCCGATGAGGACAAAAACAATCTGGACAGTTCGCTCGTGGCCTGCTACCGCCAGTATGGGATCACCTTCGATAACGCGAGCATCGTGGACGCCTTCGGCCGCTTCCGTCCCATGCCGGTCATCGCGGACTGGTATGAGCTGCTGAAAAGCAACCCGGAGACCCGGCATCTGGCCGTCGTGCTGGCCCGCTATGTGACAGGCTCCGCCTCCGCCATGGGACAGCGCAACGATCTGGATCTGGACAACAAGTACATCGTGCTGGACACCTCCGGCCTGCCGGACGACATGATGCTCTCCGGCATCTTCTGGGCGACCGACGTGGCAAACGACCTCATCATGGACAACAGCGCGGGGCTCTCCGCCCTGATCGCCGACGAGCTCTGGAGCCTGGTGGGGGCCAACTCCAACCCGCTGGCCGCGGGCTTCGTGCAGGAGATGGTCAAGACCATCCGCGGTCTCGGCGGCATCGCCGTGACCTCCACGCAGGGGATGCAGGATCTCTTCGGCCTCGACAGCGGCAAATACGGCAAGGGCATCCTGGACTCCAGCCGCATCAAGCTCGTGATGCAGATGGAGGAACAGGAGGCCAGACTGATCCAGAACGTGCTGAATCTCTCCGAGGATGAGGTGCGGCAGATCACCCGCTTCCGCCGCGGCGAGGGGCTGCTCTGCATCGGCTACAACCATGTGCCGATCGCGTTTTACGCAACGCCCAAGGAGTACGCCGCCATCACCACTTCATCGACGGACCTGCGTATGGGGAAGAACGCCCATGAATGAGGATTTCCGCAGCGACGTCCTCGCCATGAGGGAATACCTTTTGAACGCGGTCAAGGCGGCGGATCAGCTGAAGGCGGTTTCGGAGGGCGCGCCCATGAGCGCCGCGTCCATGCAGCAGACGCTGGAGAGGGCGTCCGGGCAGTTTGAGTACGCGGTCCTGGAGCTGCGGAAGATCTGCGAACGCTATTGTCCCGGCGTCGGCGGCTATCCGAAGCAGAGCCTGATCGAAACGGAGCACCCCACAGGGAGGGTGGAAATCGTGAACGATCGATGGGTCCGCGTCACGCTGAACACGCTGCTCCCGCACAGCCGCTTTTATTCGCCGATCTGGCTGTCGGATACCATACGCTGTCTGCTTACCGGGTATGAGCGCGAACACGGCCGCCTGCCCTTTTTCCCGAAGGCGGTTTTGGTGATCGAGGAAGATTGCTCCATCGGCGGGCGGCGCATCTTCGATCAGGACAACAAGGGCTGGAAGGCTGTCGCCAATGCCATCAAGGGCTGGCTCATCCCGGACGACGATCAGTTCAGTCTGAGCATCGCTCTGCGCTCGGTTTTCTCCGATGAAAACTGCTGCCGTATCCTTATCGGCCCCGAGGAAAAGACCTCTGAGATCATCGAATTCTGCCAAAGGAGGCAACAGATTTGAGTCGGAAAAAGCGCTGCCTTGGACCGGGCGCCGGGCGAAAAAAACTGTTGCCTCCGAAGCGTGAAAATCCGGCATTTTCCCGACTCGAACGCAGCGTGTTTTTGCAGCAAAACCGGCCCTCTGTGGAGAGGCAACAGGTCATTCGCGAAGGGGCGCCGAAATGGTCCTTGTGCCGGAACGGCGCAAGGAACGTTTCGGCGCTCCGCAGGAAGGAGGGGTCAGGACGCTGCTGAGTGAGAGGGAGGCAGATCTTCTTCGCATGGCCTACTGGTGTCAGTATCTCAGTCCCGACGATGCGCACGGCCTTTCGTCCGAGGAGGAGATCGCCGAGCTTATGCGGCTGGGGTTCCTCAAGCTGCACCAGGCCAGCGGCGCGTATGTCCTTGCGGGGAACGGTGTGCAGCTGCTCACGTATATGCTTGACGGGAAGCTCCCGGAGATCAGTCAGTCCTATCATACGGCGGCGATCGAGCGGAGGCTCCGCCGGTCCAAGCTGGCGATGACCGCCTACTGGGCCGGGCTGAATCTCTTTATAAGCTCCGCCTCAGAGCTGCGCGGCGAGGGCACGCTGTTCTTTACCGCCTACGGCCGCGGCCGGGGGCACAACCCGTGGGGCAGCACGCGCATCGCGGCAGTCGTCCACATGGGCGGCGCCGTCTATGCGGCGCATTACCTGTATCCGAAAATCGGCCCCATGACGCTGACGGACGAGCTCGCGGCGTTCCACAGCAACACCGCGCAGCTCGGCTACGCACGTCGCGGCTTTCTCTTTGCCGGCGACAGCTATCGAGGGATCCTGGAGGAGCTGGGGCGTGAACACGCTTCAAAAAAGCCGACCAAAAAGATCCCTTACGGGGAGGCCTACCGTGCGCTGCGCGATCCCGTCCATCTGCTCTCCTGCGATGAGGTCGGCGCCATGCAGCTGAAGATCATGTCCATCCCGCATTACCGCCTGAAGCTCACGAAGGCGGCGCTTTCGGGACATTACCGTTCGCCGCCCGACGACGTCCCGGAATGGGACGCCATGTATAACAAAAGCCCGCTGATCACGGCGGCGGATATGGATCTCCGCCGTGTGGAGGCCGGCATCAAAAGAGCCCGCGAATCCGGTTATGAAAGCGTCGCCCTCCTCTCCCTGCGGGAGCAGGGCACGCTGCTCAGCTCTCTCTACGGGGAGGATCGCTTCGTGGGCGTCTACTACCTCACCGATTCGGCGCTCTGCCATTTCGCGGGCGGACCGATGGAGCTTCATCGGCCGAAGCCGACACAATACCTGACTGAGAAAGGAGGCGTCATAGATACCCCGCTTATCCAAAGTTATAGAAAAGCTGGAAGATAAGGCGGAGGCCCGTTTCGGAAGCTGGTTGGAGCGGCACCGGGCAAAGCTGCCGCGCTACATCGTCACGGCGCTCATCGGACTGTATCTCTACGGGATGTTCGTCAACTCGCTGCGGCTCGGGATCGCGTGGACCTTCAACAGCTCCGGGGAGGAAATCGGAAGCATCTGGGTGCTTGACCCATTCAAAAATCTTTTTGCGATCTTCACTCCCTTCGGACTGGGGACGACCTTTGTGACCGTGCTCCTCATATGCCTCATTGCGAAGAAGGGGTATATCTGGTTCTCCGGCTACAAGTACACGCGCGATCCCCGCGGCTTTGACATCCTCCCGGACGGGACGCACGGCAGCTCCGGCTTCCTCAAAGAGTCGGAGCTGGCCGCGTTTCTGGAGACAGGTACGGTGCAGGCGGTCAAAGGCATGATGCTCGGCAAGTTCAAGCGTCATGCCGACGATCCGGACAAGTACGCGCTGTATGTCGCCCACCGCATGAAGCCCGGCGACAACAACAACCTGCTCTGCATCGGCGCTCCCGGCAGCGGCAAATCCCGCGGCTTCATCATCCCGTTTCTCCTGGGCGTCGCCGCAAGAAAGGAGTCCGTCTTCATCAGCGATCCGAAGGGCGAGCTGTTTGAAAAGCTCTCGCCGTATTTTGCGGATCAGGGCTACTACGTCAAGGCGGTGAACTTTCTGGACATGGAGCACTCGGACGGCTGGAACTGCCTGTACAATCTGGAGAACGAGCAGCAGCTGGTGCAGACCGTCGCCAACACCATCATCCTGAACACCTCCGGCCCAAGGGAAGCAAACGACTTTTGGAGCCGCGCGGAGCTGAATCTGCTGATGGCGATGCTGCATTACGTCTGCAATCTCACGGATGAAAACGACTGGCTTTTGCCCATCGAAGAGCGCGGGCTCGGCACCATCTACAAGATCCTTTCCACGGAAACAGTAGGTGAAATCAATGATCGCTTTAAGCTACTCGACCCGGATCACCCGGCAAAAGGGCCGCACGGCCTGTTCCTGAAGGCCAAGGACAACCTCTGGGGCAGCATCATCACCGGCCTCGGCAACCGGCTGGCTGTTTTTCAGAACCAGCTGGTGGACAAGGTCACCCGGAACCATGACGTGGATCTGCTGCTGCCGGGACAAAAGCCCTGCGCCTACTTCGTGATCATCTCCGCGCAGGACAGCGCCTATCGCTTTTTGAGCTCCCTGCTCTTTTCGCTGGCGATCCCCATGCTCTCGGACTACGCGAGACTCCACTGCCCCGGCGGGCGTCTGCCCGTGCTGGTCAACTTCTGCCTGGACGAATACCTGAACATCGGACACATGGAGATCTCCGACGCACTCAACAGCATTCGCGGCTTCAACATGGCTTGTCAGGTCGTTGTCCAGAGTCTGAGCCAATGGCAGGAAAAATATCCCGGGAAGGAATGGGAAAACCAGCTTGCAACCTTTAACCAAACACTCTATATGGGCTGTAACGATCTGAGCTCCGCCAAGTACATCTCGGAAAAATGCGGCAAGGTCACGATCTCGGTCATCAACAACCAGATGCCGGTCATGCCGCTGTTCTCTCCCGTCTACACCAGCACCCGGCCCTATTCCCAGACCCGCAGCAACACCCAGCGGGATCTGATGCAGCCGGACGAGGTCCTGCGCCTGGAATATGACAAGTGCATCGCGCTCTTCCAGGGGCATAAGCCGGCGTTGCTGTATAAGCTCACGCCGGAAGAGATCCCCGGATATGGGGAGCTTCGTTCCTGCCGCGTCATTGACTACACCCCGGAATGGAAGCGGCGGGAGCTTGAAGCGCCGAAGGAAAAAGAGACGCCGACCGTAAAGGAGGCTCCGGCATCTGCGGATGAAAAAGAACCTGACCCGGCGCCCGAGGAAAGCGGCGTCCGCATGTGTCAAGTTACGCCGAACGAGATTGTAAACGGGGGCGGCGATCTGCCGCCCAGACACTAAATGATTGGAGGACACTATTTGGTAAAAAACAAAACGCACCGGCGCGGGCGGCTGTGTATGCTGTTCTGCGCCATCCTTATCTTCACCCTGATGCTGCCGCTGACCGCCTACGCGGACACCGCGGTTGTAACGACGGGTACGATGTATTCGTACTTTCAGACCTACGGCTCCAACGGCGTCTGGAAGGACATTCAGACGCCGAGCCATTGGATCACCAGCACCAGCGAGGTCGCCTACTGCTTGCAGACCAGCATGGACCCGCCCTACAACAGTTCGTACAGCACGGTTGACGGCTCATACTACTACAACGACTATGTCCTGACCGGGCTGCTCGCTATCGTTCAGAACGGCTACCCCACGACCAACGCCGGCTTCACCGACGAGCAGGCACGGTACGCGACGGCCAACGCCATCCGTTTCTTCCTCGCGGAGAATTACTGCGACGGAGTGCCCCAGTATCTGAACCTCAATGTCAACGGCGACTGGATCAGAGGCAAAAGCGGGTATGAAGAGCTGTACGAATGGGCCCTTTATTTGGTTGAGCTGGCCGAGTGGGGCGCCGCCAATCCCGGCTCAAGTGGGAGCCTGAGCTTCTCGCCCTCGTCGCTGGCGCTTTCCGAGGACAGCACAGGCCAGTATTTCACTGGGCAGATCACAGTCAACAAGAACATCTCGGACCCCTACGGACTGGCCTACAGTCTCCCCAACGGCACCGTCATCAACGGCTACACCGGCGACCGCAGCGAGACACTGACCATCAAGGTCCCAACGAGCTACGAAAACGGCAGCTATACGCTTTGTGCCTATGGCACGCATACCGGCGCACAAGCCAAGCTGTTCTTCTGGGCTCCGTCGCAGACCAACCAGCAGCGTGTGATGACCTATGTACTGGATACGACCGACGACTATCTGGAAGCCTACGCGACGATCACCACGCCCTCGGCAAGCCCGAAGGTCGGCAGCATCCAGATCACGAAAACGGACGACAGTAGTAACCCTCTTTCCGGGGTCAGCTTCGAGCTGTACGACGAATATGGCAATCTGGAGGGCAGTGGCCAGACCAACAGCAGCGGCATCCTCACCTTCTCGAATCTGGAGCTGGGGACGTACTACTACAAAGAGACAGCAACGCTCTCCGGCTACATTCTGGATTCGTCGTATCACGAGATTTCCGTCACCGAGAATGGGCAGGTCGCCAGAGTCACAGTACGCAACAGCCGCGCAACCGGCAGCGTAGTTGTGACCAAGACGGATTTGACCGACGGGGACACGCTTGCCAACGCCCACTTCACGCTTACGAACAGCAACGGACAGATCGTTGCACAGGGCGACACCGGCATGGACGGACGAGTGATCTTTGAGGGTATCCCCCTCGGCACTTATT
>JAUNNC010000209.1 GCA_030531585.1 Eubacteriales bacterium | reverse complement strand
TGTAGACGGTAGGCTCTTTTTACCGTGATGAGGTAAGGAGATTTTCCCGGCCGCGGTAAGCAGAATTTCCCGCGGTGCGACGACGAGTTTTTACATTGGGGCGGTAGGGACCCCTTCCCCCGTCGCGGTAAGGACAATTTCCATCGCGACAGAGAGGAAGGGGGATCGTCTGGCATCCTTTCAGCCGTGTCCGGCCAAAGACATGAGCTGCGAGGAGAGACCAGATGATACGGGACGACATGATAGACGAGATACAGGAGCTGAAGCTCTGCGGCTTCACGCTCAGGGAGACCTACGAGGAGCTGAGGCGGCGCCACACGAAGGTCCCCACCGAGAAGACCGTCAGGAAGTACTACAACATGGACGCGGCGCCCGCCGACAACCACGCCGCCGTCCGCAAGGACATGGCGTTCGCCCGGGAGCCCTTCGCCTCCGCGATCGCCGACATCCTCGAGCTCAACCCGGGGTGCTACGTGAGCTCGGTCTACGACGTGCTCGTCGAGCGCTTCGTCGAGACCGGGGGCGTGCCCGCGATGCCCGGCAACGAGCAGACCCTGCGCAACTACGTCAGGCACCTGCGCGAGACCGGGCAGGTCGAAGACGCCGGGCGCCGCAGGCGCACCTACGACGTCATCGACACCCCGCCGCCCGGCGAGAAGGCCCAGGTGGACTTCGGCCAGTGGGACTGCGGCGGCGGCCTCACCGCCCACTTCGTCTGCATCCTGCTGTGGCACTCGCGGCTGCTGTGGGTGTGCGCCCAGGACCACAGGTTCGACTCGGAGGAGGCCTGCCGGGCGATACACCGCTTCACCTGCAGGGTCGGCGGGCGCGTGAGGACGCTGGTCATCGACCAGGACAGCGTCTTCGTCGCCAGCGAGGTCTACGGCGAGGTCTTCGAGACCGAGCGCTTCGGCGAGTTCCTCAGGGAGCAGGACATGGGCCTGTGGGTCTGCAGGAAGGCCGACCCGGAGAGCAAGGGGTGCGTCGAGAACAGCGTCAAGTTCGTCAAGTCGTCGTTCCTCAGCGCGCGCTCCTTCGACGGCATCGACGACCTGCAGCGCCGCCTGCCCGCCTGGCTCGACCGCGCCAACTCCCGCATCCACCAGGGCACCTACCAGGTCCCCGGGGAGGTCTTCGAGCGCGTCGAGCGCGCCGCCCTGAGGCCGCTCCTGCCCAGCGTCTACGAGGCCGCGCCGACCGACCTCGCCGAGGCGCCGGTCGGCGGGCAGCCCTACGTCCTGCACAAGGCGGTGAAGTACTCGGTCCCCTGGGAGATGTGCTACACGACGGCCTACAAGCGCGTCGTCGGCGACAGGCTGCACGTCTACGACGCCAGGAAGCGCCACGTCTGCACCCACGAGATCTGCCCGGTCAGGGGCTCCTTCAGGCGCCTCGACGAGCACAGGCGCCAGCCCGCCAGCGACTGGCTCGACACCGCCGAGCGCATGCGCGAGAAGTGGAACTGCACCGAGTTCCAGCACTTCGTGAACGGCTTCAAGAAGGAGAACCCGGAGCGCCACCTCGGCCGCCAGCTCGCGGCCGTGGAGCGCTACCTCGACGAGAGGCGCCCCAGCCGTTCCCTGGCGGCGGAGGCGATGGCCGAGTGCTGCCGGAAGTACAGGTACACGTTCACCCAGTTCAAGGCCGTCTTCGACCTCCTCGCCGCCGGCGCCGCCGAGGTTGTTGGCGCCGGCGCCGCCGACGTGGACTCCCGGCCGCTCGACGCCTACAGCAGGGCCTTCGAGGAGAGGTGCGCGTCGTGACGCGGGCCAGGATCGGCCAGCTGTCGTCGTCGCTGGAGGCGTTCGGGATGAAGCACGCCGCCAAGGCCCTGCCCGACCTGCTCGACGCGGCCGAGCGCAACGGCCTCACGGGCAGGGAGCTCGTCGCCTCGGTGGTAGCCGCCGAGACCGAGGGCAGGTTCGAGAGGAAGCGCAAGCGCAACTACGCCGCGGCGCACTTCCCGCCCAACGTGCGCGACCTCTCCGAGTTCGACCCCTCCGAGCTCGAGGGGGGCATAACCGCGTCGCAGATCGCCCAGCTCGCCGAGCTGGGCTGGCTCGACGCCCACGGCAACGTCCTGCTCGCGGGGCCGCCGGGCCTCGGCAAGACGATGATCGCGCTGGGCCTGGGCCTCAGGGCCGTCGACGAGGGCTACACGGTCGCCTACGAGAAGATGGAGTCGCTCGTCAGGCTGCTCGACACCGCCGGCACCGACCGCAAGGCGGGCTTCCGGATGCGCCACCTCAGGAAGTGCAACCTCGTCATCGTCGACGAGATCGGCTACACCCCCATCGAGAAGGCGCAGGCCAACCGCTTCTTCAGCTTCGTCTCCGACGCCTACGAGAGGACCTCGATGGTGTTCACCACGAACAAGGAGGCGGTAGAGTGGGAGGAGCTGGTGGGCGACAGGACCCTGGCGACGGCGATGCTCGACCGCATCCTCCACCACGCCAGGTGCTACAGCCTGCGGGGCGAGTCCTACCGCCTGAAGCACCCCGAGCTCTACGCTGCGGAGCGCCAGTAGGCGGGGAACGGTGCCGGCTACCGGGGCGGCCTCCGAGGCCGCCCCTTTTCGTGCGCGGGCAGGGAAAAAGTGCCTACCGAGGGCAGGGAAAAGGTCCTTACCGCGGCAAGGGAAAAAGTGCTTACCGCAGTCTTGGAATAGTGCTTACCGTATCAAGGGAAAAAGAGCTTGACATTTACA
>JAUNNC010000208.1 GCA_030531585.1 Eubacteriales bacterium | reverse complement strand
GGCTTTTTTGAGGTTTTTCGAGGATGATAAAAATACTATTCGTTTGCCACGGCAACATTTGTCGTTCGCCGATGGCCGAGTTTGTTTTGAAGGACATGGTCCGGCGCGCCGGGATCGCGGAGGAGTTTGAAATCGCCTCCGCCGCCACGAGCTCCGAGGAGCTGGGCAACCCCGTCTATCCCCCCGCCCGCCGCAAGCTCGCCGAGCACGGGATCGGCTGCGCGGGCAAGACCGCGCGGCGCATCCGCCGTGACGACTACGAGGAATACGATCTGCTGCTCGGCTTCGATCAGGCCAACCTCCGCAATATGGAGCGCTGCTTCGGCGGCGATCCGGAGGGCAAGCTCCACCTGATGACCGAATACGTCGGAGAACCCGAGGCCATCATCGACGACCCCTGGTACACGCGGGACTTCGACCGTGCCTGGGAGGATATCCACACCTGCTGCCTGGCGCTGCTCAACACGCTGCACCCGGAGGTCACGCTGGATTTCTCCGCCTGCCGGGAGCGCGCGGAGCTCTATACGGTCATGTCCTCCGCCATGCTGTGGGAGGATTTCTACGGCCGCAATCTCGACGCGCTCTACGATATCGTGACGGGTCTGCCCCACCTGGGGAAGCGTTTTCGCATCCTGCTCCCCTCTCCGGATTCCCCCTGCCGCGGCTACGCCGAGATTGTCGGGCAGGTGCTGGACGACGCGGGGGCGGACACCGAGGTCGAGGGATAACAGCAAAAACGGGAAAGCTCCCGGAGGAACTTTCCCGTTTTCTCTATGTTTCTTTCAGAACAGCAGGCCGATGACGATGCCGCTCAGGGCGGAGAGCCCGAACAGGACGGCGACGATGCGCAGGTTCTCGCGCAGATCGGCGTTGCTGCGAAAGAGCACCAGCATGCCGATGCCCGCGTTGGACAGCAGCCCCGCGAAGAGACCGCCGAGGCCGATGATGCCGTTGAGGTAAGTCTGGGTGATAATCACCGAAACCGAGCAGTTCGGGATCAGCCCCAGCAGGGCCAGCAGCAGCTCGCCGACGACCGGCCGGGCAAAGAGCGTGGCGCTCAGGCGCTCGGCTCCGGCCAGCTCCAGCAGCAGGTTCAGCACAAAGTTGACTGCGATGAGCAGCAGCGCGATCTTGAGCGTGTGCATCAGGGCCGCGTGCAGGGCGCTGCCCTCCTCCTCGCCGCACTCACAGTGCTCGCGCTCGCAGAAGGAATGGATATCCTTCTCCCGGCGGAAGAAGCGTCCCGCGACGGCGTCGACCAGATAGCCCAGCGCAATGCCGAGCGCCGCCTTACCCGCGACGATCTTGAGGATGCTCGACGCGGCGATGCCGTTTTCGTCCGTCATGGCCGAGAGCATGATCGGCAGCATCTCGTCCGAGGTCGCGAAGAACACCGCCAGCATCGTGCCGACCGTGATCGTGCCGGTGGAGAACAGCGTCGCCGCCGCGCCTGAGATGCCGCACTGGGGGATCACCCCGAGCAGACCGCCGATCGCCGGGCCCGCTTTGCGGGAGTAGGCGTGCAGGATCGACTCGTCCAGCCGTCTGCTCCGCTCGAGCAGCTCCATCAGCAGATAGGCGAGAAACAGGATCGGGATGCTGAGCGCGCCGTCCTTGAGCGCGTCCAGCGCGCAGTCGACGAAAAGTTCCGCCATGGGTCAAAAGCCTCCGTGCATTGTTGCATGTCTTTGTATCATAAGCGCTGATTCTTTGTTTGTCAAGCCGCGGTTTTCCGCGAAAATCCGTCCTTTTTGGGAGGTCTGTCATGAACATCTGCGTATACGCCGCATCCTCCGACGCGCTTGAGGCCGTCTACTTCGACGCGGCTTACGAGCTCGGCACGCTCCTTGCCGCCGGCGGGCACCGCCTCGTCTTCGGCGGCGGCGCGACCGGGCTGATGGGCGCCTGCGCCCGCGGCGTGATCGAGCACGGCGGGGAGGCGCACGGCGCCGCGCCGCGCTTCTTCAACGAGCCCGGCGTGCTGTTCTTCGACGGCTGTTCGATCCTGCTGACCGAGACCATGGCGCAGCGCAAAACGTACATGGCCGAGAAGGCCGACGCCTTCATCGCCCTGCCCGGCGGGATCGGGACCTATGAGGAGTTCTTCGAGACGCTGACGCTCAAGGCCCTCGGGCAGCACAGCAAGCCCATGGCCCTGCTCAACACAGCCGGCTACTACGAGCCCTTTCAGGAGCTGCTGCACCGCACCGCCGCGAAGGGCTTCATGGGCAGGGGCGTCCTTGATCTCTACGCCCTGTGCGAGACGCCGGAGGAGGCGCTCATCACCGTATGCAGCGGCGCCGAAACCGCGCCGCCGCGCGTCCTCACCGACTACGGCAAATGACAACCCCCGCGAAAAACCGCCTTTTCCGTTGGAAAACGCGGTTTTTTCTTTTCCCGCTATTGAATTGGACCGGAATATTTGATAAGATTAGATATTCAAAAAAATGTAAAGTTGAACTGCCATGAAAAAGAAAGATTGGAGCATTCCCTATCGGGAGCCTGCCATATCCCCGGCCCTTGCGGGGATGGGGCTGGCGCCTCTGCTTTGCCGCGTGCTCTCCCTGCGCGGCATCGAAACCGTGGAGGCCGCCTCCGCCCTGCTCTACGGGGGCGAGGAGTGCCTCTACGATCCCCTGCGCATTCTGGGCATGCGCGAGGCGCGCGAGCGCGTGCTGCGGGCCGTTCGGGACCGCGAGGCCGTGGCCGTCTACGGCGACTAC
>JAUNNC010000207.1 GCA_030531585.1 Eubacteriales bacterium | reverse complement strand
AGTCTGGCCCGCTTCCGGGTCGAACAATGGCAGGGCCCCTACCCCGGCACGGAGCGCTTCGCGGAGGATATCCGCCTCGGTCAGTGCTTCGTGCGCGAGAGCGCGGGCGAAACCATCGGCTTCTTCGTGCTCAGCACCCTGCCCGAGCCCGGCTACGAGCTCATCACCGACGGCAAGTGGTCCGCCGAGCTGCCGTACTGCGTGCTGCACCGCGCGGCCGTGGCGAAGGCGTACCGCGGCAGCGGCGCCGCGCAGGCGCTGATCCGCTGCTGCGAGGCACAGGCGCGCGTCTACGGGCTCAAATGTATAAGAGTCGACACGCACAGGAAAAATAAACCCATGCAGAATCTGCTGCGCGAGAGCGGCTTCCGCTACCGCGGCAACATCCTCGTGGACGCCGAGCCGGGGCACGATCCGCACCGGCAGGCCTTTGAGAAGATTTTGAAAGAGAAAAAATGAATCTGACCGATTACAAAGAGATCCGCGCCCTGCTGGAAAAACACGGCTTCCGCTTCTCCAAGTCCCTGGGGCAGAACTTCCTGACCGCCGCCTGGGTGCCGGAGGACATCGCCGAGGCCGCGGGGCTCGACGAGCAGACCGGCGTGCTGGAGATCGGCCCCGGCGTCGGCTGCCTCACGCGCGAGCTGTCCAGACGCGCCGGAAAGGTCGTCAGCGTGGAGCTCGACCGCTCGCTGCGGCCCGTCCTCGCCGAGACGCTGACGGGCTGCGAGAACGTCGAGGTCGTGTTCGGGGACATTCTCAAGCAGGACCTCCCCGCCCTGCTCGACGAGACCATGCCCGGTCTGCGGCATGTGGTCTGCGCCAACCTCCCCTACAACGTCACGACCCCGGTGCTGACCGCGCTGCTCGAAAGCGGTCTCTTCGAGACCGTCACCGTCATGATCCAGCGCGAGGTCGCGCGCCGCATCTGCGCAGCCCTGAACACCCCCGACTACGGCGCCTTCGGCGTCTTCGTGCAGTGGCACGCCGAGACCGAGCTGCTGTTCGACGTGCCGCCCTCCTGCTTCGTGCCCCAGCCCAAGGTCACAAGCTCCGTCATCCGCCTCACGCGGCGCGCCGCGCCCCCCGTCCCCGTCCGGGACGAAGACTTTCTCTTCCGCATCGTCCGCGCCGCCTTCAACCAGCGCCGCAAGACCCTCATCAACGCCCTGGCCTCGCAGGTGCCCGGCGTGACCAAGGAGGACGTCGAAAAAGCGCTCGCGGCGCTCGGGTACGATACCCGCATCCGGGGCGAAGTCCTGAGCCTTGGTGGATTTGCAGAAATATCGGACAAAATCCCCGAAATTCAAAATGCGGATTTGTGATGAATATGCATTGCGGAATCCGTGGTTTTTGTGGTAATCTATTCGGTGGCAAACAATATTATTTTTACCATAGAAAGGAAAGATAACATGAGCAAAAAATATGTCTATCTGTTCTCCGAAGGCAACGCCAAGATGCGTGAGCTGCTCGGCGGCAAGGGCGCGAACCTCGCCGAAATGAGCAACATCGGTCTGCCCGTCCCCCAGGGCTTCACCATCACCACCGAGGCCTGCACCCAGTACTACGAGGACGGACGCCAGATCAACGACGAGATCATGGCCGAGATCATGAAGAACGTCGAGATCATGGAGGAGATCAACGGCAAGAAGTTCGGCGACCTCACCAACCCCCTGCTCGTCTCCGTCCGCTCCGGCGCCCGCGCCTCCATGCCCGGCATGATGGACACCATCCTCAACCTCGGCCTCAACGACGACGTCGTCGCCGCCATGATCGCCGGCAACCCCGACCCCAAGTTCGAGCGCTTCGTCTACGACTCCTACCGCCGCTTCATCCAGATGTTCTCCGACGTCGTCATGGAGGTCGGCAAGAAGTACTTCGAGCAGCTCATCGACGCGATGAAGGAGAAGAAGGGCGTCGTCTATGACGTCGACCTCACCGCCGCCGACCTCAAGGAGCTCGCCGAGCAGTTCAAGGCCGAGTACAAGAAGCAGCTCGGCGAGGACTTCCCCTCCGACCCCGTGGTCCAGCTCAAGGAGGCCATCCGCGCCGTGTTCCGCTCCTGGGACAACCCCCGCGCCAACTACTACAGACAGCAGAACGACATCCCCTACTCCTGGGGCACCGCCGTCAACGTCATGCCGATGGTCTTCGGCAACCTCAACGACAACTCTGGCACCGGCGTCGCCTTCACCCGCGACCCCGCCACCGGTGAGAAGAAGCTCATGGGCGAGTTCCTCACCAACGCCCAGGGCGAGGACGTCGTCGCCGGCGTCCGCACCCCGATGCCCATCGCCGAGATGGAGCAGAAGTTCCCCGAGGCCTACGCCCAGTTCGTCAAGGTCTGCGCGCTGCTCGAGGATCACTACCGCGACATGCAGGACATGGAGTTCACCGTCGAGAACGGCAAGCTCTACATGCTCCAGTGCCGCAACGGCAAGCGTACCGCGCAGGCTGCGCTCAAGATCGCCTGCGACCTCGTGGACGAGGGCATGATCGACGAGAAGCAGGCCGTCCTGATGATCGAGCCGCGCAACCTCGACACCCTGCTCCACCCCCAGTTCGACGCGAAGGCCCTCAAGGCCGCGACCCCGATCGGCAAGGGCCTGGGCGCCTCCCCCGGCGCCGCCTGCGGCAAGATCGTCTTCACCGCTGAGGACGCCAAGGCCTGGGCCGCCCGCAAGGAGAAGGTCGTCCTGGTCCGTCTCGAGACCAGCCCCGAGG
>JAUNNC010000049.1 GCA_030531585.1 Eubacteriales bacterium | reverse complement strand
TGCCGGTCATGCCTCCAATTCGGTCTCCGTCGCGCTGGGAATGGCCCACGCCCGGACGCTGCTCGGAGAGGATTACGACGTGCTTGCTCTGATCGGGGACGGCGCGCTGACGGGCGGCCTGGCCTACGAGGGTCTGGCTAATGCGGCTGCCAGCAGGGAGCCGATGGTCATCGTTCTCAACGACAACAACATGTCGATCAGCGAGAACGTGGGAGGCATGGCACAGCTCCTGCAGACGCTGCGCATCAAGCCCGGCTATATCAATTTCAAAAAGTGGTTCCGCAGCGTCTCCCGGCGTACGCGGTGGATCTACGATTTTGTTCATCAGAGCAAGGAGTGGCTGAAAGCCCGGATCCTGCCGAACAACGTCTTCGGCGAGATGGGGCTGTACTATCTCGGCCCGGTCGACGGTCACAATCTCGAGCAGCTTGAAAACGCACTCCGGCTTGCAAGGGATATGGAAAAGCCGGTCCTGCTGCATGTGCTCACCAGGAAAGGCAAGGGCTGTCCCTATGCCGAGGCACATCCGGACAAGTATCACGGCGTCGGCTGTTTTGATCCGGCCAGCGGCGAGCTTGCGCCTGTGGGCGTCTCCTTCTCCGACAAGGCCGGCGAGTATCTCTGCCGCTTTGCGGAGGGGGATGCGCGCATCGTCGTCATCACCGCCGCCATGACCGGGGGAACGGGTACGGAATGCTTTGCCGCAAAGTACCCGACGCGCTTCTTTGATACCGGGATCGCCGAGGGCAACGCGGTTTCGATGGCAGCCGGTATGGCAAAACAGGGCCTTGTTCCGGTTTTCGCCGTATACTCCAGTTTTTTGCAGAGAAGCTATGATATGCTGATCCATGACGTCTCTCTGCTGGGACTGCATGTGGTGCTCTGTGTGGACCGCGCCGGTCTTGTCGGCAGCGACGGGGAGACGCATCACGGCGTTTTTGACATCGGCTATCTCAGCTCCGTGCCGGGCATGACGGTGCTCTGCCCTGCGAGCTTCCGCGAGCTGCACGACATGCTCGAGCACGCCCTGCACAGCGTGCCCGGTCCGGTCGCTGTCCGCTACCCCAGAGGCGGGGAAGGGCGCTATACCGATTCCTCCATGAGTGAGGAGACTGTCCTTCGCACCGGGGAGGATCTCACGATCGTCTGCTACGGCACCATGGTCAACGAGGCTCTGGACGCCGCCGACACGCTGGCTCTGGAGGGGATCTCCGCCGAGATCGTCAAGCTCGGCACGGCGTTTCCCAACACGTACGCTCTCTCTGTTGCCTCCGCAATGAAAACCGGACGGCTGATCGTCGCGGAGGAGGTCTGTCAGGCCGGGTGCGTCGGTTCCGCGCTTCTGATGCGTGCAGCGGAAAAGGGCTGTGAGATCCCGCAGATCCGCCTGCTGAATCTCGGGCAGGGGATCGTTACGCACGGGACAGTTGCACAGCTTCGTTGTGAATGCGGGATCGGCGCATCCTCCATCGCCCGCACCGCCGCTGAGATGTGCGGAAGAACCAGCGAATCGGAATGAAGAAGCAGCGTTTGGACCAGCTCATTTTTGAGCAGGGTTATACCGAGAGCCGGGAGCGCGCCAAAACCACGATCATGAGCGGTCATGTCTTTGTCAACGGCAATCGTGTGGACAAGCCCGGAACCGCGGTCTCGCCGGACGCCCGGATCGAAGTGCGCGGCGAGGCTCTGCCCTTTGTCAGCCGCGGCGGCTTCAAGCTCGACAAGGCGCTGAAGGTCTTTCCCGTTGACCCGGCCGGAAAGATCTGTCTGGACTGCGGCGCCTCTACCGGCGGTTTTACCGACGTCCTGCTGCAGCATGGGGCTGCAAAGGTGTATGCGGTTGATGTCGGATACGGACAGCTTGCCTGGAAGCTTCGGACGGATGAGCGGGTTGTGAATCTGGAGCGGACGAATCTTCGCTATATTACGAAGGAACAGATTCCGGACCCGATTGATCTTGCGGTGATGGACGTCTCGTTCATCTCGATTCGTCTGATCATCCCCGCCGTCCGGCAGCTTCTGAAGCCCGAAGCCGATTTTATCTGCCTCATCAAGCCGCAGTTTGAAGCCGGTCGGGAGGATGTGGGCAAAAAAGGCGTGGTACGCGACAGCGCCGTCCATGTGCGTGTCGTCGAGGGCATCCTCGATTTTGCTCAGAACGAAGGGCTCTCCGTGCTTGGGCTTGACTACTCACCCATACGCGGACCGGAAGGCAATATTGAGTATATTTGTCATCTGAAAAACTGCGCCGGCTTGTCCGGGCTGTTTGATGTACCGGCTGTTGTACGTGCATCACACAGCGACTTGGAATCATGATATAATATTTTGTTGAGTGACAGGATTATCATATTTGTTTACAGACAGGAGGTCGGCCATGATCGCAATTTGTCCGAATCCCTACCGGGATTCCGGCTGTGAGCTCAGCCTGAAAATCGAAGCCCTGCTCAGAAGCGAGGGCTACGAAACCTGCCTGTGTCCGATCTTTGCAGACGAGGGAGACGAGATCCTGCCCGGACATCTCATATATCGAACCCTTGCCGAAGTTGCGAGCGCATGTACGCTCATCGTCGTTGTCGGCGGCGACGGGACGCTCCTCAGCGCCGCCCGTCAGATCCACGAATACACGGTGCCGCTGCTGGGCATCAACCTCGGGACCAAGGGCTTCATGACCATTCTGGAGCCGGAGGATTACGCTTACGTTCTGCAGGCGGCGAGAGGGGAGTATACGCTTTCCAAACGGATGAAACTCGATGTGAGTCTTCTCCGCGGCGGCGAGCTTATCTGCCGCGACAAGGCGCTCAACGATGTCGTTCTGCACGGCTACGGTGACTGTATCCAGATCACGGCCCGCTGCAACGGAAACCGCATTACGAGCTTTTCCGGCGACGGGGTGATCCTCTCGACGCCGACCGGGTCGACGGGCTACTCCATGTCGGCCGGCGGACCGATCGTCGAGCCGAATGCGGAAAACATCATCATCAGCCCCATCTGCGCCCACATGATGAGCTCGCGCAGCTTTGTACTGGGGCCGGACAGCGTGATCACGATCGAGATGGAAAAGCTCCATACGCGCCGCGCCTATCTCGCGGTCGACGGGAACAACCTGCTGGATCTGGTCAGCGGGGACACGGTCGTGGTCCGGCGCAGCGAGAGCTGTACCTGGATGGCCGATCTCGGACTGCGGAACTTCTATGAACTTGCATTTGAAAAATTACGTTAATATACAGGAGGATACATGATGAAACTCGGCAGACAGAGCGTTATCATGGAGATCATCAACGAGAGGGACATCGAGACGCAGAATCAGCTGATGGAAGCCCTGGCTGAGCGCGGCGTCAAGAGCACGCAGGCGACGCTCTCGCGAGACATCCGCGACATGCGTCTGGTCAAGGAGCTCGGCCCGAAGGGTAATTACCGTTATGTCGCTGCCAGCAAGCAGGATACCCCTGATCTGGACGCAAGACTCAAGAAGATTTTCAAGGAGAGTCTGGTCTCCTATGATGTTGCCCAGAACTTCGTTGTTCTCAAGACGCTGCCCGGCCTTGCCAACGGCGCCTGCTCGGCGCTGGACGGCATGGAGATCGAGGGGCTGGTCGGCACGCTGGCCGGCGACGACACGGCCTTCCTCGCCATGAAGGACAATGCCAGCGCCATGAACCTGTACAAAGAGATCGAAGAGCTTTTCTAAGAGGGCTTCCTATGCTGAGCGAGCTGCACATTGAGAATATCGCCGTCATTGAACGCGCCGACATCAGCTTCGGGGCGGGTTTGAACGTGCTGACCGGTGAGACCGGCGCAGGCAAATCGATCGTGATCGACGCGATCGGCGCCGTGCTCGGGGAACGGGTCAGCCGGGAGCTCGTGCGCCGCGGAGCCGAAAAGGGTCTGGTGACGGCAAGCTTTGATGTGGACGGCTGCGAGGCATGGCTCGAAGAAAACGAGATCGAGGCGGAGGACGAGCTGATCATCCAGCGCCGCATCGCCGCCGACGGAAAGAGCAGCTGCCGTGTCTGCGGCAATCCGGTGACGGCTGCTCAGCTCAAGGAACTGGCCGCGCTGCTGGTGGACATCCACGGCCAGAACGACGGGCGTCAGCTCATGGACGAGCGCCGGCACCGCGAGTATCTCGATCGCTTCGGCGTCGATGCTGCCGTGCTCGACGGCTATCGCAGGTCATACGGCGCCTACACCGCCCTCAAGAAGGAGCTCGACTCGCTGCAGATGGACGAGATCGAGAAGGAGCGGCTCAGCGACAGCCTGCGTTACCAGATCGGGGAGCTTGAGCGCGCGCAGCTCAAGGCGGGGGAATATGACAGCATCTGCGCCCGGCGCGACCTGCTGCGAAACGCAGAGAAGCTCACCGAGGCGCTGGACGCCGCATCCGCCCTGCTCTCCGGGGACGAAGACAACGCCCTGTCCATGACGCAGAATGCGGCCTGGTACGTCTCCCGTGCCGCCGCCTGGTCGCCGGAGCTCGAGCAGAGCGCGGAGGCGCTCAACAGCGCGGCCTTCAGCCTCTCCGATGTGGCGGAGACCCTGCGCGATTTCCGGGAAAGCCTCGACTTCTCGCCGGAGGAATACGACAGCCTGGAGACCCGCATCTCTCTGCTGGGCAAGCTCCAGCGCAAGTATTCCCGGGATGAGGACGGATTGATCGCTTATCTGGACGAATGCCGGGAAAAGCTCGACAGCATCCAGTATGCCGACGAGCGGAGTGCAAAACTGCAAAAGCAGCTCGCCGAGGCGGCGAAGCGCTGCCGTTTTGATGCTGCACGTCTCCGCTCCGCAAGGCAGGAGGCTGCGGCGCTGCTGGAAAAGCGAATCAGCGCGGAGCTGCGTGAGCTCAATATGCCCTCGGTGCGTTTCGCGGTGGAGTTCAGCCCGCTCGAGGGAGAGCCGGGCTTTGACGCCAACGGCTGCGACCGCATCCGCTTTTTGATGTCCGCCAACGCGGGCGAGGAGCTCGGCCGCATCAGCCATATCGCCTCCGGCGGCGAGCTCAGCCGCATCATGCTTGCCATGAAGAATGTCTTTGCCGAGAAGGACCCCGTACCGACCATGGTCTTTGATGAGATCGATACCGGCGTCTCCGGCATCGCCGCCCAGCGTGTCGGGGAGAAGCTCTGGCACGTCTCGCTCGGCAAGCAGGTCATGTGCGTGACCCATCTCCCGCAGATCGCAGCCATGGCGGACCGGCACTACCTGATCCGCAAGGAGGAGCGCGGGGAGAGGACCTATACCGACGTGCTCCCGCTCGACCGCGAGGGCCGCGGGAGAGAGCTTGCGCGTCTGCACGGCGGAGACAATATCACCCCGCTCACGCTCGCCAGCGCGGAGGAACAGCTTGCCGCCTGTGAGCGTTTCAAATCGCAGAAATCTGATACTTGACACCCGGGGTCGAATACAGTATAATCCCACATGTTAACGCGACGACGGACAGGAGTAAACCGCCAACAGCCTGCGCAGAGAGCCCTTCGGCCGGTGCAAGAGGGGAGAGGCAGGCGGTCGAATACAGTCCCGAGCGGCACACCGAACGCAAGTGCAAGTAGGCTGTGACGGGTGCGCCCGATAGAGCGCAGGAGTGCTTTCGCACTCACTGAGGCTTTTCCCGCGAGGGGAGAGCGTTCAGAGGTGGTACCGCATACAATGCCCTCTGTCTGTATGGACAGAGGGATTCGTTTTGCCGGAAAGGGGGAGGGACATGACCGTAAGAGACAAGGCGCTCGATTTCCATGCGCGCGGCTTCAACTGCGCCCAGAGTGTTCTGTGCTCCTGCGGAGCCTATACCGGGCTGGATGAGGAGACGGCGCTGGCCGTGTCCGGCGGCTTTGGCGGCGGCTGCCGCTGCGGCGAGATCTGCGGGGCGGTGACCGGCGCGGTCATGGCAGCCGGGCTCTGCTGCCGTTATTCTGTCGAAGGCGATCAGCAGACAAAGGATGCGATCGCAGCACTGAGCCGCAGGCTGACCGGCGCCTTCCGCGAGCGCTTCGGGGCGCTGCGCTGTGAGGAGATCAAGATCGACACCGCGCACTGCAACGCCTATATCGCCTGGATGGCGGAACAGACGGAGCAGGTTTTAAAGGAAATCAAATAATATCATATACAGGAGAGAACACAACATGGGAATCTACGAAGAACTGAAAGCCAGAGGCCTGATCGCGCAGGTCACGAACGAGGACGAGGTCCGCGAGCTGTTCAACAACGGCAAGGCCGTCTTCTACATTGGCTTTGACTGTACCGCCGATTCGCTGCATGTCGGTCACTTCATGGCGCTGAGCCTGATGAGGCGCCTGCAGCTTGCCGGCAACAAGCCCATCGCCCTGATCGGCGACGGCACCACGCTGATCGGCGACCCCTCCGGCCGCACCGATATGCGCAAGATGCTGACCAAAGAGGACATCCAGTACAATGCCGAGTGCTTCAAGCGTCAGATGGAGAAGTTCATCGACTTCTCCGACGGCAAGGCTCTGATGCTTTACAACTCCGAATGGCTGGTCCCGCTCAACTACATCGAGCTGCTGCGTGAGGTCGGCGCCTGCTTCTCGGTCAACAACATGCTGCGTGCCGAGTGCTACAAGCAGCGCATGGAGCGCGGTCTGAGCTTCCTCGAGTTCAACTACATGATCATGCAGTCCTACGACTGGTACTACATGTTCCAGCATTACGGCTGCAACATGCAGTGCGGCGGCAACGACCAGTGGAGCAACATGCTCGGCGGCACCGAGCTGATCCGCAAGAAGCTCGGCCAGGACGCCCACGCCCTGACGATCACGCTGCTGCTCACCTCCGAGGGCAAGAAGATGGGCAAGACCGCCGCCGGCGCCGTCTGGCTCGACCCCAACAAGACCAGTCCCTTCGAATTCTACCAGTACTGGCGCAACGTCGCGGATGCGGACGTGCTCAAGTGCATCCGCATGCTGACCTTCCTGCCGCTTGAGCAGATCGACGAGATGGACAAGTGGGAGGGCAGCCAACTCAACAAGGCCAAGGAGATCCTGGCCTACGAGCTCACCAAGCTCGTCCATGGCGTCGAGGAGGCCGAGAAGGCGCAGGCTTCCGCCAGGGCGCTCTTCGGCGGCTCCGAGGGCGGCGACGTCCCCACCACCGAGCTGAGCGAGGCCGATCTCGCCGACGGACAGCTCGATATCCTGAGCATCCTGGTCAAGTGCGGCCTGTGCGCCTCCAAGTCCGACGCGCGCCGCAACGTCCAGCAGGGCGGCGTCGCGGTCGACGATGCGAAGATCGACGACATCGCCGCAAGCTTTGATGCGGACTCGCTGCGCAAGGGCATCGTGGTCCGCCGCGGCAAGAAGAATTACAACCGGGTCGTTCTGAAATAAGTACCGGAAAGACGATGAAAAACGTGAGGCGCTGCTGCCTCACGTTTTTCGTTCGATATAGAGGATGTTGCTGGCAAAGGCGGCGCTGTGCCGGGCGACGTATTCGTCAAATTCCCGCCGCCTCAGGTAGTACAGCCGGCCCCAGGAGGAGATGCGCAGCCAATCCTCGTCCATCCCCGTCACCGTGAAGTAATGGGCGTGGGCTCCTGCGGTGGCGCGGAGCTCTCCGGACGGCATACGCGTGTAAAAATTTGCCTTCTCATGACGCCAGAAAAGGGGAAAATTCGGCCCGACGGACATGATCACCGGAAGGTCGGCGCGGAGCATGGTCTCGATCCGCGCCCACAGGCGGGCATGACCAAAGCACCACTTCGCCGTGTAGGGGAGCTTCCATCGCCGGAACAGGAGCTGCATCCCGGCCGCAAGCATCAGTCCGTTGATCCCGGCGTAGGGGATCATGGGGAAATAGCTCGTCCGCATCCGCTGCAGGCAGGCGTCGTAGGAGGGAAATGGGACAGGTCCCTCACGCGGCAGGTCCCGAAACAGCGGGATTTCCAAGTCGGAATGATAGCGATCCAGATACAGCAGCAGATCCGTTGCGGCTACCACGCCGCAGCCGCAGCGCTTGACCATGCGGTTGCGGGAAAACTGCTGGCCGCCGCCGTAGGTACCTTGTCCGTCAAAGCGGACGGAGATATAGGGATGTTGCAGAGAGAGCATACAAATCACCATGCTTATTATACAGGAAATCGCGTGCGCCTTCAACCGTAAAAAACACCTCGTACCGCATTTGGTACGAGGTGTTTTTGATCGCTTCGGCGCAATTACTCGGCCAGAACCTTTTTGAGCTTGGCGTAGCGGGGCAGGGAATCGACCAGCGGGAGCTTCGGCTCGCCCTGGATGAGGGGCAGCACATAGTCGATGAACTCCTGCTTGAGTCCGTTTCCGTCCTCGTTGATCCACTCCAGCGGGACCTTCTTCTCGTAGTTGGCGACCTTGGAGAGGGGGAGCAGGACCAGCTTGCAGTGGTACTTGCCTTCGACCGTCTCGCGCTCGAAGGCGACCATCTGACCGGTGACGCCGTTGACCGCCTGCACGACCGCTTCACGTCCGGCAGCGCAGGCCTCCTCGATATCGGTGGCGGAGGCAAGGTGCGCGCCGCAGCGCTGCAGCAGGCTCAGCTCGATCCCGCGGACCTTGGCGCCGGTGTGGTGCTTGACGATCTCCGCCAGAGAGGCCGCAAGGCCGCCGAGCTGGGCATGGCCGAAGCCGTCGGTCGCAGAGGTCTTGGCCTCGGAGACGAAGCTGCCGTCGGCGTAGTGGATGCCCTCGGAGACCGCGACCAGGACCTTGCCGTTGGCCTTGTAGATCCTGTCCACATCGGTGAGGAACTTGTCCATGTCGAAGTTCAGTTCGGGCAGATACACGAGGTCGGGGCCGGAGCCGTAGGCGGTGGCGAGCGCGGCGCTGGCGGCCAGCCAGCCGGCGTGGCGGCCCATGATCTCCACGATGGTGATCATGCCGTTGTCATAGACGCGGGCGTCCTTGTTGATCTCCATGCAGGAGGTGGCGATATACTTGGCGGCGCTGGCGAAGCCGGGGCAGTGGTCGGTGCCGAACAGGTCATTGTCGATGGTCTTGGGAACGCCCATGACGCGGCAGTCATAGCCGACGGACTCCATATAGCGGCTGATCTTGTTGCAGGTATCCATGGAGTCGTTGCCGCCGTTGTAGAAGAAGTAACGCACGTTGTACTTCTTGAAGATCTCAAGGATGCGCTTGTAGTCGGTGTCGTCCGCCTCGGGGTCGGCGATCTTGTAGCGGCAGGAGCCGAGCTCGGAAGAGGGAGTGTTCAGCAGGAGCCTGAGCTCTTCGGGATCTTCCTCGTCCATGACGAAGAGCTTGTCCTCGAGGACGCCCTTGATGCCGTGGCTTGCACCGTAAACCTTCGTGATCTCATCGGCGTCGAGAGCGGCGCGGATTACGCCGTACGCGCTGGCGTTGATGACTGCGGTGGGGCCGCCGGACTGGCCGAAGATGCAGGAACCGATCAATTTTTCAGACATTTTCTTTCCTCCAACAAATATTGAAAATAATTCTTTTTTGTAAAAACTACTTATTGATTCTACCACGCAATGAGGATATAATAAGAACGAAAATTTGTAAATGTGCTTTTTGTACAAATTTTTAGTAAAATGGATAGGAGAAAATGAATTATGCCACTCGTAACCACGAAAGAGATGTTCGCAAAGGCCTATAACGGCGGCTACGCCATCGGCGCCTTCAATGTCAACAACATGGAAATCGTTCAGGGTATCACCGAAGCTGCCGGTGAACTGAAGAGCCCTGTCATTCTGCAGGTGTCGAAGGGCGCCCGCGCTTATGCCAATCACACCTATCTTGTCAAGCTGGTCGAGGCCGCTGTTCTGGAGAATCCCGAGATCCCCATCGCCCTGCATCTTGACCACGGCGACACCTTTGAGCTGTGCAAATCCTGCATCGACGGCGGCTTTACTTCTGTCATGATCGACGCTTCTTCCAAATCCTTTGAGGACAACATCGCCCTGACCCGTCAGGTTGTGGAATATGCCCATGACCACGGTGTGGTCGTCGAGGCTGAGCTCGGCACGCTGGCCGGCGTCGAGGACGAGGTCGCCGTGGAGCACGGTCATGAGAGCTACACCCGTCCCGAGGAGGTCGAGGAGTTTGTCAGCCGCACCGGATGCGACTCTCTGGCCATTGCGATCGGCACATCTCACGGCGCCTATAAGTTCAAGGCCTCCCAGTGCACCCGCAATGCCGACGGCGTTCTGGTCCCGCCTCCGCTCCGCTTTGACGTGCTGGAGGAGTGCATCAAGCGTCTGCCCGGCTTCCCGATCGTCCTGCACGGTTCCTCCTCCGTCCCGCAGGAGTTTGTCAAGATGGTCAACCAGTACGGCGGCAACATGCCCGACGCGATCGGCATCCCCGAGGAGCAGCTCCGTCAGGCTGCCAAGCTCGCCGTGTGCAAGATCAACATCGACTCCGATATCCGTCTTGCCATGACCGCCAACATCCGCAAGTACTTTGTCGAGCATCCCGATCACTTCGACCCGCGTCAGTATCTCAAGCCCGCCCGTCAGGCAGTGAAGGACATGGTCGCTCACAAGATCGTTCACGTTCTGGGTTCGGACGGAAAAGCCTGATCCGCTGACCTCACCAAGATTATCAGGGAGGTGGCAGAATGAGCCAGGGACATATAAAGAAACAACCGGCGAAGGTCGATCCAGCGAGGATTTCCGCCACACTTAATAATTTTTTGGTTATCAGACTTGTTGTAGCTTCCGTCATTTTTGCCGTTGCGCTGATCCTGACGATCCCGACATTCCTCAGGATTCTGCTGCTGGTGATTTCTGCGGGGCTCGCGGGATATGACATCATTCTCAAGGCCGTCGACTGCATTTTGAACGGTGATTATTTCGCTTCGCCCGTATTGCTGATTCTGATTTCCGTTCTTGCTTTCTTTGTAGGCTTTGCCACAGAGGGCGCCGCGCTGATCCTGCTGTACCAGATCGGCCTGCTCCTCCTGAAGTTTACCAAGGAGCATACGAAGAAGGCCGCGCTGGATCTTGTCCAGGGCCGGGATGAAGATGTCATTGCACACATGCGTGAGCTCGCGGGCAACGAGGAAAGCTGCTCCATGGCGATTGAAAACGTCATGCGCAGCAGTGCCGGTACGATCCTGCGCCTTGCGATGCTGTTTGCGGTGGTTTATGCGATCGCACTCCCGCTGTTTACCAGCTTCGGTTTTCTGGTCTCCATCCACAGGGCGCTGATCATCCTGCTGATCGCAACGCCCATGTCGGTGGTGGCGTCTATTCCCGTTGCTGGTCTGGTGGGCCTTTGCAGCAGCGCGAGCCACGGCCTTGTTTTCAACAATGCCTACAGCATGGAAGCCATGGCGGATGCCTCCGTTGCCGTCATTGACAAAAGCGGCGTCTTCACGGACGAATGCCCGCGTGTGATTTCCATGTACTCCGACGTGCTGGATCAGGAGACGTTCCTGAATTTTGTCGCGCATGCCGTCTATTATTCCGAGCAGCCCGTCGCTAATGCGATCTCTGCCGTATTTGACCGTGATTATCGTCTGGACGTCATCAAGGATTTCCGTGAGATTCCCGGCTACGGCGTTGAGCTCTCCATCGACGGCATTCCCGTGACCTTTGCCACGGCGGAATACCTGCGGGGCAGGGGACTGGATATCGATGAGTCCGGGGAAACAGCAGGCCAGACCTTCTATATGGTCGTCGCCGGCAGGAAAATGGGCAAGGTCGTTATCAGCTCCGATATCAATTCCGATCTGGAGAATCTGGTCCCCGAGCTGAAGGCTGCCGGGATCGGCCGTTGCATCCTCCTGTGCGAGGATGGGAAGGAAGTCGGCCAGGCATTCGCGGAGGACATGAATTTTTCGGAGATGTACGCGCAGTGCACTCCCGAAAAGAAGCTCGATATCGTCGACGAGACCACACGCAAGACCAAAGGCGCCGTCCTGTTCCTGTATTCGAACGGCATGGAACAGCACAGCTCCGCGGCTGTCGATATCAGGGTCTCCAAGCGCGCCAAGTACGCAGACGCCGTCGTCTCCGCAGATGAGCTTGAAAGCCTGCCGATCGTCAAGCAGATATCCAGGCGTGTGCGCGAGATCTGCATCGAAAACGCGCTGTTCGCGTTCATCGTGAAGTCCGTGCTGATTTTCCTGAGCATCATCGGGTACTGCAATCTCTGGCTGGCTGTCGTTCTGGATTTTGCCACCGCCATTGCGACGGTGCTCAATACGATCCGGATCACAGGACCGTCTCTGCGCGCCAATCTGAGATACAAATTCGGAAAATAAACAAGCTGCAGGGAAGCGGCCGCAAATACGCGGCCGCTTCTTTTAAGACTAGCGTTGAGAAAGCTGACATAATAATTTCCCATATCTGATTTGTGACGCTGATTCAGGACGGCTTGAATTCATTCTTGACAGAAGCACGAACCTGGTTTATTATAGCGAACAGAAAAGGGCAGCGTATCGCGTGCCTTTCTTCCTTATGTCTCAAATGTCGCATAATATAAATTAAACGACATTTTGAATGCTGTTTTTTCAACAAGGAGCATCAAGTATGAATCTAGACCAGATCAACGACGTTCCGGACCTTGTTATGGAGTTTTTGGAATATCACTCCACCGTGCGCGGTCACTCGGACCAAACCATCGCCGGTTATTATCTTGATCTCAAAATCCTGTTTCGCTATATCAAACGCCGCCGTCATCTCGTCTCGCGCGACGTTCCGTTCAATGAGATCGACATCACCGATATTGATTTGGATTTCATCAAATCCATTCGGATCGAAGAGCTGTACCGCTATCAGTCTTTTTCGCCGGAGCTTGAAAGCCGCGGTCTCTCAGCCGCCAGCCGCTGCCGAAGGACCTCCTCGGTCAAATCCTTTTTTAACTACCTTACGCTCAAGCGTCATCTTCTTGACTACAATGTTTGTCAAGAACTTGACATGCCAAAGCGTCAGGCGTCGCTGCCGAGGTATCTGGAAGAATCCGAATGCGAGCGGCTTCTGGCAGCCTGCGAGGGTCCCTATGCATACCGGGACTACGCCATCCTGATGCTGTTTCTCTCCTGCGGCCTGCGGGTATCGGAACTGGTCTCGCTCAATATCACGGATGTGTATGAGGATCATGTCCGTGTCATCGGCAAAGGCAACAAAGAGCGTGTCGTCTTTTTCGCCGAGGGCTGCCGTGAGGCCATTGACGATTATTTAGCTTCCAGAAGTGACGAAAAAGTTAAAGATTCCGATAAAAACGCCCTGTTTATCAGTCAAAAAAGATGCCGAATGACAACGCGGGCCGTGCAGTACATGCTGGAAAAGAAGCTTTTGGCAGCCGGGCTGGACGCGAGCCGCTACTCCCCTCACAAGCTGCGGCATACGGCGGCGACCCTGATGCTCAAAAACGGAGTCGATACCCGTGCCCTGCAGGAGGTTCTGGGCCACAGCAACCTCAATACAACGCAAATCTATACGCATCTGGACAACGCAGCTCTGCATGAGGCGGCCATGGCCAACCCGATCGGGCGAAAAAAGCGTGCCGAACACGATATGGAAAATGAATGATTTGGAATAAAACGGCAGAAACGATAACGTTCCCGACACCTGGGATGCAGAAACCCCGCTTCCGGCTCGAGCCGGAAGCGGGGTTTCTGCTGCTTTTTCACAGTTTATTTCAATTTTTTGCGTTTTTTGCTTCTTGCCCTGTCGGAGCAGATATGGTAAACTGTATATTGTTATAGTATATACACTCTTTTGCACTCGGCCCCCCTTTCGCCGGTATTCGTTTTGTTGTCTTTGGATGATCGATCAACAGGAGAACGCGCCATGAACATTTTGGCTACCTGCAGGAAGACGCTCTGCCTTCTGCTGGCAGTCGTGCTGCTGACGGGCTCTCTTTCCGCCTGCGCCTCACAGGGCGAAGGCGGCACCCCGGGCGCACAGGGGCAGACCGCCGCGCCGGAACCCGATACGCTGCACTACCTCATCGCCGTCGAGGACGAGCCAGACACGGTGGATTTCCAGTGTACGACGATCCACTACACCATCGCGCAGAATGTGTTCAACCGTCTGGTGGAGATGGAAAACGACGCCGACGGGAACGCGGTGATCCTGCCCTCGCTGGCCGAGCACTGGGAGATTTCCGCGGACCGCTGCCGTTACACCTTCCATCTGCGTGAGGGCGTGACGTTCAGCAACGGCTCTGCGCTGACTTCTTCGGACGTACTGTATACCTTCACCCGCCTTTTGACGCATCCCGATTCCTGCAACCGGGACATCGCCGACAATATCGTCGGTGCACAGCGGCTGGAGGACGGAGAGACGGATCGGCTCGAGGGCTTCGAGATCCTCGGCGACCTCGATTTCTCGATCACGCTCGAGCAGCCGTTCGAAGCCTTTCTCGCCTGCCTGTCCATGCCCGGCGCTTCCATTCTGGACGCCGAGACGACCGAGGCCGCCGGAGAGCGTTTTGGGCTTGACCCCGACTGGACGATCGGGACCGGTTCCTTTATCATGCAGAGCTGGGAGCCGGGCAGGGGCATGCTGCTCACGGCGAACCCGAACTGCTGGCAGGGCGCACCCCGCTGCGCGGGTCTGGATCTGCGCTTCATGACCGGCCCGGAGGAAATCCGCCTGCTGTTCGAGAGCGGCGGTCTGGACATTTTGAATCTGGACGACGTCGGCAAATCCTCTGAGTTTTTCCTCCACGGCGACATCTATCAGGACCGTCTTTACCACGTGCAGCGCATCAGCATCACCTATATCGCGCTGAATGAATCCGTCAGGCCGCTGAACAACGCGCGCGTCCGACAGGCGCTTCAGCTCGGGCTGAACCGGGCGGTCCTGCTCGACGCGGCCTACGGCGGACGCGGTCTGCTTGAAAACGGGATCATGCCGCACGGTCTGTACGGCTTCAATCCCGATCTCCCGGAGATTCCCTATGACCCGGAGGAAGCGCGCGAGCTTCTCAAGAAAGCCGGTTATCCCAACGGCTTCGACCTCACGTTCAGCGTCAGCTCCGCGTCGTCTCTGAGCGAGATGGCGCTGATCCGGGCGGCGGTCTCCATGTGGGAGGAGCTCGGCGTGCGCGTGACCGTCGAGGTCCTGCCCGACAGCGAGTTCATGCGTCTGCGCAAGAGCGGTTCCCTCTCGTGCTATTCGGCCACCTGGACCGCGGACTTCAACGACCCGGACAATTTCTTCTATACCTTCTTCGGCGACGCGGAGAACACGCGCTATCGCAGCCTCTGCTATCCGCGCGGGGAGATCATGGAGCGGGTGCGCCTTGCCCGCACGATCGCGGACCC
>JAUNNC010000206.1 GCA_030531585.1 Eubacteriales bacterium | reverse complement strand
ACTGCGACATGGTCGCCATGTACGACCAGCTCCAGTGCAAGGGCATGCAGGGCGTCCACGGCCTGTTCGAGGACGAGTTCCGCAAGAGGAACGTCAAGGCCTTCTGGATGCCGCACGCGCTGCCCGACTGCCGCACGGTCTCCCGCGCCGAGATCCGCCGCCTCATCAATGACTACATGACCACCGTCATGCACGAGGAGCCGCTGGATCCGTCCCTGCTCGACTTTGACGATTCCATGACCTGGTAATAGGAGGAAGACGAAACGATGAACAAACTCTGCAAAGCACTGCTCAAGCTGTTCGGCATTCTGTTCGCGGCCAATGCCCTGCTGTTTGTGGTGTTCTTCTTCGATCTGGACGGCAAGCTGCTGTTCAACGTGGTCGAGCCCTTCCTGAAGAGGCACTATGACAACATGAAGCGTGAGGACGTCCTCAAGATGCCTTACGAGATGGACAAGTTCCCCAAGTACTGATACAATAACTGATTAGAGGAGAGAACACGCAACATGAAGTATTTCGGCGGTTGTGACGTAGGCTCGACCTACACGAAGGCAGTCATTCTGGACGAGAACGGCAAGATGGTGGCGGATACCACCATCATGAGCAAGATCAACTCCGAGCAGAGCGCGATTGCGGCGATGGCCGACGTGTGCGCGAAGGCCGGGCTGAAGGATTCCAAGGAGCTGAGCTACCTCATCGGCACCGGCTACGGGCGCAACAAGGTCCCCTTCGCCGACGAGAACATCTCGGAGATCTCCTGCCACGCGATGGGCGTGCACGTGACGGATCCGACGGTCAAGGCGATCATCGACATCGGCGGCCAGGACGTCAAGGGCATCAGCGTGGACACGGACGGCACGGTGAAGAACTTTGCGATGAACGACAAGTGCTCCGCAGGCACGGGCCGCTTCTTCGAGGCGATGGCGCGCAGCTTTGAGATGAGCCTGCCGGAGTTCTCGAAGCTGAGCCTGACGGCGAAGAACGTGATCCCGATCACCGCGCAGTGCACGGTGTTCGCCGAGTCCGAGGTCATCACCCTCGTGGGCGAGGGCAAGCCGATGGACGAGATCGCGGCCGGCATCGAGATGGCGGTTGCCAAGCGCTGCTTCGTCATGGCGAAGAAGGCCGGCGCGACCGACTGCATTACGCTGACGGGCGGCTGCGCGAAGAACGACGGTCTGAAGGAGGCCATCGAGCATGTGCTGAAGCTGAAGGTCGTCAACCTCAAGACCGACCCGCAGCTCATGGGCGCTCTCGGCGCCGCCGAGTATGCCCGCCAGAAGGGCCTCGCCAAGAAGTAAGACAACCGCATATCAAAAAAGCACGGACGGTCGTCCGTGCTTTTTTGATAAGTTTTTTCAGTCCCCGATCTCCATCTCGGGGTGGTCGCGGTCGATGAAGCCGAGCTTGACCGTAAGGCCCAGCTCGTCCCGCAGGAAGGCGGCCAGCTCCTCGCGCGCGGCGAGAACGGAGTCGAGATTGACCGACGAGAAGCCGTCGATGGGGAAGAAGACGTGCGAGGTCTCGGCCGTGATCTTGCCGTCCTCGCTCTGACGCCACATCCAGCGGCGCGTCTTGACCGTGTGGCCGCTGACATAGCACAGCTCGCCCTCGGGCATGACCTCGACGGCCTCCTCGCCCATGGGCAGGAAGCTGTCGCCCTCGCCGGCAAAGCGGACGGCGATACCGCAAGGCTCCATCTTGTCGATGTCGTGCGCACCCATCGGCACCTCGTGGCGCAGGGACAGAGCGTTGCCCAGATCGACCAGCGGGTTGATGTGCGGCAAAGCGCCGTTCTTCTGCACGCGCTTGGCCAGGGCCTCGATCGAGACCATGAACTTGTTGGGGTTCATGCTCAGCGCCTGGAAGGCCTCGCGGCAGGCCTTGACGCCGGGCAGCTCGCGCACGTTGTCCCCGGCGTGCCGGGCGGCAAAGTCCGCGGCGCTCTGGTCCAGCATCGCGTCGATCGCCGGGCAGGGGGCCGCGTTGTCGAAGCCCTCGACCACGACGACGCCGAGGCAGTAGTCCGGCAGCTTGGCAAAGACGGCGGGATCCACCGTAAATTTCTTCATAGAGTCTACCTCCTTCGTGATTCTTCCAGATTGTACCGCAAAGCGGGCGTAAAGGCAAGAAAAAGTTCCAGACTGCAAAAAAGCGGAAATGCGGGAAAGATTTCACAATCTTGTCTTTATTTTTCCGGGGACTTAGGGTATAATCTAGACACCCAAATTCATGGAGGTATTTACCAATGAAACAATACTTTGAAATCGTTGACGTGATGGCCAGAGAGATTCTGGACTCCCGCGGCAACCCCACCGTTGAGGTCGAGGTCACACTGGACGACGGCACCGTCGGCCGCGCGGCTGTTCCCTCCGGCGCTTCCACCGGCATCCACGAGGCCTGCGAGCTGCGCGACGGCGACAAGGGCCGTTACGGCGGCAAGGGCGTGCTGAAGGCGGTCGAGAACGTCAACGGTGAGATCGCCGAGGCTCTCGTCGGCCTGAACGTGCTGGATCAGACCTCGATCGACAAGCTGCTCATCGAGCTCGACGGCACCCCCAACAAGACCAGACTCGGCGCCAACGCCATCCTGGGCGCCTCCCTGGCCTGCGCCAAGGCCGGCGCCGCCGCCTGCGGCATGAGCCTGTACAACTATATCGGCGGCGTCAACGCCAAGACCCTGCCCGTGCCCATGATGAACGTCCTCAACGGCGGCGCGCACGCCACCAACTCCGTGGACATTCAGGAGTTCATGATCA
>JAUNNC010000205.1 GCA_030531585.1 Eubacteriales bacterium | reverse complement strand
GCGGCTTTCGACCTTGTATAGCAGGCCTCCAGGCTGCCGCCCAGAACAACGAGGCGGCTGTAGTCCTGCGCAAGCGGCTTGTTGATCGTCAGAAAGCCAAGCTCCTCAAGCAGCGGGTAGATCCTCTCCCGGTGCCTGTCGAGGGCCCTGACGGGTTCCAGCTCCTGGGTTTCAAGGGTTCTGCCGTCGGAGAGGCGCCGGCCGTTGTAGACGCGGCTGAAGGAAGCGCGGTCGACTTCCAAAAGGGCGAACAGTTCTTTCAGCGCGTCGGAGCTTAAAAACGCGTCGAACTGCCTGCGCAGCAGCGCAAGCTGCTCCGAACGCGGAAGTACCGGATCGGGCATGACGAATCGAAACAAAGCGCTCACTCCTCCTTTGATTTATATCCTTCTTGTTTATGAGAGTATACCATACGTCCATTACGAAGGAAAGCACAAAGCTGATGAATATACAACTCTACGAGGGCTATTTGCGCAACCGTGTTCCGCTCTGCCGCGAGCTTGGCCTTACGCCGGGACCTGACCGCCGTGAGACCGAGCTCAAAATCCTCGGCGCAGGCTGGCGGCGCTGGGGCCGTGAGGTCGTACGCCACCTGTACGGTTCCTTCGCTTGCCTTTGCCATCGGCTGCGAACAGATAAAAGGAAAGAGAGGGCCCTGCTTTTCCGGAGAAGGTGCTGATGAGTTTTTCGCCGGTTACCGGATTTACAGGCGCGCCGGGGAACTGGGAAAAGAAGGCGCGCTACTATGGATGTGACGGCGTGATGGAGCAGGAAGCGGCGATGAAGCTTCTGGACACAGAGCGAACCTTCCCGCTCGAGACGCTGATCCGGGAAACCGGCACACAGACCTGCGATGCCGAGCAGCTTTCCCGTATGCTGGCCGTTGACATTTCGCTGTGGCTGGAGGGGGATATCCTGTTCAGCGTCGGCCGATCTGCCCGGGCAAACGGGATCGACCTTCTGCTCCCCTTTGCCGACCGACGCATGTTTGAGCTCAGCGCGGCCATACCCGCCGCACTCAAGCAGAAAGGCGGGACGGGAAAATACATTCTGCGCAAAGCCGCCCATACGCGGATTCCACAGGAGATCGCGTTCCGTCCGAAGGTGGGCTTTTCCGTTCCCGCCAGACAGTGGTTCCGCGAAGAACGCTTCCGTCCGTGGATTGAACAGCTGCTTTTCGGCGCCGTCTCCCGAAGCTTTTTCAATCAGGAAATCCTGCGAAAAATCTGGCTGTCCTTTCTGAGCGGAGACGAGCCCGCCTGGCGGATTCCCTATGCGGTGATCATTTTTGTCCTTTGGTACGAAACCTGCTTCGCCGCCGAATAACACCCCAGAAGCGTGTAAAAAAAGTCAAGTCCCAAACAGGACTCAAGCAAAGCACAGGCACATGGACGGCCCGCGCCTGATCCCGTCCTGCATCGGCGGAGACCCGGAATCCAGGAGAGAGGTCGTGCTTGCAAAGTCCATCCCGGCCAAAGCGTTCGAGGTCAAAACCGGCGAAGCGTTGGCGCAGGCTCTGCACAAATGCCCGCAGCTATGCAAACGGAATAGACAACTCTCCCGTCCGCGCGGAGCCGGAAAGGCCAAAGGACGGGCTTCAGGTCGCCCGCAAGTTCAAGGGCAAGCAGGCATCGGAACAGGAAAAATCATGATGAAAAGGGGAGAACAGGCAAATGAAAGAAATCTTTGAACGCGTCAGCATCCGGAAATACACCGACAGGGCGGTGGAGGATGAAAAGATTCTCGCGATCCTGCGCGCGGCCATGGCGGCGCCTTCGGCCGGAAACCAGCAGCCTTGGGAGTTCTATGTTGTGAGAGACCGGAGCAAGCTGGAGGAACTGTCCCGGGTCAGCCCTTACGCGGGATGCGCGAAGGCAGCGCCCGTCGCCATCGTCAGCGCCTACCGGGAAAAGCTCTGGGCGTCGGCCTATGCGCAGATCGACATGAGCATCGCCATGGAGAACCTGTGGCTGGCTTGCGGGGAGCAGGGCCTCGGCGGCGTCTGGCTCGGGATTGCGCCCGTTGAGGAACGCATGAGGGCGGTGGAGGACATCGTCGGGATTCCCGAAGGGCTCCGGGCCTTTGCTGTTTTCCCGCTGGGCTATCCCGCGGAGGAACGAAAGCAGCAGGACCGCTTCGACGAGAGCAGGATTCATTACGTCTGATTTTGGAAGTCATGTGACAGCGGCAGAAGAAAAGCGCCCGGCGGGTCATTCAGGCCAGCCGGACGCTGTGTGTCGATTGGGAAACGGACGATTTGCCCTTTCCGTTCTGTGAGTGCTTAATACATGCCGCCCATGCCGGGAGCCGCAGGCATCGGGGGATTCTTCTCGGGGATGTCGGCCACGAGGCTCTCGGTGGTCAGGACCATCGACGCCACGGACGCGGCGTTCTCCAGCGCGCTGCGGCAGACCTTGGTCGGGTCGACGATGCCGAACTGCATCATGTCGCCGTAGCGGTCGCCGGCGGCGTCGTAGCCGTAGTTGACGTCGGAGGAGGCGTAAACCTGGTTGAGGATGACGGCACCCTCAAGACCGGCGTTGAACGCGATCTGCATGATGGGGGCGCGCAGGGCCTTGGCGACCAGCGAAGCGCCGGTCTTCTCGTCGCCCTCGAGGGAGGCAGTGAGCTTGTCGGCAGCCTTGGCGGCGATGACGTAGGCGGTGCCGCCGCCCGGGACGATGCCCTCGGCGACCGCGGCGCGGGTGGCGTTGAGCGCATCCTCGATGCGGAGCTTCTTCTCCTTCATCTCGGTCTCGGTGGCAGCACCGACCT
>JAUNNC010000001.1:39770-68590 GCA_030531585.1 Eubacteriales bacterium | reverse complement strand
TTCGACCAGCTCTTCCTGTGCTGCCGGGTCGTCCTGCGGACCGTCATCGGCAAAGGCCGCGACGGGGCACAGCGAGACCAGCATGGTCAGGACCAGCAGCAGGCAAAGCAGTTTTTTGCGGACGCTTTCTCTCATGACTTCGTCTCCCTTTCAAGTTTGATCTGCGTATGGATACAGGCCGCGGCCTGCGGAATTACGGCTGTTTTTTCAAATCCGGAGAAGGGCGGACCGGATCGGTCAGCTGCTCGACGACGTTCAGGCTCAGCAGCGGCCAGCCGTTGTCTTTTCCCCGGGTGATCACGGTCTGCGGGTCTTCTTCCGCGTGGAAGGTCGCCACACCGTTGGAGAACTCCACCAGCTCGATCCCGTAGAGCTCGGCGAGCTTCTCGGCCTCCTCCTGCGAGTCGGCCAGACAGTAGAGCTCTCTCCCCTCGGCCACGTTCCCGAGAGCGATCGGGACGGCTTCGGACATCGGCCCGACCTGGACGGCAGGCTCCTGCTTCGCGCAGCCCGGCAGCATCAGGCTCAGCGCCAAGGCGATCAGAAATCCGCTGCTCATGGTGCTCCTCCTTTCGGTCTTCCCGCCGTACGGGGCGGGGAAACGGACAGTCCGCTCAAAATTTTTCCATTCTCATTGTAACAGGGCGTTTGCGCCAATGCAAGAGATAAACCTGTACTTTTCGGACGATCTGCGCTATGATGATATGGGCAGATACGGAGGGGGGAGCGCATGCAGGCTTTTTCACACGACGGCTACATCATCGACCAGGACGCCTTCACGGACTACGAGTACCGCACGATCCGGGCCAGCCGCAACGGCTGCGGGCCGATCGCGGTCTACAACATCCGTCACGCCCTCGGACGGGATACGGACTTCAGGGAGCTGCTCGCCGAGATGGACGGCCTGCACGCCGCGCACCGCCCCGGGCCGACGAGCATGAAGGCCATGCGCGCTTACCTCGCCCGGCACCTGCCCGAAATGACCGAGCACACCGGGCGCGAGGCGGCGTTCGAGGCCGCGCGGCGCTCCCGCATGGGCATCCTGCGCTACTCGGAGGAGAGGATCCCGCACTTCGTATCCTTCCTGCGGCAGGGCGACGGGGGCTGCCGCTTCTTCAACGTCAACGACGGGCTGGAGGACTACGTCTGCTCGATGGAGATGTTCTTCCAGGACCACGTCGGCACGGGGCAGTACGTCTCGGTGTTCACCCTGGAATGAAAAGGGCATAAAGACAGGGCGTTCCGGAGGAATCCGGGGCGCCCTGCCTGTGA
This sequence comes from Eubacteriales bacterium, assembly GCA_030531585.1. GTDB lineage: Bacteria > Bacillota > Clostridia > Oscillospirales > Oscillospiraceae > Limivicinus. The sequence continues at coordinate 67,318 of JAUNNC010000001.1, read as the reverse complement.
TTTTCGCTCAGTTCTTTTTCTCTTCCTCGTGGTATTCCTTCTCGGTGTTCACGCTCCACAGCGCGCTCTTGTCCGTGCTGCCGGAGCGGATGCACTTGACCGCCTCGAAGGAGGTCATCATCGAGTGGTCGAGGTTGTTGTAGCGGTGCTGCCCGTTGCGGCCGACACAGTAGAGGTTCTCGATCGTGTCGAGCCAGGCGGTCAGCTTGTCGATCTCCGCATAGGTGTCGAAGTAGGCGGGGTAGGCCTTCTTCACGCGCTCCATGTGCGTGTCGAGCACCTGGGAGCGGTCGGTGATCAGGCCGATGCGCAGCATCTCCTCCACGCCGAGCCGCGCAAACGCCTCCTCGCTCTGGTTCCAGAAGGCGTCGCCCTCGCTGCAGAAGTACTCGAGGCCCACCCAGACGGTGTTTTCGAGGTCCTGCACCAGATAGGGGCTCCAGTTGTTGTAGATCTGGAAGCGGCCCATCTTCACGCTGCGGTCCTGCACATACACCCAGCAGTCCGGCACGATGCCGCCGACCGTGGTGAGCTTCGTTTTGTTGACCAGCGCGAGCTTTTTGACTAGTACGCCCAGCGTCATGTAGTCGCGGTAGGGCAGGCCCTCTGCGATGCGCGCGGGCTCGGCCGGCACGTCGTTCATGCCGCCGACGAGATCCCGGATGGGCATGGAGGAGATCACGGCGTCGCCCTCGAAGCGCCGCCCGTCGGCGAGCGTCACCGCCGTGATGCGATTGCCCTGCTTCTCCAGGCCCACGACCTGCGCGTGCTTGAGGATCGTGCCGCCCATGGCCTCGACACGCTCCGCCACGACCTCCCAGAGCTGGCCGGGGCCGAGCTTGGGATACTTGAACTCCTCGATCAGCGAGGTGTTGACCTCGCGGTTTTTCACGTGGAAGGCCTTGCCGAACACGTCCTTGAGGATGCCCAGGATCGACAGGCCCTTGGTCCGCTGCGCGCCCCAGGAGGCGTCGATCTCACTCGGATGGCGGCCCCAGAGGTTCTCGGTGTAGTACTCGAAGAACATCGAATACAGCTCGCGTCCGAAGGAGTTGATGTAGAAGTTCTCGAGATTGTCCTCGGGCAGCTTGTGAAGCATCGCGCCGAGGTACGAGAAGCCGCATTTCACGGTCTTGGCAAAGCCCATGTTTTTGAAGGTCTCGGGCTTGAGGGAGATGGGGTAGTCGTAGAACTTCCCGTCAAAGAAAATGCGCGAGACGCGGCGGCGCATCAGCATGACCTCGTCGGTCTTCTCGGGGTCGGGCCCGCCCGGCGCCAGCGGCGGCGTGCGGCCGAGCAGCAGGTCGTCCTTCGACGGCGCACCCTGCACCGGCAGCACCTTCTCCCACCACTCGTTCACCTCGGGCGCCTTGGAAAAGAAGCGGTGGCCGCCCATGTCCATGCGGTTGCCGTGCCAGGCGACGGTCCGGGAGATGCCGCCGAAGGTGCCGCTCTCCTCAAAGAGCGTGACGCGGTAGTCGCCGGGGCCGTTCAGCAGCTCGTAGGCAGCGGTCAGGCCCGCAGGCCCGCCGCCGATGATCAGGATGTCTTTCATGTTTTTCTCCGTTTCGTTTTTCGTCGCTGCGTCAATTATGGGCCCTTGAGTCTGAATTGTCAAGGCGTTTACAAAAGGGGGAGCAACTGATAGAATAACAAAAAAACCGGGAACAGGGGGGATTCGATGAAGCTGCTGCACACCTCGGACTGGCACCTCGGCATGAGCGCGCAGGGGCGCAGCCTCGAGGACGACCAGCATTTTTTCCTCGACGCGATCTGCCGCGTCATCGAGGAGGAGCGTGTCGGCGCGGTGCTGCTCGCGGGGGACGTGTTCGACCGCGCGGTGGCGGGCGCGGCCGCTCTGCGCCTGTACGACGCGGCCGTGACGGAGATCTGCGACGGGCTCGGCGTGCCCATGCTGGTCATTGCGGGCAACCACGACAACGCCGCGCGCCTGGCTGCCTGCAAAGCCCTGCTGAAGAAGGCGGGGCTCACGGTCGCGGGAGAGCTGACAAGACAGCCCGAGCGCGCGGAGCTCGACGGGGCGGACGTATACCTCCTGCCCTGGTTCACCTGCGAAAAGGCGCGCGCCGTCTTCCCCGAGCGCGCCGACGAGATCGGCTCCATGGAGGACGCCTTCCGCGTCGTGCTCGACGCCGTGCGGGCGGACTTTGTCCCCGGCAGGCGGCATATCCTGCTCGCCCACGCTTTCGTCGCGGACGCAGAGACCTCGCTGTCCGACCGGGCCGCCGAGATCGGCCGTGCCGCCGCCGTGGGCCGCAGCGTGTTCGAGGGCTTCGACTACGTCGCCCTCGGCCACCTGCACGGCCCGCAGGACATCGGGCCCTCCATCCGCTACAGCGGCACGCCGATGAAGTATTCCTTCGGCCGCGAGGAAAATCAGGTCAAGAGCGTGACCGTCCTCGACACCGGGACGCTCGAGCGGCGCATCGTCCCGCTGCCCGCCCTGCACGAGCGGACCAGCATCGAGGGGAGCTTCGACGAGCTGCTCGCAGGCCGGGGACTGAGCGAGGCGCAGCGCCGCGGGTTTATCCGCGCGCGCGTCACCGACCGTTATGTCGGGCTCGAGGGGGCGGCGGAGCTGTTCGAGGTCTACCCCAACCTGCTGGAATACAGCGGCCTCGCCTATGACAGCGGCGAGAGCGCCGTCACCATGACGCTCGACGAGCTCGAGCGGCAGAGCAATGAGCCCGAGGAGATCTTCCGACGCTTCTGCCGGGACAGCGTGCGCATGGAGCCGGACGAACACCTGCTCGCGCTCTTTCGCGAGGCGCTGCGCGACTGGGAGAGGGGGGAGCAGGCATGAGACCGATGCTGCTGGAGCTCCAGGCCTTCGGCCCCTTCGCGGGCGCGGAGCGCGTGGATTTCGAGAGCGCGGCGAGGGGCGGACCCTTCCTGATCGCAGGGCCGACCGGGGCGGGCAAGACCAGCATCCTCGACGCGATGTGCTTTGCCCTCTATGAGCGGAGCAGCGGCCACCTGCGCGACAGTCTGGAGGCCATGCGCTGCCGCCAGAGCCCCTGGGGTACGGACACCTATGTGCGCTTCACCTTCGAGACGCAGGGGGAGGTCTACCGCTTCGAGCGGCGCCTGACGTGCAAGCGCAGCAATCTCAGCCCGAGCCAGAGCGTCCAGCGCCGGCGGGCCGACGGCGTGTTCGAGCCGCTGTTTGAAAACTGCCGCAGCCGCGACGCCAACGACAAGGCCCGCGAGCTGATCGGTCTGGACTACGAGCAGTTCCGGCAGGTCGTGATCCTGCCGCAGGGCCAGTTTGAAAAGTTTCTGACCTCCCGCGCGGAGGAGAAGGAGGCCATCCTCAGCCTGATCTTCGGCATCCGCCGCTGGAGCGGGATCGCCGAGCGCTTCTATGCCAACGCCAAGGAGCGTAAGGACGCCTCCGACGAGCGGAAAAAGGAGATCGACATCCGCCTGCGGGGCGAGGGCTGCGAGACGCCGGAGGCCCTGGCGGAGAAGACGGAGGCCTTCCGCGAGGACCTGCGTGCCTGCGAGGAGGAGCACGAAAAGGCGGACATCACGGGCCGCCGCGCCGCGCTCGAGGGGCAGCGGGAGCTGCTGCGCGATTTCGAGCGTCTGCACGCGCTGGAAAAAGAGCGCGACATGCTCCTGCGCGGCGAAGAGGAAAACCGGGCGGCGGCCGCGCGCCTGGCCGACGCCGAGCGGGCCGAGGCCCTGCGCGCCCCGCTGGAGAACCGGGAGAGGGCCGGACGGGAGTTTCAGGCGCGCCTGGCAGCGCTCGAAACGGCTGAGCGTGAGCGGATGCTGCAGGAGCGGGAGCTCACGGCGCGGGAGCTCCGCTCCGGGGCCGCCCTGACGCGCCTGGAGGAGGCGGAGCAGGCCCTCGCCGAGCTGCGCCGCCGCTACCTCGGCGGGATCTGCGGGGAGCTGGGCGAAGCGCTCCGGGAGGACGAGCCCTGCCCGGTCTGCGGCAGCATAAACCATCCGCGGCCCGCGCGCCGCGGCGCCGGGAGCGTCGGCCGCGCGGATCTGGAGGCCGGGGAGCGGGCGGTCGAACAGAGAAAAAAAGACTGGAACGCCTTCGAGCGCGATCGGGAAAAGGCTGCGGCCGACTGCGCGCGCGCCGGGGAACGCCGGGAGAGAGCTGTCGACGAGCGGATGAAGGCCGCCGAGGCCTTCACGGAAGCGGAGACGGCACTCGACGCGCTGCTGCGGGAGCGGGAGATCGCCGACGCGGCCGAGGCGAAGCGGCTCATGCTGCCTCCTCAGGAACGAAACGCCCTTCGCGACCGGCTGCAGCGCCGGCGTGCGCAGAGAGAGGAAAACGAAAAGCAGCTCGCTGCGGTCCGGGAAGCGCTCGCCGGACGGGAGGAGCCGGACCGCGAGGCCCTGCGGCAGGCGGCGGCGGAGCTCGAGCAGGCGGAGAGCGCCTACCAGCGGCGCAGCGCCACGCTGCGCGCGGCCCTCACGCGGCTGGAGGAGTGTCAGAAGAGCGTGGACGCGCTGCTGACGTGCTATCGGGCCGAGCGCGGACAGATCGAGAGCGACCTCGCGTTTGCGCGCGTCCTGCGCGGCGACACCGGCGTGGGGCTGCAGCGCTACGTGCTGGGCGTGCTGTTCTCCTCGGTCATCGGCGAGGCCAACCGCATGCTCGAAAAGGTCCACGGCGGACGCTACCGCCTCTACCGCTCCGACGCGCGCGGCGCGGGCAACAAGCGCGGCCTCGAGCTGTACATCCACGACGCCCGCGCGCCGGAGGACGAGGGCCGGAGCGTGAGCACGCTGTCCGGCGGGGAGAAGTTCCTGGTCTCGCTGGCTCTGTCGATCGGCCTGTCGTCGGTGGCGCAGCGCGGCGGCATCCGCCTCGGCACGCTGTTCATCGACGAGGGCTTCGGCTCGCTCGACGAGCAGAGCATCGACGACGCGCTCGACGTGCTCGCGTCGATCCAGCGCTCGAGCGGCATGGTCGGCATCATCTCCCACGTCTCGATCCTCTACGACACGCTGCCCTCGAAAATCGTGGTCCGCAAGAGCGGGCAGGGGAGCCGTATCGTGCAGACGATTGGATAAAAATTCTTGCCATCTCTGTATAAGAAGTATATAATATTCTGCGTGATTTCAAAAACGCGCCGGTCATCCGGCAAAGGAGACTTGTACCAATGAGAACCATCGGAACCGTTGTACGCGGGGTGCGCGCACCCATCATCCGCCAGGGCGACGATATCGCCGAGATCGCGGCCCAGTCCGTGATGGAGGCCTGGAAGGAAGCGAACATCACCCCCTGTGACCGGGACATCGTCGCGGTGACGGAGTCGGTCGTCGCCAGGGCCCAGGGCAATTACGCCAGCGTCGATCAGATTGCCTCCGACGTCCGCGCCAAGACCGGCGGCGGCACCGTGGGCGTGGCCTTCCCCATCCTCAGCCGCAACCGCTTCTCCCTGCTGCTGCGCGGCATGGCCCGCGGCTGCAGCCGGATCGTGATGCTGCTGTCCTACCCCTCGGACGAGGTGGGCAACCACCTGGTCGACTGGGACCGGCTCGACGCGGCGGGCGTAAACCCCTACAGCGACGTGCTGACCGTAGAACAGTTCCGTGAGAAATTCGGCCACATCATCCACCCCTTCACGGGCGTGGACTACATCGACTTCTATACCGACCTGATCCGCGGCGAGGGCTGCGAGGCCGAGCTGCTGCTCGGCAACCGCGTCACCACGCTGCTGGAGTATACCGACACGGTCATCACCTGCGACATCCACACGCGCGAGCGCTCCAAGCGCCTGCTGCGCGAGGCGGGCGCCAAGGTCGTGCTCGGGCTGGACGATCTGCTCAACTTCTCCGTTGACGGCAGCGGCTTCAACGAGGTCTACGGCCTGCTGGGCTCCAACAAGGCCACCGAGGAGACCGTCAAGCTCTTCCCGCGCAACTGCAACCAGGTTGCCGAGGAGCTGGCGAAGACGCTTTCCGAGGCCTCCGGCAAGCGCATCGAGGCCATGATCTACGGCGACGGCGCCTTCAAGGACCCCATCGGCAAGATCTGGGAGCTGGCGGACCCCGTGGTCTCCCCGGGCTATACCGTCGGCCTGATCGGCACGCCCAACGAGCTCAAGCTTAAGTACCTGGCCGACAACGAGTTCGGCGATCTCACGGGCGACGCGCTGCGCGAGGCCATCGAGGCCAAGATCCGCGCCAAGACCGGCGAGAGCCTCGTGGGCAAGATGGCCTCCGAGGGCACCACGCCCCGCCGCCTGACCGACCTGATCGGCTCGCTGTGCGACCTGACCTCCGGCTCCGGCGACAAGGGCACGCCCATCATCTACATCCAGGGCTATTTTGACAACTACACCAACGAATAAACGCTCACCCGCCGCGGCCTGAAGCGCGGCGGGCACGACACGGACGCCGCCCGGCGGCCTCCGGAGCGCACGCAGGAGTCGGAACTCCCGCGGGCAAACATAAAATCAATGCGAGCCCGCGGGAGTTTCTGCACATTAATCTGCTGGCCGCCTCCCGGGTCCGGATGGAGCAGTACGGTGTCCGGACCTTCTCGGACCTCCGGGACTATGTCGCGGAGCACCCCGGCGAGGTCTCGGTCGCCATGCAGTCCGCGGTCGGCGTGGACGGCATGTGCTTTGAGATCGCCACCAAGGGGCTGGCCCTGAACCGCGTCGCCTACGAGTCCGGCTCCGGCGTCAACCGGGATCTGGCCGAAGGGCGGGTGGATCTGGCCGTGGGCGGGTACGACGACATGAGCGGCCTGATCGACACCGGCGACGTCGTGCCGCTGCTGCTGTTCCGCGAGCATCCGGCGGGCTACTACGACGCGATCCTCATGGACGTGCGCATGCCGGTGATGAACGGGCTGGAGGCCACCCGGGCGATCCGCGCTCTGGACCGGCCCGACGCAAAGGAGATCCCCATTATCGCCATGACCGCAAACGCATTCGACGAGGATGTGCAGACCTCCCTGCAGGCGGGCATGGACGCGCATCTCTCCAAGCCGGTGGAGCCGGAACGGCTCTATGAGACGCTGGAGCGGATGATCCGCCGCGGATGACGGGATGTCTTCGCGGCTCCGCCAGGCGGTTTCGGCAAATTGTTCGTCCGGGTCCGGGATAACACTTGCAATCTGACGAAGAATCTGGTACTATGCCAGATGGGAATGAAGTTCTCCCGGGGAAACCGAACCGCTGTAAAAACAGCTGACGACTTCTGCTTCCGCAGAGTCGTCAGCTTTTTTGTTAAAGTTTTTATTCAACAGGAGGAATGGCCTATGAATTACACCGCGGAAGTCACGCACATGTGCCCGGTCGCCAAGGGCGCGTATCACGGCCCCGCCCCGATCCCCGAGGAGGGGAAATGGGTGCAGGCCAAGCAGATCGCAGATATCTCCGGCTTTACCCACGGCGTGGGCTGGTGTGCCCCCCAGCAGGGCGCCTGCAAGCTGACGCTCAACGTCAAGGACGGCATCATCGAGGAGGCGCTGGTCGAGACGCTCGGCTGCTCCGGCATGACCCACTCCGCGGCCATGGCCTCGGAGATCCTGATCGGCAAGACGCTGCTCGAGGCGCTGAACACCGACCTCGTGTGCGACGCCATCAACACCGCCATGCGCGAGCTGTTCCTGCAGATCGTCTACGGCCGCACCCAGAGCGCCTTTTCCGAGGGCGGCCTGCTGGTCGGCGCGTCGCTGGAGGATCTCGGCAAGGGCCTGCGCTCCCAGATCGGCACGATGTTCGCCACGAAGGAGAAGGGCCCGCGCTATCTGGAGATGACCGAGGGCTACTGCTCCCGCATGGCCCTCAACGCCGACGGCGAGATCATCGGCTACGAGTTCGTCAGTCTCGGCAAGATGATGGACTTCATCAAGGGCGGCATGGACGCCAATGAGGCGCTCAAGAAGGCCACCGGCCACTACGGCCAGTGGGACGCGGCCGTGAAGTACATCGATCCCCGCAAGGAATAAGGGAGGATATGACGATGGCATTGTTTGAAAACTACGACCGCCGGATCGGCAAGATCAACGGCGTGCTGGCCGAGTACGGCATCGCCTCCGTCGAAGAGGCCCGCGAGATCTGCAAAGCGGCCGGCTTCGATCCCTACGAGATCGCCAAGGGCATCCAGCCCATCTGCTTTGAGAACGTCTGCTGGGCCTACTGCGTCGGCGCGGCCATCGCCCTGAAGGCCGGGGCGAAGAACGCCGAGGAGGCCGCCCGCTTCATCGGCATCGGCCTGCAGAGCTTCTGCATCGACGGCTCCGTCGCCGACAACCGCAAGGTCGGCATCGGCCACGGCAACCTCGCCGCCATGCTCCTGAGCGACGAGACCAAGTGCTTCGCCTTCCTCGCCGGACACGAGTCCTTCGCCGCCGCCGAGGGCGCGATCGGCATCGTGCGCAACGCCAACAAGGTGCGTAAGCAGCCCCTGCGCGTCATCCTCAACGGCCTCGGCAAGGACGCCGCGCAGATCATCTCCCGCATCAACGGCTTCACCTACGTCCAGACCCAGTACGACTACTTCACCGGCGAGCTGAAGATCGTCCGTGAGATCCGCTACTCCGAGGGCGAGCGCGCCAACGTGCGCTGCTACGGCGCCGACGACGTGCGCGAGGGCGTGGCCATCATGCACTTCGAGGGCGTGGACGTCTCCATCACCGGCAACTCCACCAACCCCACCCGCTTCCAGCACCCGGTCGCGGGCACCTACAAGAAGGAGTGCGTCGAGCAGGGCAAGAAGTACTTCTCCGTGGCCTCCGGCGGCGGCACCGGCCGCACGCTGCACCCGGACAACATGGCCGCCGGCCCCGCCTCCTACGGCATGACCGACACCATGGGCCGCATGCACTCCGACGCCCAGTTCGCCGGCTCCTCTTCCGTCCCCGCCCACGTGGAGATGATGGGCTTCCTCGGCATGGGCAACAACCCCATGGTCGGCGCGACCGTCGCCGTGGCCGTCGCCGTGCAGAACAGCCTGGCCAGGTAATCCCTCCATACCGTGCAGCAAAAACAGAGCTGTCCCTCTTCTCGGGACAGCTCTGCTTCTTTATGCCTCGCCTTCGGGCCAGAACAGCTCGTCGAGCGTTTTGCCCAGGACCTTGCAAATGTTGATGCACAGGTTGATCGTCGGGTTGTAGTCGCCCTTCTCGATCGCGCTGATCGTCTGGCGGGAGACCCCCGTGAGCTTCGCCAGGTCGTCCTGTGACAGATCCTTTCCGACCCGGGCCGCCTTCAGTCTCAGGTTTTTCATTCTTCGCTCTCCTCACGCTCCTCCGTTTTGCGCAGCAGCGCAAAGACGCCCAGCACGGCGAACATCAGGGCGCAGAGGAGGTTCACGAAGGGGGCCTGCAGCACGCCGTCGACGACCAGGGAGCCGCTCTTCCAGGCCATGAAGAAGCTGAGAAAGTTGATGGCCGTGGCCGCGAGCGCGACGATCCAGTAGCGCTTCAGGTCGGTGTTCAGCCCGACGTATGCGCCCTTCAGGATGCAGTAGCTGGCCTGCACCGTGACGCCGAGAAAGATCGGCAGGAAGTGGATGACGATGCGCTCGGCCGGGAGGCGCACGGAGGAGGGGACCAGGCACAGCAGCGCCTCAAAAACGAGGATCGTGTAGAAGCCGTACATATAACCCCGGTTCCGGATGTTCTTCTGCATTTCGTCATATTCCGCCCGGACCTTGTGGTCCCGGTTCATGTAGCGGAGCAGCAGCACCGCGATCACCAATCCGACGAGCACGCCGACAGCCAGACCGATCGAACGCCCGAGTTCAACTTTTTCCATGACAGATGCTTCCTTTCGTTTCACTTTTTTGATCTGGGCATAATATATCACATAGCAGGCATAATGTCAAGTATATTTTACAAAAATCTTTTGATAGATGATTTTTGCTATTTCCAGGTAAAAGAGAGGATGGCGGGACACGAAGTTGACAGCGTACGCCCGCCGGGGGTATAATACAAATTAATATATATGGAAACGAGGAAACCAAAATGAAAAAAAGAGCATTTGTTGTCATCCTCCTTGTCCTGGCCGTGCTGATGCTGACCGCCTGCGGTTCCCGCAGCGAGAAGGTCGTCGTGACGCCGGAGCCGACGTCCGCGCCCGTTTCGACCCCTGCGCCGACGTCGGAGCCCACGCCCGCGCCGACGCCGGAGCCCACGCCCACGCCGACCCCGAAGCCCAAGCTGCCGGTCGTGACCAAGGATCCGGGCAGCGAGACGGTGCCGATCAACGGCAAGTGCCAGTTCGTCACGCGCTATGAGGACGCTATTTTCGCCGAGTGGCACTTCGTCAGCCCCGACGGCGCGAAGGATCTCGACTACGTCCAGATGCAGAAGGAGTTCCCGACGCTGAGGGTCCTGCATGGGGACTCGAAGGACCTGACCCTCGAGAACATCCCCGAGAAGCTCAACGGCTGGAAGGTGTACTGCCGCTTCAGCAACAAGGCGGGCGCGGTCAAGACCGCCACCGCGACCATCACGGTCAAGGCCGGCGTGAAGCCGTCGCCCACGGGAAAGACCATGACGGTCTACCGCGCCGACGGCACGAAGGAAACGGTCACGGAGTACAACGACGGCACCTGGAGGACGAGTAACGGTACGGTGTTCTATATGGGTACCGACGGCGTTCTGCGCACCAGGGACGAAACGGTCCTCTACGTCAAGAAGCCCGGCACCTGAATATGAAAAGCGGAGCCGGAATTGTGGGTTTCACAATTCCGGCCCTTTTCGGCTCCGGAGATACGGGATCACAGGCCTCGGAGGGATCAGAAACGCCATGACGGAAAAAACATACGAAACGCCGTGCGGCACGATCCGCTACTGGACAAATGAGCGGGACGCATCGCCCGCGTCCCTGATCTTCCTGCCGGGACTGACCGCCGACCACCGTCTGTTCGACAAACAGACCGCGTACTTTGAAGGGAAGGTCCGGGTCCTCGTGTGGGATCCCCCAGCGCACGGGAGATCCCGGCCGTTTGCGTTCTCGTTCACCCTGGCCGACAAGGCCCGGTGGCTGCACGGGATCCTCCTGCGGGAGGGAATCGGCCGTCCGGTCATCGTGGGCCAGTCCATGGGCGGCTATGTCGGCCAGATGTATTCCCAGCTGTACCCGGAGCATCTGGCGGGCTTTGTCGCGATCGACTCCGCCCCGCTGCAGAGGGAATATGTGACGGGCGCGGAGCTCCGGCTGCTGAAAAGGATGGAGCCGGTCTACCGGTACTGGCCCTGGAGCTCCCTTCTGAAGCTCGGGACGCAGGGCGTCGCGGAGTCGGAATACGGCAGAGCGCTGATGCGCGGCATGATGATGGAATACGACGGCGACCGGGAGCACTACGCGAAGCTCGCCGGACACGGCTATCGGATGCTGGCGGAGGCGATGGAGGCGGATCTCCCCTATGAGCTCCGATGCCCGGCGCTGCTGCTCTGCGGGGAAAAGGACCGCGCCGGCTCCTGCATCCGCTACAACAGGGCCTGGCACAAAAAGACCGGGATCCCCATCGTGTGGATCGAGGGCGCGGGCCACAACGCCAATACGGACGCGCCCGAGCGCGTCAACCGGCTGATCGAGGATTTTTTGGCGAAGCTGCCCGCTCCGGGCTGAATGCCCCCGGCGGCGTCGGCCCGACAAACGGAAGGAGAAAACGAAATGGAAACCAAGATCTTGACCGTCAGCCGCATCGACGGCGACTATGCCTGGCTCACGAGCGGGGAACCCGGAGAGGAGCCGGTTTTCATCGCGCGCGCCCTGCTCCCGCCGGAGATCGACGAGGGCAGCAGACTGAAATTCGAGGACTTTCGCTTTGAGCTGCTGTGACGGCGCGTTGGGCAGCACGGCAGGGAGAGCTCCCGGGGCGCCGCAACGGCCCGTGTACGTGTTGTATCGGCAGGGGATCTGTGATATACTTCGATCAAATAAGGGCCGACTGCCGGGACCGCCGTCCCGGCGGCCCGAAAAGCAGACGCACGCAGAGGGACGACACATGAAGATTGAGCGGACAAAGAATGCCGTCAGAAATACAAAATGGGGCCTGCTCCAGAAGCTTGTCAATGTGCTGCTGCCGTTCCTCGTCAGGACGGTGCTGATCTACACATTAAGTGCGCAATATGCCGGCCTGTCCAGCCTGTTTACCTCCGTTCTCTCCATCCTCAGCCTCACCGAGCTCGGCTTTTCGCAGGCGATCGTTTACAGCATGTACAAGCCCGTCGCGGAGGATGACAGGGACAAGATCTGCGCGCTGCTCCATGTGTACCGGAGGGCGTACCGGATCATCGGCTCCGTCATCCTGGGCGTCGGGCTGATCATCCTCCCGCTTCTTCCCCGGCTGATCCATGGAGACGTGCCGGCGGATGCGAACATCTATCTCCTGTATACGGTCTATCTGATCAACAATGTGATCAGTTATTTCCTGTACGGCTACAAGACGAGCCTGCTCTCGGCGCATCAGAGAGAAGACGTGATCAGCAGGAACACGCTGCTGTACAACATCATCCTTTACGGCGTCCAGTGCGCCGTGCTGCTGCTCTTCCGAAACTACTACATATATACGCTCGTGATCCCGCTGGCAACGGTGCTGCTGAATCTGCTGAACAACCAGGCCGTGACAAGGATGTTCCCGGATTACAAGCCCGCCGGGACGATCGACGAGGAAGAAAAGGCGATCCTGAAAAAGAACCTCGTCGGGCTCATGATCGGAAAGATCGGGGGCGCCACCAGAAACACGCTGGACAGCATCATCGTGTCGATGTACCTGGGACTGGTCGCGGTGGCCATGTACAACAACTACTTCTTTGTCGTCAACGGCGTGACGGTGTTCCTTACGGTGGTCAATCCGGCCATTTCCGCGGGCGTCGGGAATAAGATGGCAACCGAGAGCCCGGAGAGGAACTACGAGGATTTTGTAAAATTCCACTTCTATTACATGTGGCTGGCGGGATGGTGCTGCGTCTGCATGATGTGTCTGTTCCAGCCGTTCATGCGGCTGTGGATGGGCGAGAGCATGATGTTCTCCGAGGGGATCATGCTGCTCTTCTGCTACTATTTCCTGATGATGAAGCAGGGGGACATCAATGCCGTGTATTATCAGGCGGCGGGACTCTGGTGGCACGGAAGATACAAATCCCTCGCGGAAGCCGCCATCAATCTGGTGCTGAATCTGCTGCTCGGAAAGCTGTACGGGGTGCCGGGCATCATCCTGGCGACCATCATCTCGTTCACCTGCGTCTACTTTTACGGCTCGCAGTTTGTGTTTACGCACTATTTTAAAAACGGGAAGCTTACGAGCTTCTATCTGGACAATCTTTACTACATGGCCGTGACGGCGCTGGTGGGCTTCGGGACCTATTTCCTGCTGGAGAGGCTCACGGGGGCGCGGTGGGACGTCCGGGCGGTGCTGGCCGTAAGGCTGGCAGTATGCGCCGTCCTGCCCAATGCCCTGTTTTTCGCGATCTACGGTATGAGAAAACGAAACCGGGCTTATGTGAAGCAGGCCTTCCGAATGCTGCGGAGAAGAGCCGCCGATAAGCTCTGACGCTTTCGCGAGGTGCGGAGATGGAATATAAATTTGCTTTTGTCGTACTCCATTACGGACTGTACGACGCGACGGTCAAATGCGTTGACAACCTGCTGGTGAAGCTGAACGCCGATTCCTGCGTTGTCGTTGTCGACAACGGGTCTCCGGACGGGTCCGGAGCAAGACTGCTTGACAGGTATCGGGAACAGCCCCGCGTCAAGGTGATCCTGCTTAAGGAGAATGTCGGGTTCAGCCGCGGTTTGAACGCCGGGTTTCAGTATGCGAAGGAAGAGGGCTGCTCCTTCATCGCCCTGATCAACAACGATACCTGGATCCTGTCGGACAATGTCTGCGAGATCCTGGAGCAGGACTACGCCGAGTACGGCTTTGATATTCTCGGCCCCCATATCGACAATCCCGAGGGGGAAAAGAGCACGGGCGTCAACCCGTATCACGGGATCGAAAAGCCGGATATGACCGCCGTGAACGACTGGGAGAAAATGCTGAAGACGTCCTCTGTCCGGATCCGGATGGACGATCTGGGCCTGGGGATCGCCTACATAAAAGCGCTGGAAGCCGTCAAAAGGCTTTGCCGCCGGGCCAAACCGGCTCATGAGCCGGACCTGCCCCCGCAGGAGGACAGGGAAAAGATCGCTTTCGGGTGCGGGCTGCACGGCTGCTACCTGATCTTCGGCCCCGAATATGTACGGAGATATGACGGACTCCGGCCGGTGACCTTCCTCTACGGCGAGGAATGGCTGCTGTTCCGGCAGGCCAGGCTCGACGGCCTCGTGACGATGTATGAGCCGCGGATCCGGATCTGGCACGACGAGCACGCGGTGGAGAAAAAGCAGTCGGGCCATGAGCTGAAGAAGTACCTGGCGAAGCTGAGGATACAGCGGGAGTCGTACCGAAGGATCATCGAGTTCGTAAAAGAGGAACGGGCGCGCGGACGCTGTCTGGACAGCGTCTGAAGCGCAGCCTGCGCCGCAGGCGCAGACAGACGGGGAGAACCGGGGGAAACGGGCGTATGAAGGTTTTGGTGACAGGAGTAAACGGCCAGCTGGGGCATGACGTGATGCGGGAGCTGCTCCGGCGCGGCCATGACGCCGTCGGGAGCGGGAGCAGAGACTGCCCCGGGCCGACGGCAGGTCCTTATCTCCGGCTGGATATCACCGACCGGGAGGCGGTCGAGAGGGGGATCGGGGAGCTCAGGCCCGACGCCGTTGTTCACTGCGCGGCCTGGACGGCCGTCGACGCCGCCGAGGACGCGGCGAACCGGGAGATGGTCGACCGCGTCAACCGGCTCGGCACCCTGTACATCGCCGAGGCGGCGAAGCGGGCAGATGCAAAGCTGCTGTACCTCTCTACGGACTATGTGTTTGACGGCAGGGGCGATCGCCCCTGGAAACCGGACGACACCTGCTTTGCCCCGCTCAACGTTTACGGGCGGAGCAAGCTGGACGGAGAGCTGGCGGTAGCCGCTGCGCTGGAACGCTTCTTCATCGTCCGCATCGCCTGGGTCTTCGGCGTCAACGGCAACAACTTCGTCAAGACGATGATCCGGGCGGGAAAGACGCACGACCGGGTGCGCGTCGTCAACGACCAGATCGGCACCCCGACCTATACGGCGGATCTCTCGAGGCTGCTGGCGGATATGATCGAGACGGAGAAATACGGGTATTACCACGCCACGAACGAGGGCGGCTATATTTCCTGGTATGACTTCTGCTGTGAGGTTTACCGGCAGTACGGCCTGAACACCGAGGTCGTCCCGGTCAGCACGGCGGAGTACGGCCTGAACCGGGCGGCGAGGCCGTTCAATTCCCGGCTTGACAAAGCCAAGCTGGCGGAAGCCGGCTTTGAGCCGCTCCCGGACTGGAGGGACGCGGTGAGCAGATACTTGAAGGAGGCGGCGCTCTGACATGGGGCAGATAAAAGTCGAGTACAACGTGGGGGGCATCGAAGGCCTCTGCGTGATCGAATCCGCGATACACAGCGACAGGCGCGGATATTTTATGGAGACCTTCAACCAGAGGGACATGTATGAGGCCGGCCTGTATGTCAGCTTTGTGCAGGACAATCAGTCGATGTCCTCCAAGGGCGTACTGAGAGGCCTGCACTTCCAGAAAAACTTCCCCCAGACCAAGCTCGTCCGCGTCATCAAGGGGACGGTCTTCGACGTCGCGGTGGATCTGCGGAGGACCTCCGCCACCTATGGAAGGTATCACGGCGTGCTCCTGACGGCCGACAACCGCAAGCAGTATCTGATCCCCAGGGGATTTGCCCACGGCTTCCTGGTGCTCACCGATACGGCGGAATTCTGCTATAAGTGTGACGATTTTTACCACCCGAACGACGAGGGCGGTCTGGCGTGGAACGACCCCGAGATCGGCATCGTATGGCCGGAGGTCATCGGCGCGTATCCCGGGAGCGCGGAACCCGGCGGCTACAGACTCAGCGACGGCAGTCCGCTGATCCTGTCCGAAAAGGACCGGAAGTGGCTGGGGCTGAGAGAAACGTTCAAGTACTGACGCGGGCGGGCGGGCCGCGGAGCAGAAGGAGTTCATCCGCAAGCAGGACGTGGTCGTGGCCGTCAACGAGGGCAACACGAATTACGAGATGTGGCTGTCGGACCGCTATCCCACCTGGAAGAGGGCGTACTTCCCGGATACGCCGGCCGGCCTGGAGGCCGTGGCCGCGGGCGGGGCCGACTGCGTCATCATCAGCAACTACCGCTACAACAACATCTCCCGGCAGTGCGAGAAGCTGCACCTGACCACGGTCTACACCGGCGTGGACTTGGACTACTGCTTCGCGCTGCGCAAGGGCGACATCGAGCTGTATTCCATCCTCGCGCGCGTAGCCGGCGCGGTGCCGGACGCCGTCGTCCACACGGCGCTGACCTATTACTCCACGGAGGACGTGAAGACCAGCTTCTCCGATCTGCACCACGTTCCAGCACAGCCCCGTCTTCCGCATCGGCGGAGACGAGTTTGCCGTCGTCCTGCAGAACCAGGACTTCGAGAACCGGGAGGAGCTCGTCCGGCGCTTCGAGGAGGGCCGGAAAGCGGCGTGCGCGGCGGCGCAGCACAGCTGGGAGGAAGTGCACGTCTCGATGGGCATCGCGGTGTACGATCCGGAGCTCGACCGATCTGTGAGCGATACGGCCCGGCGCGCGGGCAAGATCATGTACTTGAACAAGCGACGTGAAAAAGCTGCGGTCAATCCGCAGCTTTTTCATTGCCAAGTAACAGCGGATATGGTAAAGTAAAAATCAGAAGGCAGCCAGCCGACGCGACAGAGCAACCATGACAGGAAGGGAGCATGCAGCATGGTCATACCCACCATTCATTTCCGCAGCGAATACAGCAGCATCCCGCTTCGCATTGCCAAGGGCCACTTCGCCACGAGCCACAGCCACCTCAACTACTACATCGACATGACCTACACCAAGCACCGCCTCGCCGAGGCAAAGCAGGCGGCGAAGGAACTGGCGATCCAGTACCACAAGACGGACTATGTCGATACGATCCTCTGCCTGGACGGGACCGAGGTCCTCGGCGCCTGTCTGGCCGACACGCTGACGGAGCTCGGCGTGCGCAACAAGAACGAGCACGACACCATCTATGTCCTCTCGCCGGAATCCAACTCCGGCCAGTACATCTTCCGGGAGAACACCGCCCACCTGATCCAGAACCGCCATGTGCTGATCCTGGCCGCCTCCGTCACGACCGGCAACACCGTGCGCGCCGCGCTGGAGGCCGTGCGCTACTACGGCGGCGAGCCGGCGGGGATCTGCAGCATCTTCTCCTGCCTGGAGGAGTGCGCGGGCTTCCCCGTGACCGCGATCTTCTACTCCGGCGTGCTCGACGACTATCAGTGCCTGCCGTCCAACCAGTGCCCGCTGTGCAGGGCGGGCGTCCGGCTCGACGGCCTGGTCAACAGCTACGGGATCTCGAGCTTCTACCGGTAAAGCGAAAAACGAACACGTGAAAGCGCCCGCCGAACAGGCGGGCGCTTTCATCGTTTCAATTCAGCTATTGCTCGCAGTATTCCTCCAGCTCCGTGATGGGGACGGGCCGGGAGTACTTGTAGCCCTGAAGATAGGAGGCGGACATGTCCAGGCACATCTGCTCGTCCGAATCGCTCTCGACGCCCTCGTACAAAACGGCGTAGTTCAGAGCGGCGAACATGTGGGCCAGGCTGACCACGATCTGATGGGACCTCTCGCTGCTGCCGCTGGCGAGCAGCATGGAGCGGTCGAACTTGATGATGTCGAAGGGCAGCTCCATGATCCTCTCCATATTGGAGTAGCCGGTGCCGAAGTCGTCCAGATAGAACTTGATCCCGCGCTCCCGGAGCTGGGAGAACTTGCTCTTCATCAGCAGGAAGTCGCTGTCTCTGCGGGATTCGGTCAGCTCGATGGCGATCTTCTCACCGGGGATGCCCTTGTCGTCAAGGATGCGCGTGATGTCGCCGCAGAAGGCGTCCTCCTTGAGCTCGATCGCGGAGACGTTGACGGAGATGCGGTTGATGTCGTAGCCCGCCTGAATGAGCTTGCGCAGCTCCTCGCAGGTCTTGCTCAGGATGATCTCCGTCAGCACATGGATGTAGCCGTTCTCCTCCGCGAGCGGGATGAACTGATCCGGGAACACGAGCCCGAGCCCGTCCAGCCGCAGCCGCATCAAGGCCTCCGCCGTGTCGTAGCGGTGGGTGCGGATGTTCAGCACGGGCTGGCAGCAGGCCAGCATGCGCGGATCGTCGAGATCGTGCTTCTGGTAAATATCCTCCAGCTCCCGGAGGATATACTCGCTGCGGTTGAAGAAGCGCACATCGTCCGGCCCCACACGGCGGACCGTGTTCTCCTCCATGCCGCGCTGGATGCTGCGGACAAAGCTCACATACTCGTTCTTGCGGCTGATCTCGGGAATGGAGCGGCCGTATACGATCTTGTAGTCGTATTTGAATCTCCGGTATTCCTCCTGGAAGGCCTCGAACATCCGCTGCGCGCGCCTGGCATAGTCGGGGTTGCGCTTCTCGCTGACCACGAGCATCATGTGTCCCCGGCCGACCTGGAAGAGCATGGCGCCGCGGAAGAAGTCGCCGGCAAAGCGCCCGTCCGCGTCTCCCCGTCTCCCCGGGATGATATCTTGTGGATAGTATACAGAGGCAACACGCCGTCCGTCATGATTTTTGTTTTTATCCACAATAACTTGACGGCATAGTAGGAAAAGGATATAGTAGAATCAACAGAAGTATACCCCGCAGAAGGGGTTGCTTCGCAATCGAAGGAAGCAAGGGAGGGTTTCAGCCCCATGTATGATCTTCTGCTGTCCCCGATGAAGATCGGCGGCATGACCGTGAAAAACCGCACCGTCATGACCGCGGCGGAGTTTTCGCTCGGCCAGACCGACGGCAGGCCGACCGAGCGGCTGATGGATTATTACGAGGAGCGCGCCAAAGGCGGCGTCGGCATGATCATCCCCGGCATCTGCCGCGTCAACGACATGGGCGGCGCGTCCACCTTCACCCAGCTCGCCATGAGCCACGACTACCACATCGAGCCGATGCGGGAGTTCGCCGGTCGCCTGCACCGCCACGGCGCGAAGCTCTGCATCCAGCTCCACCACCCGGGCCGTCAGGGCATGGCCAGCGCGATCAACTCCCTGCCGCTCGTCATCCCGGTGGCCGACCGCTTCCCCGGCGTCATGGATCAGGTGTTTAAATGCACGCCGCTGCTGCTCGGCATGGAGGCGAAGGGGATCTGCTTCTCCGTGCAGGCCCCGTCGAAGGTCGAGCTCGCCAAACACGGCGCGACGCGGATGCACGCCATGTCAAAGCGGGAGATCCGCAGCCTGATCAGCGACTTCGTCGAGGCCGCGGTCCGCTGCCAGAAGGCGGGGGTGGACTGCGTGGAGCTCCACGCCGGGCACGGCTACATCATCCAGCAGTTCCTCTCCCCGCACACCAACCGCCGCACGGACGAGTACGGCGGCAGCTTCGACAAGCGCATGCGCTTCATCACCGAGATCATTCAGGGCATCCGCGCGCGCTGCGGGCGCGACTACCCGCTGACCGTGCGCCTGACCGCCGACGAGATGTACGACCGCGTCGGCCGCCCCGGCGTCGGCTACGATCTCGAGACCGGCAAGCGGATCGCAAAGCGGCTCGAGGAGCTGACGGTGGACGCGATCAACGTCACCTCCGCCTGCTACGACGCCTACAACTACTGGCTGGAGCCGACCTCCTTCGAGCCCGGCTGGCGCAAATACCTCGCCCGCGAGATCAAGAGCGTCGTGTCCATCCCGATCATCGCCGCGAACGTGATCCGCACGCCCGAGCAGGCGGAAAAACAGCTCGAGGAGGGGGATCAGGACTTCGTCGCCTCGGCCCGCACCTTCATCTGCGACCCGCACTGGGTCGAGAAGGCCGCCGCCGGCCACCCGGAGGAGATCCGGCGCTGCATCGGCTGCCTCAACTGCATCCGCTCCTTCATGACCAACGCGGGCGTCGGCAAGCCGGGCGAGTGCGCGCTGAACATGAGCGTGGCGCGCGAGAAGGAATACTTCAGCATGCCGCGCGACGGCGAGGGCCGAAAGATCGTCGTGATCGGCGCGGGACCCGCGGGCCTCACCGCGGCGCAGACGCTGGCCATGCGCGGCTTCGACGTGACCGTGTACGAGAAGGACGCCATGCCCGGCGGTCAGGTGCTCACAGCCGCGGCCTGCCATCTCAAGGACAAGCTCTACTGGTGCATCGAGGATCTGATGACCGCCGCGAAAAAGGCCGGGGCGAAGATCGAGCTCGGCGTCGAGCTGAGCGCGCACGAGATCGCGGACATGGACCCCTGGGGCGTCGTGGTCGCCACCGGGGGCGAGCCGCTGCGGCCCCGCTCCATCGAGGGCGTCGACGGGGAGAACGTCTTCACCGCCCCGCAGATCATCCACCGCGAGAAGGTGCTGCGGGATGCGGACGTCGTCGTCGCGGGCTCAGGCATGACCGGCCTCGAGACCGCCGAGATCCTCTGCGAGACCGGCAACCGCGTCACCGTCATCGAGATGGCGCCGGAGCTCGCGCCCGGGACCTGGTTCCAGCTCGTCGACGACGAGATGGAGCGGCTGTCGAAGACCGATACGAAGTTTGAGACGGGCACGAAGCTGCTCGCCGCGGACAGCGAGGGCGTGACCGTGCAGGACGTGAAGACCGGACAGCGGCGGCGCATCCCGGCGCAGTATCTGGTGCTCTCGCTCGGCGTGAAGCCCGCGGGCGAGCTCGCGCGGCAGCTCGACAAGCTCAGCGTCCGGCGCATCTGGCGCGTGGGCGACGCGGTGAAAAGCGGCACCATCGCCGACGCCTGCCACAGCGCCTGCGATACCGTCATGGCAATCAAATAAACTTTCAATAAAACTGCTGACAGGAGAGTGAAAAAGCATGATTTCCCATAAGAACATCGTCGTGACCGGCGCCTCCAGCGGCATCGGCAAGTCCATCATGGAGGAGCTTTTGAAGCAGGAGGGCAACCGCATCCTCGCGGCCTGCCGCCGCGCCGAGGCCATCACCGGCTACGGCGACAACGTGATCCCCTTCTCCTGCGACCTGAGCACGAAGGAGGGTGTGGACGCGCTGTTCAAAAAGGCGGAGGAGGTCTTCGACGAGCACATCGACCTGTACTTCTGCAACGCCGGCGCGCCCTACTACGAGCGCTTCGACTACGAGGACTGGGACCGCATCAAGCACCTGTTCGAGCTCAACACCATCGCGCACATCTACACCTACTCGAAGTACCTCCACCACCTCAACGGGCGCGAGGGCCGCCTGATCTACACGATCTCCGCCATGGGCGAGATGGCCCTGCCCGGCTACGCCCTCTACGCCGCGACCAAGTTCGCCATGAAGGGCTTCCAGCAGGCCGTCCGCGACGAGGCGCCCGAGAACTTGCAGATCTCCTGCATCTACCCGGTCTCGACCCGGACCAACTTCTTCAACGTCGGCACCGGCGGGCGCAAGCTCACGCCGCCCTTCCCCGTGCAGGCGCCGGAGAAGGTCGGCAAGGCCGTGGTCAAGGGCGTCAACAGGCTCAAGGAGCACATCTACCCCTGCCCGGTCTATCTGCCGAGCAAATACCTCATGAACGTCGTCCCGCCCGTCAAGACCCTGTACGTCAAGGTGCAGAAGGGCAAGCTCCACCGCTTCGTCAAGCGCCTCGAGGAGGAGAAGCGGGGCGTGATCGAGGACATCAAGCTCAAGCACGAGCTCAGAAAATAAGGAGGCAGACCCATGGGAAACATTTCCGACATCAGCCGCAACGCCTTCATGCTGCGCGGCCCGCTCGCCAAAAAGGGCTATGACTGGTGGTGGCACTCCCTGACCGCCGAGAACGCCGAGACCGGCGAGAAGAAGCCCTTCTACATCGAGTTCTTCGCCTGCAACCCGGCCCGCGCCAAGGACGAGCCCGTCATCGTCTGGAACGACCCGGAGAAGCAGAAGCGCGGCGTCCTGCCGTCCTACGTCATGGTCAACGTCGGCTTCTGGGGTGAGGACCACGGCCAGCTCCACAACTTCTACGCCTGGAAGGACGTGAGCCTGCACCCCGACGCCCCCTTTGCGATCTCCTGCGGCGGCTGCACCTGCTCGGAGACGCACACCGAGGGCCGCGTCGCCGTGACGCCCGAGCAGCGCGATGCCCACCCCGAGTGGATGTGCGACGCCGGCGAGATGAGCTGGAAGCTCGACATCGACAAGCAGATCTCCTTCCACGTCGGCTACGGCGCAAGCAAGTTCTTCCGCGACATCAACGCCTTTGAGATGTTCTGGCACGCCGAGGGCATCAAGACGAAGTACGCGGGCGAGATCACGCTCAACGGCGTGAAGTACCTGGTCAAGCCCGAGACCTGCAACGGCTACGCCGACAAGAACTGGGGCGGCGACTTCACCTCGCCCTGGGTGTGGCTGTCCAGCAACGAGCTCAGAAGCCGCATCACCGGCAAAAAGCTCGAAAACTCCGTCTTCGAGATCGGCGGCGGCCGCCCGAAGATCGGCCCGGTCGCGCTCAACCGGAAGCTCCTGGGCGTGTTCCACTACGAGGGGAAGGACTACGAGTTCAACTTCTCCAAGTTCTGGACACTCTCGGGCACGAAGTTCGACTGCGAGGAGACCGGGGACGAGATCCACTGGCACGTCGTGCAGACCACGGCGACGGCCAAGCTCGACACCGAGATCCGCTGCAAGAAGAAGGACATGCTGAACATCAACTACGAGGCGCCCACCGGGCTCAAGCGCCACAACCGCCTCTGGAACGGCGGCAACGGCACAGGCGTGCTCAAGCTCTACAGGCGCGGGCTCGGCAGGTGGGTGCTCATCGACGAGGTCGAGGCCGTCGGCATCGGCTGCGAGTTCGGAGAGTACGACCGGTGACCTCCTTCACCGGCAGGATCCTGCGCGTGGATCTGACGACGCGCAGCGCGGAGAGCGTTTCCGTCCCGCCCGAGGTCTACGAGGCCGTGCTGGCGGGCAAGGGCCTCGAGGCGTGGTATCTCTACAAGCACATCCCGGCGGGGGCCGACCCCCTCGGGCCGGAGAACATCCTCGCCTTCGCCGCGGGCGCGCTCTGCGGCACCGGCGCCTTCCTGACGGGGCGCTGGACCGTGGCCTGCAAGAGCCCGCTGACCGGCGGCTGGGGCGACGCCAACTGCGGCGGCCTCTTCGCCCCGGCCATCAAGCAGTGCGGCTATGACGCGATCTTTGTCTCCGGCGTTTCGGAAGAGCCGGTCTATCTCTTCTGCGACGGGAAGAGCGTGGAGCTCCGCGACGCCTCCGCATACTGGGGTCTCGACGCCACCGAGGCGGAGAAGGCCCTGCACCGCGAGCTCGACGGCGTCTGCCGCAAAAAGCCCTGCATCGCCTGCATCGGTCCGGCGGGGGAGAAGCTCTCGCTGATCTCCGGGATCTGCAACGAGGGCGGGCGCATCGCCGCGCGCAGCGGCGTCGGCGCCGTGATGGGCAGCAAGAAGCTCAAGGCCGTGGCGCTCGCCGGCGCGCGGCCCATGCCCTGCCACGATCCGGAGACGGTGAAGGCGCTGTCGAAGGAGCTGGGGCGCAAGCTGCTGAAGATGACGCTGCCCACGGGCCTCGGCGTCTTCATCGGCGCGGGCGGCGCGATGATGGGACATTTGCCCAACATCCCGCTCGACGGCTCGCTGACCGCCTACATGTTCCGCGAGTGGGGCACGCAGGCCAACACCTCCCTCGCCATTACGAGCGGCGACGGACCCATCAAAAACTGGGGCGGCACGCCGCGCGACGTGCGGCTGATGGAGGCCGTCTACAACCCCGAGCACATCAACCGCATCGAGACCGCCAAGTACCACTGCTACTCCTGCCCGCTCGGCTGCGGCGGCAGGCTCAACATCCGGGGGCGGAAATACGCTCAGTTCGACGAGACACACAAGCCCGAGTACGAGACCATCGAGGCCTTCGGCCCGCTGCTGATGAACTGGAGCCTCGATTCGATCTACCAGCTCAACGAGCTGCTCAACCGCGCCGGGATGGACACGATCTCCGCGGGCAACACGGTCGCCTGGGCGATCGAGTGCTATGAAAACGGCATCCTGACGAAGGAGCAGACCGACGATCTGGAGCTCACCTGGGGCAACACCGAGGCGATCCTCACGCTGGTGAAGCGGATGATCGCACGCGAGGGCTTCGGCGGCGACCTCGCCGACGGGGTCAAGCGCGCCTCGGAGAAGTTCGGGGGCAGGGAGTACGCCATGCACGTCGGCGGGCAGGAGCCCGGCATGCACGACGCGCGCAACGATCCCCAGCTCGGCGTCCACTTCGTGGCCGAGCCCGCGCCCGGCAAGCACACCGTCGGCATGAGCATCGAGTACGGCGCCATGAGCCTGTGCGACATCTGCTCCTGGGCGCCGCCCGCCACGCTGCACAGCAAGGAGGACGACTTCTCCGCAACGGTGAAAATGGCCCTGATCTCCAAGGCCAACGCCTGCTACACGATGCTGACCGACGGGGCGGGCGGCTGCTACTACGGGCAGATG
Source organism: Eubacteriales bacterium (assembly GCA_030531585.1). Taxonomy (GTDB): domain Bacteria; phylum Bacillota; class Clostridia; order Oscillospirales; family Oscillospiraceae; genus Limivicinus. The sequence goes on along the minus strand of JAUNNC010000001.1, from coordinate 42,767 downwards.
ATGGGCGTGCACATGTGGAAGCTCAAGGAGTATCTCAACGCCGCCGAGGGCTGGGACTTCGACGGCGACCACTACATGGAGATCGGCGAGCGCATCCAGACCCTGCGGCAGCTGTTCAACATCAAGCAGGGCTACGACCCGGCCGCGGTCAGGCTGCCCGACCGCATGGCGGGCATCCCGCCGCTGCCCTCGGGGCCACTCAAGGGCGTCACGCTGCGCAACCGCGAGCAGGTCGCGGCCCACTGGAAGGCCTTCGGCTGGGACGACAAGACCGGCGCGCCCCTGCCGGAGACGGTGAAGCGCCTCGGCATCGACAGGCTGACGGAGGTGGGACCATGACGAAGAAGCATCCCGTCTTCGACTATCTCTCCTGCGTCAGCTGCGGCATCTGCGCGCAGGCCTGCCCGGTGTCCGCCCTCGGCATGAGGCGGGAGGGCAGGAGCGGCAAGTACCGCAACGTCTTTCCCGAGCTCGTGACGGGCGGCTGTATCGGCTGCGGCCAGTGCGCGCGCGCCTGTCCGATGGACGTGATCGACATGGAGGAGGACGCATGAGAGTCAAGATCCTGCCGCCCCACGGCTGCGACCGCAGCGCCCTCGACGCGCGCTCCTGGGCGGAGCTGCCGGAGGGCAGCCGCGTGCGCGACACGCTGCGCCTGATCCGCTGCGGCCCGCTCAAGGCGAAGCTCCTGCTGGTGAGCGTCAACGGCGAGCGCTGCCCGCTGGACCGCGAGCTGCACGACGGCGACGTCGTCGGCTTCTTCTTCCCGGTTTCCGGCGGCTGATACGGCCGCAGCCCGTTACCGGACAGAAACCATCCGCTTCCATGCACTCCCGCCGCGGGGACCCGATCCCCGCGGCGGTTTTTTCGGCCGCGCGCGGCGGGAAAAATAATTACAAAAAAATGTCAGATTTACTTGCTTTCTTTTTCCAAAAGGAGTAATATATAAGATAGATGACTGCACGCGCAGGCCGGCTCTGCGGCAGCGTGCGTCCGGCAGCGCGCCGCACGGCGCGAGGCCTCTCTGAATGATCCTCTTCCGGTGTCTCAGGCAGCGAAGTACTATATGATACAGGAGATCGTTATGCGAAGACTGATTTACATGCTCGTTGTTTTCATCCTGATCGGCGGCATTATCCTGACTGCCTATGCGCCGGATGATGTCTCCACGGTGTTTATCGTGGTGATGGAGGTCATCATTTTTGCCGGGGTGGTTCTCGGCGTCTTCCCGGTGCTGCAGTTCTACCGCGCCTTCGAGGTCGGACTTGAAAACATAGAACGGGCGCTGGAGGTACAGACAAGCTCCACCTGGTCGGTCATGGTGCAGATCGAGGACTTCTTCCATCAGCGCGTGATGGATGAGATCTTCCACGACTACCAGGAGAAGGTCCAGATCCAGCGGGAGTCCGGGCAGGTGCTGACCGATATCGAGGACTATATCAACGAGGACGTGCTGGCACTCCGGAGCTGGCAGAACGTCGTGTCGCAGATCCCCAGCACGCTGACGGGCCTCGGCATCCTGGGCACCTTCATCGGTCTGCTCATCGGTATCCGCGGCATCGGCTTCAGCTCGGTCGATATCGCGCTGACCAGCGTGCAGACCCTGCTGTCCGGTATTCAGGTCGCGTTCTACACCTCCATCGCAGGCATGATCCTCTCTCTGGTTTTCAACATCACCTACCGGATCTCCTGGAATATGCTGCGGAGGAATCTGGGGCTTTTCATCGATGAGTTCCACAAAAACGTCATCCCGCCGGTGGGCGACCAGATCCGCTTCCGCGACCAGAAGCAGGTCAAGCAGATCACGGAGCTGCTCGAGCGGCTGCCGAAGAATCAGGGCTTCTCCGCCGCGGGCGGCCAGATCGGCAGCGGCGCGCCCGCCCAGTCCCCCGGGAACGAGCAGATCCTGATGCCGCAGATCCTCGACGGTCTGCGCAGCGGGGAGTTCGTCTTCCACCTGCAGTCCAAATTCGACCTGAACACGCGCAAGCTGATCGGCGGCGAGGCGCTGGTGCGCTGGAATCACGGAAAGCTCGGCATCGTCTCGCCCTCCGTGTTCATCCCGCTGCTGGAGAGCAACGGCTATATCACCAAACTCGATCAATACATCTGGGAGAGTGTCTGCGCCACCATCCGCCGCTGGATCGACAACGGCATACGCCCGGTCCCCCTGGCCATCAACGCCACCAAGACCGACGTTCTCGCCATGGACATCGCCAGCTTCTTCGAGGAAATGGTCAAAAAGTACCGCATCCCGCCGCGCTGCCTGGAGATCGAGATCGCGGAAAATGCCTATCTCCAGTCTCCGCGCTCCGTCCTCGAGGCGGAGGCGCGGCTGCGTCAGGCCGGCTTCCGGGTCATTGTGGACGGCTTCAACGGCGACTACATCTCTCTGAGCGCCATTGAGTCCCTGTCGGCGGACGTGCTCAAGCTGGACCTCCGCCGCTTCGACGGCAGGCAGAATCAGGGCGCGCTCAACGCGGTGTTCGAGCAGGCCAGGAACCTGAATATGGTCGTGGCGGTCGAGGGCATCGAGAGCATGGAGCAGCTTTCCATGCTGCGCAAATGCGGCTGTTCGGAGGGCCAGGGCTTTTACCTGTCCAAGCCGATCACCTTGGAGGAGTTTGAAAAGCAGATCACAGGGGGGCGGGACAAATGAAGCGGAAGCACCGGCTGAGCGACGACGGCCTGAATTTCTGGCAGCCGGCGTCCGACATGTGCAGCGCCGTGATGATGATCCTGATGCTGGTCCTCCTTCTCCTGTGCCTGTATCTTGTACATATCCCCGACCACGAGCAGGTCGACCCCTGGTACGGCGACGAGGAGGGCGGAGAGTGGACCGAAGACGGAAGGCCCACGCCGACCATGTATGCGGACGACGGGGGCGGCGGCCACACGTTTACGCCCATGCCCACGCCAAGTCCGACGCCTTCGCCCACGCCGACGCCCACACCCACGCCGACCGGGCCCACACCCGTGCTGACACCAGCAGAGACT
>JAUNNC010000001.1:0-39760 GCA_030531585.1 Eubacteriales bacterium | reverse complement strand
GCGGCGGCAACGGCCAGGGAGAGGGACCCGGCGACACGCCGGATCTGGGGCTCAAGTCCGCCGTATACGTCATGCTGGTGGATGCGGAGACCGACCGCACCGTCAAGGAGGCGAACGTACAGTTTGAGCTGTACGGCGGCGAGAACAGCGCGCTCCAGATCCTCAACACCTATTATCCGGAGCGGATCTCCTACCGCTTCTATGAGACCACCGAGGCCGGCACCTATTTCTTCCCGGAGAAGCTCACGCTCGGCGATTACGAGCTGCACGAGCTCTCCGAGGCGGAGGGGTACGAGACCTCGGAGAACATCCCGTTCATTCTGGCGGACACCTATGACTGGGACGATCCCTTCGTCGTGCGGGTCCCGGTGATGCCCTCAAAGAACGTCATCCGCGTGCAGATGGTCGACGCCGAGACCGGCCGCGGCCTCGCCGGCGGGAGCTTCGACGTGCTGGCGGCGGAGAACATCGTCACCGCGGACGGCACGCTCCGCTACCGCGCGGGGCAGATCGTGGACGAGCTCGTCTGCGGGGAGGACGGCTACGGCGAGAGCGAGCCGCTCTATCTGGGGCAGTACACCCTGCGGCAGCGCGAGATCCCGCAGTACTACGCCGGGTTCCTGCAGGAACCCGCGGTCGAGGTGGTCAAGGAGTCCAAGGTCGCGCCGGCGCCGGAGGTGCTCCCCAGCCAGCGCATGCGGCTGCGATTCTCGCTTGCAGACGAACTGTACGAAACCGGCCTTGCCGGGGTGCACTTTGAAATCGTCTCCGGCCGGGGCGAACGCCTGGAGGCGGTCACCGATTCCACCGGCAGCTTCCTGCTCGACAGCCTCGACAAGGGGACGAGCTACCGCATCCGCCAGCTGGATGCGCCCGGCGGATACCGGATCACCACGCCGGAGATCCCCGTGCAGATCGACGCGCTCGGCTATGTCGACGGCGAGGCGGAGAGCTCCGTGGCCGCGACCAACCGCATGATCCGCGTCCAGATCGGGATCACGTCCGAGTTCGGGAAAACGCAGATCCCCGGCATCAACCTCGCCCTGTACTCGTCGCAGAACGAGCTCATCCGCACCTGGACCAGCACGGGCAGCGAAGCGCTCTTTGAATCGCTCTCGCCCGGCACCTACTATATCGTCAAGGGCGCCGACAAGGAGAGCCGCAGCGATATCCGCATCCGGGATACCGCGGAGATCCAGCAGATCAACCTGCACGACAGCTATACGGTGCACTATGTGATCTACGGCGCGGCGCTGCTCCTGGCGCTCGCCCTGCTTGCGCTGGTGCTCCTGCTGATGCGCAGGAAGCGGAAAAAACGGCAGAGCGCCGTATAAGGGACACGCTTTCGTCCCGGAAAACGATCTTTGAATCACAGGAGGTGACGCTCCTTGCAGGAAACGGAAACGCAAAGCAATCATGTGATACGGGTTCGCGTCAGCGACCTGCTCTTCGCGCTTCAGAAACGCTGGATGATCATCGTCGCGCTCTCGCTCGTGGGGTTTACCTTCGGGCTGATCCTGTCCGCGATGACGGTGGTGCAGAGCTCCTATCAGACCTACACGATCTCCGGCTCCTTCGCCGTGACGTCCAAGAATGTCTACGGCAAGTACGTCGGCGGTTACGATGCGCCGAACATCAACGACTTCCATCTGGCGGAGGATATGGTGGACGCGGTGCGCTATGTGCTCCGCAGCGACCATGTCCTCAATGAGGTCATCAATCAGAACGAGCTGCTCGGCTACACCATCCCGCAGCTGAGAAACGCCATCACCGTGACCCAGTACAACACCACGCAGGTCCTGGAGATGAAGATCGTCTGGCGCAATGCGGAGGAGGGCGTCGCCCTCTGGAACGCCATCGTCGAGACCGCCAGCGGCATCCTGCCGGAGACGCTGCAGCTGGGCTCGCTCGCGATCATCAACGAGCCGCAGGCCGAGCAGATCGGCGTCGTGGGGAGCGGCAGCAACAAGGTCGTCCTGCTCACGATCCTGGGCTTCTCGGCGGGCATCGGCTATGCGATCATCGAGCTGCTGATGCATCCCACGCTCAACAACGTCCGCGACGTGGAGACGCTTTTCGGTCTGGAGACCATCGGCGTAATCCCGCGCGACACCGATTTCTACAAGCGCAAGGGCTCCATCATGACCCAGGAGGATGTGGGCAACTCCGTCGTGGTGCAGAACTTCTCGGCGGCGGCCTACATCCTGCGCAACCGCCTGGGCAACAGGGAAGCGCACCACTGCTTCTATGTCACCTCGGCGGGGCTCGGCGAGGGCAAGACAACGGTGGCCGCCAATCTGGCCATCCAGCTGTCCGACATGGAGCACCGCGTGCTGCTGATCGACTTCGATACCCGCAACCCCCGGCTCGGCGCGCTGTTTTTGAACAAGGTCGATTACGCGCAGTCGCTCAACGCGCTCTATCGGGGCGACGCCACGGAGGAAGAGGCCATCACGACGCTGTCCGGCTATCTCGACCTGCTGCCGGCCGTGCTGGAGCACAACGCCATCAGCGTGGACAGCACGCTGATCGAGCTGGTCGAAAAGCTGAAGCAGAACTACGAGTATGTGATCCTGGACGCGCCCCCCGTGGGCGTGGTCTCCGGTACGCTGAGCCTGAATCAGGTGGCGAATACCGTGCTGTTTGTCATCGGCTACGACAGCTCCTCCCTGCCGGAGATCCAGAGCTCCCTCGAAAAGCTGTACAAGTCCGGCACCCGCGTGCTCGGCTGCGTCGTCAACAACGTCGTCTCGGGCCGCTCGCTCGGTCTGTCGCAGACCGCGGACGACTACAAGAGAAGCATCGGGCATAAGGCCCGGGAGAAAAAGGAGAAACACGAAAAGTACGGCTTCGAGGACGACGGCCGTCAGGCTCCCGCCGTGAAACGGAAGGGCAGACGTGCGAAATCCTCCGGGAAGAACGCTTCCGCCGACCCGCCGCGGCACGGCGGCGACGGCGGCGCCCGGATCGCCGTACGGCGGAACGTCTACGAGGACACCCTCGACCGGCCGGTGGAAAAGCCCGCCCCGGTCGACGAGCAGAGCGTCGTGCAGGAGCTCGTCAAGATCGGCCTTGACGGCAACTGGGAGTCAAACGAACAGAGCGCGGCGGCGCAGCCGATCAAGATCGAAAACACGGCGACGCCGCCGGAGACCCCCGCTTCGGAGGCCGGGGAGATCCTGCCGGCGCCTGCGGGTCCGGCGCCGGTTTCTCCGAGGGCCGAAGCGGAACAGACGGGTCTGCCGTCGGGTGAAAGCGCTTTGCCCGACAGACCGCATGAGACCCTTCCGCACACCGCCGCTCCCGCCCCGGAGCCTGTGCGGGACAATGCGCGGAAAGCCTCTGCCCCCGCACGCAGTCGGAAGAAGGCGGGCGCGAAGCTGCCGCTCTTCCTTCTGCTCGCGGTGCCTGTGGCCCTGGCGGGCATCCTCCTGGTTCTGGCCGTTTCGGCCGGGATCCTCGCCGCGGCCGCCGCCTCCGGCGCGTTCTGCGCCTCCTGCTTCCTGTCGGCGCTGACGGCCATGACGCTTCTGGAGGAAAAACTGATTGCGATCGGGACGGCGCTGATTTCGCTGGCCGTGAGTCTGCTGCTGTTCCGGCTGACGGCGGCGGTGCCCGCGCGCGGGATACCCGCGCTTGTCCGCGCGGCGGCGGCATGCTGCCGCAGGTGGTGTTACGGGGAGGATGTGCGATGAACGGAACAAAAAGAGTGTTGATCATTGTCCTTTTGATCCTCGTCGTTCTCGGCCTGATCGCGGTCATCGCCGGCTGGGTGCTCGGCGCAAATCCGGTGCAGATCATCCGGGAGCTGGTACAGCAGGCCGCCGAACGCTTCCGGACCGGGATCCCCGGCCTGACCGGGAAACTCGCCGGCGTTTTTGCCGCGCACCCTGCGGCGGCGGCGGCCTGACCGGACCGCATCGAATCTGACAGAAAGGAGCCGTTGGGATGGGCCGTTTCGGAAATATTGACCTCATGCAGCTGGTGCTGGTCGCGATCCTGCTGCTGTGCGGCTATTTCTTCCTCTTCCAGGCGGTGGCCAAGCGCGCGGCGAGCCGCTCCGCCATCCCGGTGCTGGCGATGGTGCTCCTGCTGGTGTACCTGCTGATCGCGCTGCCGCTGGTGCTGATCATCAGCCAGATGGGCGGGATGAGCTTTACCTTCCTCGCCCTGCTGATCCTGGCGGCCTTCATCGGCCTGGTGGCCTTTCTTGCCTTTTTGTTCAAGAACTTCCGGCAGATCAACAAGGGCATGCTGCTGCTGTTCCTGCTGTATCTGCTGATGACAGGCTATTTCACGATTTTCTCCCGCCGCGGGCGCGTCCAGACGGAGATCATGCTGAAGTTTGACTCCATCGAGGAGGCGGTGCGCCGGCGTTCCCTGCAGCCGCTGCAGCATCTGTGGCTGAACGTCGCCATGTTCGTGCCCCTCGGGATGCTCTTTCCCGCGATCTGCCCGCAGCATCTCAACAAGCTGTCGTGCGTGCTCCCGCTCGGCATGCTGCTCACCACGCTGATCGAGACGACGCAGCTGATCCTGCGCATCGGTCAGTGCGATCTGGAGGACCTGGTCGCCAATACCGCCGGCGCCTGCCTCGGGCTGCTCCTGTACAGGCTGTACCGGCGCATGGCCCCGGAACGCGGCACGCAGTAGGGAGACGGCATTTCTTCGGCCGCTGGGCGGCCCTTCGATGAACACCGGGGGACAGGAGAGGCGTTATGACACGCAGCGAAAACCTGAGACAGGTTGAAAACAGCGTATATATCGAGCTGGCAGTGGTGTTCTGCCTGCTGGTGTCGCTCGGCTTCCCAGGCAGCCTGACCAAGGTCGTGGGCGAGACCGTCGGGAAAATGATGGAATACGCCGCGTTCCTGATCGAGATCGCGCTGATCCTCTTCGCCGGCGCGGACACCTGGCAGGATGTCGAGCTCATCCGCCTGGACAGGAAATACGCGGCGCTGTATATCTATGTCTTTTTCTGCTTCGGGCTGTCCATGCTGGTCACGTTCGACCGGAAGGCCCAGATCATCACCTGCTCCCGGCTCGTCGTGACGCTGATGTTCGTCATCTGGCTGCAGGAGCGATACCGCCTTGAGACGCTGCTGGAGCTGATCTGCATGGCCCAGGGGGCCTTCGTGCTGGTGACGATCCTGTTCATTCTGCGCTATCCGCAGTACGCCTATCTGTCCACGGAGGACTATACGCACGCCCTGGTCGGCCTGTACGAGACGAAGAACGCCTGCGGCACCCAGCTGGATTTCGGCATCGCCGCGGTGATCCTGCTGCTGCGGGAAAAGCGGCGGCACCGGCAGGTGCCGCTCCGCTGGTGGCTGCTGCTGGCCGTCCAGATCGTGCTCCTGCTGATGTGCAAGGCGACCGGCGCCATCATCACGGCGATCGTCACGCTGCTGCCGATCTACTTTTTCCGGCATGTCCGGCTGCCGCTGGCCCTCGTCTACATCACGGTCAACATCGTGTTCCTCTTCTGCATGCTGACGCTGATGCCCTATTTTGAGGACATCCTTGTGGCCATGGGAAAGGACGCGACGCTCACCGGCCGCATCCCCATGTGGCAGCGGATCATCGAGATCATGACCAACGACCACACGATGACCGGCTACGGCTACGGCATGTTCTGGCGGGACCCGAGCGCGCTGCTGAAGATCCAGACGGGCTTCAGTATGCGCAAGGACCCCTTCATGGCCTCGCTCACCACGGGCGCGCACAACGTCGTGATGGAGACCTGGCTCAACACGGGGCTGCTGGGCATCGCCGCCTTTTTTATGTCGATGCTTTTCTCGTTCCGGAACATCCTTGCCCTGTCCCAGGTGCAGTATGAGATCTCCGCGACGATCATGGCGTTTCTGACCTTCAACGGCCTGACGGAGCGCTGTCTCGGCGGCAACTACGACTACAGGACCGTCGCCGTCTTTCTGGCGATGGCCATCGCCTGCAACGCAGCCGGGAGCGTGCGCCGTGCCCCGGCGGTGCCCGGGGCCGCGAAGCTGGACGCCGCGCCCGTTCAAAACGAGGGATAAAGAAGGTGCTTGCTTGGTAGCTGAAGAGAGCCCGTCGAAAAAGAGCAGGCTGATACATACCGCCCGGACCATGCTCGTGACCGGTCTGGCGTACGCGGTAAACTATGGGATCACGCTGGTCCTGACGCCGTATATCACCCGTACGGTCGGCACCGAGGCCTACGGCTTCGTGACGCTCGCCAAGCAGTTTACCCAGTACGCCACCATCGTGACCACCGCGCTGAACACGTACGCGGCGCGCTATATCGGGCTTGCCTGGCACAAGAAGGATCTCCGGCAGGCCAACGTCTATTTCGCCTCGGTTTTCTGGGGCGATCTGTATCTCGGCTTCGGCCTGCTGGCGCTCTCCCTGCTTCTGACGCTGTTCCTGGAGCGCGTGATCTCCGTCCCGCCCGCCCTCGTCTCAGACGTCAAGGCTCTGTTCGTGCTGTCGTTCACGGCCTTCTGGGTGACCACGGTCTTCTCCGTCTTCGGCTGCGCGGGCTATGTGTGCGACCGCATGGATCTCAAGGGCGTCTTCAAGACCCTGTCCTACATCACCGACGCCGCCGTGCTGATCATCGCCTATCTGCTCTTCCCCGCGCGGGTGGCCTACGTCGGCGTCGGCACGCTGAGCGCTGCGCTGGTCATCGCGGGGACGGACCTCTGGATGAGCCGGAGGCTCCTGCCGATGCTGCGCACCGCGCGGGAGAATTACTCCTTCCGGGCTGTCCGGCGGCTGATGAAGGAGGGCTTCTGGGCCTCGTTCAATATGGTGGGCAATCTCCTGAACAGCGGGCTCGACCTGCTGGTGTGCAACCAGATGCTCTCGTCGCTCGCCATGGGGCAGCTGGCCATCGCAAAAACGGTGGACACCATCGTGCAGAGTCTCTACACGGTGGTCGATCAGGCCTTTATCCCCCGCTTTCTGCACAGCTATGCCGCGCACGGAGTCGACGAGCTGCTGAAGGAGCTCAAGACCTCGATGAAGGTCTCCGGCCTGCTTGCGAACATCACCTTCGCCGGGTTCGCGGCGCTGGGCCTGCCGTTCTACCGCCTGTGGATCCCCGGGGAGGATACGGTCCTCATCTACAGGCTCACGCTTGTGACGATCCTGACGTGCATCCCGAACGGGGCCATGCATCCGCTGTATTATATCTACGCGCTCAAGCTCAAGCAGAAATTCCCCTGCTATGTGACGCTGACGGGCGGCCTGTTCAACGTCGCCGGGATGTATGTGCTGATCCGTTACGCGGGCATGGGCGTCTACGCCGTGGCCTGGACGACCGTGGCCGTCATGAGCTTTATCAATTTTGTCTCCAACCCTCTGTACATGGCGCACGTGTTGGGGCTGCCCGCAAAGACCTTTTACCCGGACATCGGGCGGAACGTTCTGGCCTGCGGCGCGCTCACGGCGCTGTTCTGCGGGCTGGCCCGCCTGTATACGCCCACGGGCTGGATTACGCTGATCCTGACCGCCTGCGTGTACGGCGTGCTCGGCGCTCCGCTGCACGTCCTGCTGGCGTGCGACGGGGAACAGCGCGCAGCCGTCCTGCGCATGCTGAGGAAACAATAGGATCGAAAGAATCGGAGGAATTGTCATGAAGTCTGACCGGCGGGAAAACAAGCGCCTGCGGGTGTTGATGGTGGAGCACCACTCTCCCGGAAACCGCTATGTGCTGGAGCTGGCGCGGGAGATGAAGAACGAATGCGACCTGACGATCTTCTGCAATCTGCACGCGGACTTTCAGGAAGAGGGGATACGCTGGATCCGCCGCTTTTACGACGGCGGAAAGGGCAAGGCCGGGGCGATCGCGGATTACGGCCGGACGCTTGCGGAGCTCGCCCTTCTCATCGGCACCGGCGGCTTCGACGTGCTGCATATCCAGAGCTTCAAGAAAGCCTCCGCCGAGATGCAGCTCTATCTCCGCCTGCGCAGGTGCTACAAAAAGCTGGTCATGACGGTCCACAATGTGCTGCCGCACGAGCCGGCTCCGGGCGATTGGGAGCTCTACGGCCGCTTTTACCGCGCCTGCGATCTTCTGATCGTCCACAACGAGGCCTCCCGGGCGGAGCTGACGGAGACGTTCTCCATTCCGGCCGAGAAGGTCGCGGTGATCCCGCGCGGCCTGTATACCACCTACAGCACCGATCCGGGCGCCCGCAGAGAGGACGGCCGCATCTGCTTTTTGAACTTCGGCCGCATCCGGCCCTACAAAGGCGTCGACATCCTGCTGAAGGCCGTCTCCCTGATGGACGAAAAGGACCGGGAGAAATGTCGCTTCGTCATCCGCGGGGAACAGTATCCCAAGCTCGACCCGACGGACTACGCCGCGCTCATCCGGCAGTACGGCATCGAGGACTGCGTCGAGTTCTCCAACACGCGCGTCCCGGAGGAGGAGATCCCCTCGCTGATCGGGAACGCGGATTTCCTGCTCTTCCCCTACCGGAAGATCTACGGCAGCGGCGTACTGCTCATGGCCTACACCTACGGCATCCCCGTGGTCGCCAGCGACGTGCCCACCTTCGTGGAGGGGACGGACGGCGGCAAGGCCGGCATCCTCTTTGAATCCGAGAATCCCGCCGCGATGAGGGACGCCCTGCTGCAGGCCATGGCGACGACGCCCGCCCGGCGCGAGGCCTACCGCGCCGAGATCCGCCGGATCTGCGAGGAGCGCCACAGCTGGAAGGTGACGGCGGCGCGCACGGTCGGCGCGTTCAGGGCGCTGCTCGAGCAAGGGGCGGACACGCCCGGCGATGCGCCGGACGTCACGGCCGTCGAAGCGTTCGTCCGCGGCTGCGCCGACGCGCGTCTGGAGGAATTCACGGCGCTCGGGCACGCCGCCGCGGGCCGCAACGGCCCCTATGATTACCGGGACACCCCGGTGCGGAACACCGCCCATTGGCTGATCACGTATTCCTATCTCTGGAAAACGACCGGGGATACGCGCTACGAGGCCGTCTGCCGCCGCTTCGGGCAGTATCTGCTGGACGAGCAGGCCAAAAGCGCCTCCGGCGCCGTCCGCTGCATCGACGACCCCAGGGCGGACAGCATCAACGGCGTGATCGGCCAGGCCTGGACGATCGAGGCGCTGGTCTACGCATACGAGGTGTTTCACAACGAGGCGTATCTCGACTGCGCCGTGTCCATCTTCAAGTCGCAGCAGTTCGACCCGCTCACCGGCTTCTGGAAGCGCGTCGATCCCGAGGGGCGCGAGCTTGGCTACGACTACACGCTCAACCACCAGGTGTGGTTCTGCCTGGCGGGGCTGCTGATCCTGCGGCACCGCGGGGATGAGGAGATCCGCCGTCAGGTCTCCCACTTTCTGCGGCGCGTCAGGCGGGAGTATTTCGGCATCCATCCCGACGGCCTGATCCGGCATTACGGCCGCATGACGCGGTTTCGCCGTCAGTTCGCGGCGCTCTATACAAAGCAGTATGTGAAATACGCCGGACTGCGCCTGGGCGTCTTCGACCCGAAGAAGGTCGACCTCATCACGCAGGAGGAGGGCTATCAGCTCTTCGAGCTCTTCGGCTACGCGCTGATCAGCCGCCTGTGCCCGGACGAGCCGCTGTTTCGGACGAAGGCGTTCCGCAAGGCGCTCGCCCTCGGGACCGACACGGACCGCATGAACGAGCGCCTGGGCGTCGGCGACCCGGAGACGATGAACCCCTACGCCTACGGCTACAATTCCCCCGCCTTTGAGGAGCCGCTCGTGGAGCTCCTGTTCACCGGCCGGGCGGATGCGGAAAAGACCCTCTCGCTGCTGGAGCTGCAGAAGCGGCTCTGCTATAACCCGGAGACCCGCCGCCTCGACAGGAACACCCGCGACCCCGAGACGCTCGCGGCAAGGCTGTACGAGTACGTACACTTCTGCGACTGCTGCCGGGGGAACAGATAAGCGCGCGCACAACAGCGCTCAGACCAATCGGAGGCTTGCAACATGTCCGCAGACCGGATTCCCAGAGAACTGAATAACGACGGCCCCGTGATCCGGCTCAGGCTGCTGCGCGTGCTGCCCGCGATCCCCGCGGCGCTCCTGAGCGCGCTGAGCGTCAGCGTGTTCTGCTACATGCGCGCCTTCGGAGAGGTCGGACAGTATTTCAGCGGCGAGCTGCAGGGGCTGCTGCGCGACAGCCTGTCCCTGCGGAGCCTGATCCCGGCGCTGATCTTTCTTCTGTTCTATACGGTCACGTTCCATGTGCCGGGCAGGGTGCGCCCCGTCAGTGTGCTGACCGCGCTGCTGCTGGCCTTCTGCATGACGAGCGCGCTCGCGCTGGAGCACAGCGCCTCGCGGGAGCTTTTCCTCCCGATCGGACGCGCGGGGAACGCGGCGGTGCTGCTGGGCTTCGCCCTGCCGATCTGCCTCTGCATCGAACTGCTCTGGATGCTCTGCGACCGAAAAACGCGCTACCGCATCTGGGCGGACGAGCTGGACATCGAGGCCGACACGCACCTGTTCCTGGGCGCCTTCGGCTGCATCCTGCTGCTCTGGCTGCCGATCCTGTTTGTGTGCTACCCCGGCAGCGTTCACGGCGATACCCGCGTCCAGATCATGAGCTGGCTCGGCCTCAAGCCGATCACATCCGCCTATCCGGTGTTTACCACCGCGGTTTACGGCACGCTGTACAAGGCGGGCGCGGCCATGGGCGGACAGGCGAAGGCGCTGTTTCTGAACGTGCTGGTCCAGGCGCTGTTTACCGCCGCCGTCATGGGGCTGACGGCGGAGTATATCTGCCGCTACACGCGCTCCAAGCGCTGGTTCTGGCTCACGGTCGTCTTCTTCGGCGTCCTGCCGGTCTGGCAGAGCGCCGCCCAGGTCGTGCTGCACAACGTGGCGCATACGGCCTGCTTCCTGCTGTTCTGCTGCGTGTATCTGGAATGCCTGCGCAAGCGGGAGAAGCGCTGGCGCAATGTGTTTTTCCTGCTGCTGACGGCGATCCTCATGACCGCCACCTGCAGACAGAGCTTTTTCATCGCCGCCGTCTGCATCCTCGTTGCGGCGCTCTGTCACCGTCGGGGCTTTATGCTGCCGTATCTGGCGATGCTTCTGGTTTTCATCGGCGTGTTCCGCATTGGCGGCGGCATGGTCGATGCCCGGCTGAATGTCCGTGAAGCCCGGACGCAGGAGGAGTATCGCCTCCAGCTGGAGAGGGCCGTCCTCTACCGCGACACGTTCACGGACGAGATGACCGGGGGAGAGATCGCCGTCGTCGACGCCGCCCGGGCGTGGGAGGCCGTCCTCCGCACGCAGACGGAGCAGGCCGCGGACGGAGAGGAAGGGGCGGCCCCCGCCGTGTGGGAGCCGTCGGAGAGCTTTCAGCAGCTCTATAGCGAGATGCGCCGCCGCCATCCGCGGTGGTTTATGAAGCAGGCCTTCATGAACGCCTGCGAGCACCTGAATCCCTGGTTTGACGGGGTGTCGTTTTACGGCTCCATCGACCGCGGGGAAGGCTTTCTTACGGCAAACTACAAGACGGGGCTGCATACAAAGCTCTTTGCGCTTTGGAACGGCTGCCTGAGGGTGCCCGTGCTCCGCCTTCTGATCGGGACCGGCCTGTATGTCTGGCTGCTGCTGATCGCACTGGGCTACTGCATACGCAAACGGTCCGGCCTTGCCGCGCTGGGACTGCTTCCCACCCTGGGCGAGCTGGCCTGTACGCTTTCCGGCCCCGTCAACGGCGAGCTCCGCTGCGGCTATCCGCTCATCGCCGCGGCGCCGCTCTGCTTTGCGTGGGTGCTCTTTTCCGTCTCCAGACGGTCGCCGGAGGACCCGAAGCTGACAGGCCTCCGCATCGCAGGCGGCGGGGAAGAGGCCGGGTCCGGCCTCTTCGGAGGCGAGGCGCGCGCGGAGCAGGACCGGGAGTTCGAGCCCGGGGTGCCCCCCGAGGAACAGCCCGGGGAGGGAAACGCGGAGACGTCGGAGCCCATCGGGGATGTCGGGCCCGTGCTCGGCTTTGTCATGGGCTTTATCCCCGTGCCCCCGAGGCCGAAAACCTATCTGGACGTTCTGAAGGTCCTCGCCATCTTCCTCGTGCTCTGGAACCACACCTCCAGGGGCTTCGGGCTCTACGCCGAGGTGCTCGAGATGCCGCAGCACCTGCTGTACCTCTGCGCCTCCATCTTTGACAAGATCGCCGTCCCGCTCTTTTTCATGGCCTCCGGCGCGCTGCTCCTGGGCCGGGAGGAGAGCTGGGGCCGGCTCCTCCGGCACAGGGTCCGCCGCTTTGCGCTCATCCTGCTGGCCGTTTCCGCCGTCAGCTACGTCTACTATTATCGCGGGAACACGAGCTTTTCCTTCCTCGATTTCCTCGAGCGCCTGTATACCTGCCGCATCCTCACCCCGCTCTGGTATCTGTACAGCTACCTCGCCATGCTGCTGATGCTCCCCTTCCTGCGCAAGCTCGCCCGCTGCATGCGGGAGACGGACTATTTCTGGCTGCTGGGCCTGTACACGCTGACGCAGCTTCTCGCGGTGGCCGATTACTTCTGGTTCAAGGGGAGCTTCTTCCACAGCTCGGACTTCTATCTCTTTACCAGCTGGAACTATGTGCTCTATGCCCTCTTCGGCTTCTATATCGACCGCGTCATGCCGAAAAGCCGCCTGGATGCGGAAAACCTCGCCATGCTGCTGATGCTCGGCGTGCTGGGGGTCGGCGCGACTTATCTGCTCACGGAGCAGAAGATGCAGATCCTGGGCGAGTGGTCCACCGATACCTCCCAGAGCTTCTTCAATTCCTTCATCGCCTTCTCGAGCATTGCGGTGTTCTTCGCCGCAAAGCTGTGGTTTACGCGCCATCCGGTCGGCGACCGGGCCGCGGCGGTCTGGTCCCTCCTCGGGACCGGGACCTTCGGCACCTACCTGTTTGAACGATACTGGCGCGACACCGCCTGGCCCGTCTATGAAGCCGCTTCCAAACGGCTCGGCTCCTTCGCGAGCTCGCTGCTCCATATCCTCGCGGCCTGCGCGCTCGGCATTCTGGCGACGCTCCTGTACAAGCTCGTGACCGGTCTGCTGAAGGTCCTGTTCCTGGGACAGGAGAGGCGCAGGACCGTCAAACGGAAAAAGCCGCCGCTCCCCTATACGGTCCCCGAGGAGGACATCTCCGATCTGGAGGAGATGGAGACCCTTCTGGTCAGCAGACACCGGAAGTCCAGACCGCCGGAGCGCTGAGAGCGGTCCGCCTGCAAAATACGGATCCCGTACGAAAGGAATCAGCGCAATGAAGCTTGCGATTCTCTGTACCATGATGAAGCGCTTCGGCATGAAGGGCTTCTACAACAGCCAGGAGATCGGGCTCGGTCGGGCGCTGGCCGAGATGGGGCATACGGTCGTGATCTACAAGGGCGTCAAGGACATCAAGCAGGTCGAGACGGTGCAGCTCGACGAGCGGCTGATGGTCCGCTACATGTTCATGCCCTATTTCGGGGCGCACGGATGGATGCGGACCGGCCTGCTGGACAGAGACCTGGACGGGCTGTTCTGCTTTGCCGACCAGCAGATCTTTCTGCCGCATGTCGCGGCCTGGTGCAGGAGGAACGGCGTCGTCTTCGTCCCCTATGTCGGCACCACCTACAGCCTGTATGTCAACACGCTGCGCGGGAAGGTCATGGATACCGCGTTCGCCTGCACGACGCTCCGGCTCTATCGGAAGATCCCCATCCTCGCCAAGACGGAGGCGGCCAAGAAGGAGCTGGAAAACCTCGGCGTCGACGGCAGCCTGATCTCCCTCGCGCCGGTCGGTCTGGATACCGGCGTGCTGAAGCAGGACTTCCTCTCCGCCGACCGGGCGGCGCTGCGAAGGGAGCTCGGCTTTGAGGAGGACGACGTGATCCTCTGCAACGTCGCGCGCCTGGAGGAGGACAAGCGCCCGCTGGATCTGCTGAAGGTCTTTATGGACGTCAGAGGAAAGAAGAAATTCAGGCTCCTGATGGTGGGCAAGGGCGCGCTCCGGCAGGCGGTGGACGAGAAGATCGCCGAATACGGGATCGAAAAAGAGGTGAAGATCCTGCCGCGGGTGCCCTACACGGAGATGTGGAAGATCTACACAGTCTCGGATTACTACCTGAATCTGAGCGAGGTGGAGATCTTCGGCATGGCCATCATGGAGGCCGTGTACTACCGGACCTCGGTGGCGGCGCGCCGCGCGATCGGTCCCTCCCTGACGCTCAGGGACATGCGGGGACACCGGCTGTGCGACAGCGACGCGGAGATCGAGGCGTGGATCACCGGGGCCTACCCCTCGCAGGAGGAGCTGAAGGAGAGCGCGGAAAAGGTCGTCACGGATTTCTCCTGGAAACCGTGCGCGAGAGCGTTTCTCCGACAGATCGAGACACAGAGAGCACGGTAAAAGGAGATAAACAGCATGTGCGGAATCTGCGGATTTTACGATCCGGACAACCGGCTGCCGGAGAAGACGGCGCTGCTTGAAAAAATGAATGCGGCGCAGAAGCACCGCGGCCCCGACGACGAGGGCATCTGCATCGAAGGCCCCGCGGGGCTCGGCCACGTGCGCCTGTCGATCCTGGATCTGACAGCCGCGGGGCACCAGCCCATGCATTACCGCGATCGCTATACCGTCGTGTTCAACGGCGAGATCTACAACTATATCGAGCTGCGCGAGGAGCTCATGCGCGCAGGCTATGAATTCCGCACAAACTGTGATACGGAAGTCCTTCTGGCCGCCTACGATCACTGGGGCGAGGACTGTCAGACCCGCTTCAACGGCTTCTGGGCCTTCGCCGTCCACGACCGGCAGACCGGGGGCCTCTTCCTGTCCCGCGACCGCTACGGCGTCAAGCCCCTGTATTATACGGAGCTGCCCGGGTATCTGCTCTTCGCCTCCGAGATCAAGACCCTCCTGACGGATGAACGCGTGGAGCGCATGGCCAACGACGCGGTCATTTTCGATTATCTCGTCAACGGCTTCGTGGACTGCACGGAGGAGACCTTCTACAACGGGATCTTCCGCCTGGAGGCCGGCTGCTGCATGAGGGTCGATCCGCGGGGCGGAAAGCAGATCCGCCGCTATTATGAGCTCCCCTACCGGGAGAGCCTTTCCGGACCGGTGACCGAGGAGACGGTGCGCACGTTCCGCAGCCTCTTCGAGCAGTCGATCCGCCTGCGCCTGCGCGCCGACGTGCCGGTGGGCAGCTGTCTGTCCGGCGGCCTCGACTCCTCCGCCATCGTCTGTGAGAGCAGCCGCCAGCTCCGCGCCGTGGGCGGCGGGAACGGGCAGAAGACCTTCTCCTCCTGCTACCGCGGAGATCCGAACGACGAGCGCAGGTTTATGGACGCCGTCATCGAGCAGTGCGGGGTGGACGCGCATTTTGCCTACCCGACGGGCGACACGCTGTATGAGGATCTGGAGCGCCTCATCTATACGCAGGACGAGCCCTTCGTCTCCACCAGCATGTACGCCTCCTACTGCGTCATGCGTCTGGCCCATGAAAACGGGGCCAAGGTCCTGCTGGACGGCCAGGGCGCGGACGAGATCCTCTGCGGGTACCGGAAGGCGCGCGTCTACTACATCAAGCGGCTGCTCCGGGCGGGGAAGCCGGTCCGGGCGGCCAGGGAGCTGCTTGCCTACCTGCCGTACATGCGCAGGGGCAAAAACGTCTCCCTGCTCGCCGATCTGAATATGATCCGGCAGTTCCTCGGCAAGACGAGCAGCACGGATATCCGCCACCGCTATCTGGAGGACAGCTTCGCAAAACGGACGCTGCGCAACAGCTATGCGGAAAACGACCGTTTCCTGCTCAACGACTTCGACCGCATCGTGCTCCCGGCCCTGCTGCGCTATGTGGACCGCAATTCCATGGCCTTCTCCATCGAGGACAGGCTGCCGTTTCTGGACTGGCGCCTTGTGGAATACGCGATGTCCCTGCCGCTCAACGCGAAGATCGACGGCGGCTGGTCCAAGGCCATCATGCGCAGGGCGCTGGACATGCCGGAGATCATCCGCCGCCGCCGCGACAAGATCGGCTTCTATACGCCGGAGAAGGCCTGGATGGACGCGCATCTTCCCGAATACCGGGCGGTCTTCGAAGCGCCGGATTTCCGGGCCGGGCGCTACATCAACGCCGCCAGGATCCTCGCCGACTGGGACAGCCTCACGCGCGGCAAGGATGATATCGGGCTGTTCCGCTATCTCTGCCTGGAAAAATGGATGCGCATCTTCGACGTAAAAACGGCTTGAGGGAGGATGGAGCGACGCCATGGAGAAGAAGAGAAAGATCCTGATCATCGTGGAAAACCTGCCCGTACCCTTTGACACCCGCGTCTGGCAGGAGGCGACCACCCTGGCCGCAAACGGATACACCGTCTCCGTGATCTGCCCGAAGGGCAAGGGATACACGGCGGAGGAGGAGACGCTGGACGGCGTGCACATCTTCCGGCACGAGCTGCCGGCGGAGGGAAACGGCGCGCTGGGGTATTTCCGCGAGTACGGCTCGGCACTGCGGGAGGAGCTCCGGCTGGCGAAAAAGGTCTACCGGGAGATCGGCTTTGACGTGATCCACGGCTGCAACCCGCCGGACGACATCTACCTCGTCGCGTCCCGCTTCAAAAAGTACGGCGTGAAGTACGTCTTCGACCACCACGACATCTGCCCCGAGCTGTTCGAGGCGAAGTTCGGCAGCACGAAGGGCCTGCTCTACAAGAGCCAGGTCTGGCTGGAGCGGCAGACCTACCGGCACTGCAGCTTCGCGTTCGTGACCAACGAGAGCTATCGGAGGATCGCCATCGAGCGGGACCGGATGAAGCCGGACAGGGTGATCGTCCTGCGCAGCGGGCCGCGGCTGGAGCGCCTGAAGCAGCTCCCCCCGGACCCCTCCATCCGCCGCGGCTACCCCTATATGGTCGGCTACCTGGGCGTGATCGGACAGCAGGAGGGCGTCGAGTATATCCTGCAGGCGGCGCAGTACATCAAGGCCCGGGAGAACGACGTCTTCTGGGGCATCGTGGGCGGCGGCCCGCATCTGGAGGCCCTGAAAAAGCAGGCCCATGAGATGGGCCTGGACGACTGTGTGGAGTTCACGGGGCGCGTGCCGGACGAGGAGATGCTGCGCTACCTGAATACCGCCGACGTCTGCGTCAACAGCGACACCTACAACGCCATGAACGACAAGAGCACCATGAACAAGGTGCTGGAGTACATGGCCCTGGGCAAGCCTATCGTTCAGTTCGACCTGACCGAGGGGCGCTTTTCCGCACAGGAGGCCTCCCTATACGCCGCGAGAAACGACGCCGTCGACATGGCGCGGCAGATCCGCCGGCTCCTTGACGACCCGGCGCTCCGGGAGCGGATGGGCCGCTTCGGACGCGAGCGCATCGTGGGCGAGCTCAGCTGGGACAAGACCAGCCGCGCCCTGCTCGAGGGCTACGAGAAATTCTTCACCGGACAATTCGATGCATAAGCAAAAAACATCCTGACAGGCGTCTGTCAGGATGTTTTTCGTTTATGCGTCGAGCTGTTGACTGCGGTACCACTGCTCGGCCATCAGGATGTTGAAGGTGAGCTGGTGCTTTTTGCGGTTCTTCCGGAAGAAGTCCCAGACGGCGAGTACGGTCTTCTCATCCAGCCAGCCGTCGCGGGCGAGGCGGCTGTGCTCCAGCAGCTCCCTCGCGTATTCGTAGGTGCTCCCCTCCAGCAGCCATTTCTGCAGCGGCACATAGAAGCCCTGCTTCGGCCGGTCCAGCATGCTCTTCGGCACATACTGATACAGGATATCGCGCAGCATCCGCTTGCTGACGCCGTCGGCGTACTTGAAGCCGGTCGGCAGCGTCCAGGCAAATTCCAGGAAGTCCCGGTCCAGCATGGGGATGCGGCTCTCCAGCGACACGGCCATGCTGGCGCGGTCCAGCTTGTAGAGGATATCATCCGGGAAATAGTATTCCATGTCCGCCAGCTGCATGGCGGCATAGGGGTCCTTCAGCTTCGTACCGACCTCGCCCAGCGGCGTGACGGAGGCGCCGGGAACCAGCCGCTGCGTCTCGATATCCCGGCGGTACTGGACCATCTCCCGCACCTGATTGATGTTGTCGGCTTTCAGGCAGGCGGCGGCCTTGTAGAAGAAGGGCTTTCGGGTCAGACCCAGCCCCTCGAGCGCGGACCCGGCCGGGCGGCGCAGGACGGCGGGCACGGCACGGACCCGGTCCCAGAGCGCCGGCGTCTCCCAATAGCGCTCATAGCCGCAGAAGAGCTCGTCCCCCGCGTCTCCGCTGAGGGAGACCGTGACCTTCGAGCGCGCCAGGCTGCTGACGAAGTAGGTTGAGATCAGGGAGGAGTCGCTCAGCGGCTCGGAGAAATAGTAGGGGAGTCTGGGGATGAGCTCCTTCATCTCCCGCTCGGTGAGGATGAGCTCTGTATGCTCGGTCCCGAGATGCCGCGCGATCTCCTTCGCCGCTTCGGACTCGTTGATTTTGGGGTCGTCATAGCCGATGGTGAAGGTCTTGACCGGCCTCGGTGAGAGCTTCTGCATGAGCGACACCACCAGCGGGCTGTCGATACCGCCGGAGAGGAAGGCGCCGACCGGCACGTCCGCGACCATCTGATCCCGGATCGAGTCGGTCAGCAGCTCCTCCAGCCGCTCCTTCGCCTCCTCATAGCTGCAGGAGAAGGGCTGCGCCTCGCCGCGCGCCGCGGTCTCCGTCAGCGACCAGTAGGGTGTGATCTCCGGCGCGTCGAAGGGCGCGCGGAGGGTAAGGATGCAGCCGGCCGGGAGCTTGAAGACGTTCTTATAGATGGACCTGGGCGCCGGGACGAATTTGTACATCAGGAACTCGGCCAGCGCGTCCCGGTCGATCTCCCGCCGGAAGCCCGGGATGCACAGGAAGAGGGCGAGGTCGGAGGCGAAGGTGAAGAACGGCCGTCCCCCGCCGTCGTCGGCCATGCCGTAATACAGGGGCTTCTCGCCCATCCTGTCGCGTGCGAGCTGCAGCACCTTTTTCTCCCGGTCGTACACGGCGAGGGCGAACATGCCCTTTGAGAGCCGGAGCGTCTCCTCCAGCCCCCAGGCTTCGATGGCCTCGAGCAGGATTTCCGTGTCCGAGTGCCCGCGGAAGGCCGCGACGCGGCCCTCGGCGAGCAGCCTGCCGCGCAGCAGGGCGGCGTTGTAGATCTCCCCGTTATAGCTGATGACGAAGCGGCCCGAGGCCGAGAGCATGGGCTGCGCGCCCGATTCGGACAGATCCAGGATCGAAAGGCGGCGGTGTCCCAGCGTCCATCCGGACTGCTCGTCCAGCCAGAAGCCCTCCGCGTCCGGCCCGCGGTGGCGCATGCGGTCCGTCATGGCGCGGATGAGCTGTTCCCGATCTATGCGGCTGTTGTAAAACCCGGCGATACCACACATGGTTACACCCTCCGGTAGTATCAGTATTCCGTGGTGAGCATGCTGCGCGTGAGGGGCTTGTCCTGAGCGGGGTTCGTATTGATGTTGGCCCAGCTGATCCCCTCATAGTTGCCCTCGTAATCGAGAGTTTTGAACTGCCGCACCAGATCGACGATGCACTTGTCGGGCCAGCGCTCGGGCAGGTCGGCATACTCGGCCTCCTTGTTCGTCACCACCAGCACGTCGCAGGCGGCGCAGACCGCGTCCAGATCGTCGGAGATGATCTGGTGCAGGTGGGGGAGCTTTGCCTGGATAAAATCGGCGTTGGTGCCGGTCAGCTGCGACAGGCGCACGTTGCGGTCATAGATGTGCAGCTCATAGCCCTTGCCGTAGAGCGTCTGCGCCACGTCCACGATGGGGCTGTTGCGCAGATCGTCGGTTCCGGCCTTGAAGCTCAGGCCGAGGATGCCGATTTTGCGCTGGCCCTTGCTCTCGATGATCTCGACGGCGCGCTTTTTCTGGAGCTCGTTGGACTCGTCGATGCTGTTGATGACGGGCACGTCCACATACAGGTCGTGCGCCAGCGTGCGCAGGGCCTTGGAATCCTTCGGCAGGCACGAGCCGCCGTAGGCAAAGCCCGGTTTGAAGTAGTAGGGGGAGATGTTGAGCTGCCTGTCCTTGCAGAAGATCTCCATGACCTTGTGGCTGTCGATGTCCAGCGCCTTGCAGATGTTGCCGACCTCGTTGCCGAACACGATCTTGAGGGCGTGGAAGGTGTTGTTCACATACTTCATGATCTCGGCCACGCGGATATCGGTGCAGATGAATTCGGCGGGGATGTCCTTGTAGATCTCCCGGAAAACCGCCTCCGCCCGCTCGCTGTCCGTGCCGACCAGGGTCAGCGGGGGATTCAGGTAATCGTGCACCGAGGTCCCCTCGCGCAGGAACTCGGGGTTGGACACGACGGTGAAGTCCCGGCCCCGCTCCTTTCCGGACGCCTCGGCGATGATCTCGCCGACCTTCTGATTGGTGCCGGGCAGGACCGTGCTGCGGATGGCGACGATGTGGAAAGCGTCCTTTTCCCGGATCCCCTCGCCGATCTGCTGGGCGACCCGGAAAATGTAGCTCAGATTCAGGTGGCCGTCTTTCCCGCTCGGCGTGCCGACGCAGATAAACGAGACGTCGCTGTGCTTCACCGCGTATTTGTAATCCGTTGTCGCCGTGAGCATCCCGCTCTCGTGCGCCGCCCTGACGAGCTCCTCGATCTCCGCCTCGATGATGGTGGGCTTGCCGGCGTTGATGAGGTCGACCTTTCCCTGGGTATGGTTCACGCCGATCACCCGGTGGCCGAGCTTCGCGAGACAGGCCGCACC
The DNA here is from genome assembly GCA_030531585.1 of Eubacteriales bacterium. Classification (GTDB taxonomy): domain Bacteria; phylum Bacillota; class Clostridia; order Oscillospirales; family Oscillospiraceae; genus Limivicinus. The sequence goes on along the minus strand of JAUNNC010000001.1, from coordinate 19,037 downwards.
CACGCAGCCCACATAGCCGAGTCCAAAAATGCTGATTTCCATGACGGTTTCTCCTTCTCTATATCCGATACAAAAATCAAAGCCGGGGATAAGAATCGCTTGAGTATACTATATCACCGCTTCGGCCGGATGACAATTGTGAAAAGAACTTCTTCGGAAAAACGCCCGAAGGGGACAGCCCATGAAATCCTCCGCTTCCTGTTGCCTTTCACGGCCGGAGGGTGTATGCTGAAAACAGACCCATTGCCGACGGAACGGAGAGCCGGAGGGGAAGTGTGTTTCCCCCGTCCGGCAAAGACGCGCGGAGGAGGGGAACGATGAAAAGATTCTTCACATGCTTTGTCTCGGCCGCGCTTGCGCTCGCTCTCCTCGCGGGCCTGCCCGTGTGGGCGCGGGCGGAGGACGGCGCCGTCTATGAGGCGGAGCATGCCCGGCTGTCCGGGAGCAATCAGATCGTCGAGGACGCCGACGCCTCGCGCGGCAGGGTGGTGGGGCGCTTCGCGGATGACGACAGCGGTCTTGTGTTTCAAATCCGTGTTCCGCGGGACGGATACTACGATCTTGCGTTTACCATGAAGGGGATCGGCGGCGGGAAAGCGAACCTCGTCTGCATCGACGGCGCGCCTGCCGGGGAGATCACCTGCAAGGGCGAGGAATACAGTACGCCCGTCCTGCTGAAAACGCCCCTCTCGGCCGGAAGCCATGAGATCTCCCTGAAAAAAGAGCAGGGCTGGATCTGGCTGGATCGTCTGGAGGTCACCGAGACCACGGGGCTCCCGAAGACCGTATACGATGTGAAGGCGCAGCTCGTCAACCCCAACGCCACGCCGGAGACGCAGCGCCTGTACCGCTTCCTGCGGGACTGCTTCGGCCGCTATACGCTCTCGGGGCAGTTCTGCCATGGGGGGATCGACGGGGAAGAGATGCAGGCCATCCATTCCGTGACCGGAACGTATCCGGCCATCCTCGGCCTGGACATGAGGGATTATACGCCGAGCCGCACCTACTACGGCGGCGACTGCCATGAGGTGGAGTATGCGGTCGCCTATCACGAGCTCGGCGGGATCGTCAGCTTCTGCTGGCATTGGAACGCCCCGCCCAATACGATGAACATGGGCACGAATGACAAGGGCAACCCCTACTGGTGGAAGGGCAGCCGCACCGGCAGCTCGACCTTCAACATCCGGCGCATCCTGCTTGACGAGGACCCGGAAGGGAAACAGGTCGTCGACTACGATATCAAAGCCATCGCCGAACAGCTCAAGCGGCTGGAGGAGAAGCATGTGCCGGTCCTGTGGCGGCCGCTCCACGAGGCCTCCAACGGCTGGTTCTGGTGGGGCGCCTGCGGCGCGGACTGCTACAAGCAGTTCTGGATCTACCTGTACAAGCAGCTCACGGAAAAATACGAATGCAACAATCTGATCTGGGTCTGGAACGGGCAGGACCCCGAATGGTACCCGGGGGACGAGTATGTGGACATCATCGGGGAGGACATCTATGTCCTGCCGAGGCAGTACTGTGCCCATACCGGCAAATTCGCAGAGCTTGCGGGGTATCCCGAAACGCCGAAGATCCTCGCGCTCACGGAAAACGGCGTTGTGCCGGACATGGACGCGTGCGCGGAAAACGGCACGCTCTGGTCATGGTTCTGCACCTGGGAATACGAGTATGTCGTGAAGGACGGGGAATACTCCCCCGAATACACCGATACCGACATGCTGTATAAAACCTATCATCACCCGAAAGTCCTCACGCTGGACGAGATCACAAAGCTGCGGCAGGAACAGAAACGCTGAGCCGCCGCCGAAGAAATGCCCATGCCGACGCACATCGGCATGGGCATTCGTTCCATCATGCGGCGGCAGCTGTCACCGGCTCTCCGCCGTCTCCGCGTCTTCGCTGCGGCGAACAGCGTCCGGCTTGATTTCGTATTTCTTCCCCAGCAGACCGCCGAGGAACTTTTTCACCGTGGCCCAGACGATCCTCACGTCCTGGCCCAGCCCCCAGTTGGCGATGTACTCGGTGTCGAGCGCGACGATCTCTTCAAAGCTCATATAATCCTTGTCGGGCCGGATCTGCCACATACCGGTCAGACCGGGCTTGACCGACATCCGCGCTCTGTGCCGGTACTGGTACTTCTCCCATTCGTCGGGCGTCGGCGGCCGCGTGCCCACCACGCTCATGTCCCCCTTCAGCACATTGAAAAACTGCGGGAACTCGTCCAGGCTCGTCTCGCGGATAAAGGCGCCGATGCCCTTTTTCTTCGTCCCGTCCGGCAGGATGCGGTTCCCGATCACGCGCGGGTCGAAATCCATCTTGAACATCATACCGTCCGCGTGGGAGCTCTCTCCGGCAAGCGCGGCTTTGCGCGCCTCGGCGTCCATGTACATCGAGCGGATCTTGTACATCTTGAATTTGCGCCCGTTTTCTCCGATGCGCTCCTGACAGAAGATCAGAGGCCCGGGCGAAGCGATCAGGATAAAGGGCGCCAGGATCACGAGCAGCACGCCCGCCGCCGCGCTGCCCAGCAGCCCGATCACGATGTCAAAGCATCTCTTGGCGAACGCGTCCAGCGGACTCATGAAGTTGATGTTCGCCGTCAGCACCTCATAGCCGGCAATATGTTCGATCATCTGCTTTCTCTCGCCGATGCCCTGAATCGCCACATAGAGATGGATCGTCAGCGCCATCTGACGGCACTTGTCGATCAGATCCTGGGTCCTGTCGTCCAGGGAGGAATGGAAGAACAACACCTCGTTCACCCATTCCCGGCAGAGAAAGTCAGCCGCATTGCTCAGATTTGCGACCACCGGCACGTCCTCAAACAGCTCTCCCTCGGCATCCCGGTCCACGAAAACAAGACCGATAATCTGATAGCGGAGGAAGGAATACATCCGCATCCGCTCCAGGATCTCCCCCGCGTAGCGGCTGTCCGTCACGATCAGGATGGGACTCTTCGCTTCGCTGGGGACCGGGCGGCTGCGCAGGGTTTTCTTCCAGAAAACGCGCGTCCCGTAGGAATACAGAAAGTACAGCAGCAGGACAAGAAAGAAAAAGCCCCGCGGGTACACCACCTGCTCCGACCTCAAAACGCCGGCCAGCAGGATCAGGCCCAGCACCAGCAGCACATGCCGCAGCGTCATGCCGAGCTCCACAAGATATCCCCGCGTCACGACATGGTCAAGCCCGTCAAAGGCGATCAGTACGCCGAGGTCTATCATGAGGATCAGGACGACAAAGCCGATGACATTGGGTTCAAGAAAGGCCTGTCCGTTCGCCCGGACGACCCAGATTCCCGTCACCAGGGAAAGAAACAGGGAAAACAGATCCAGCAGAATAAAATCCGCGTGCTTGATCCAGCTGCGTATGGCTTTCTTGTACATGATCCCATACCCTTTTCTGTCTGTCGCGCGGGAGCGGCTTGGTAATATATGGCTCCCGCCGGAACTATTGTACGCCCCTGCCGCCGTTTCGTCAATGCGGAAATGAGACCGGCTCCGGGCTCGGAAACGGCGATCGATCCTCGCCCTCCGAGTGCCCGCGCGGAGCGGCGAACAATACCGCATGCAGTCTGTCGATCCTCTGCCGACAGCCTGCGCCGTTTTTTTTGTGTTGACGGATACGTCCGTCGGCGGGATCAGACGACGCCCTGGGCCATCATGGCCTCGGCGACCTTGAGGAAGCCCGCGATGTTCGCGCCGACCATCAGATCGCCCGGCCTGCCGCACTCGACGGAGGCGTCGTAGCAGGCCATGTAGATGCTCTTCATGATACCGTGCAGCTTCTCGTCGACCTCGTCGAAGCTCCAGCTCATGCGGATGGAGTTCTGGCTCATCTCGAGACCCGAGGTGGCGACGCCGCCCGCGTTGGAGGCCTTGCCGGGGCTGTAGAGCAGCCCGTTCTTCTGAACAAGGGCGATGGCCTCGGGGGTCAGCGGCATGTTCGCGCCCTCGAAGACGGCCATGCAGCCATTGTCGATCAGGGCCTGCGCGCCCTCGGCGTCCATCTCGTTCTGGCTGGCGCAGGGGTGGGCGATGTCGCACTTGACCTTCCAGATGTTCTTGCAGCCCTCGACATACTCGGCGCCCTCGACCTCGTCGGCGTAGACGGAGATGCGGGCCCTGCGCTTCTGCTTGATGTCGAAGAGCTTGGGGAGATCGATGCCCTTCGGGTCGTAGACATAGCCCTTGGAGTCGGACATGGCGACGACCCTGCCGCCGAGCCGGGTGACCTTCTCGGCGCAGTACTGCGCCACGTTGCCGGAGCCGGAGACGATGACGGTCTTGCCCTCGTAGCTGTCGTTCCGGAGGTAATGCAGCGCCTCGGCGGAGAAGTAGCACAGACCGTAGCCGGTGGCCTGGGTGCGGGCCAGGGAGCCGCCGAAGCTGAGCCCCTTGCCGGTGATCACGCCGCCGTCAAAGCGGTTGACGATGCGCTTGTACTGGCCGAACAGGAAGCCGACCTCCCGCGCGCCGACGCCGATATCGCCGGCGGGCACGTCGGTGAACTGGCCGATGTGGCGGTAGAGCTCGGTCATGAAGCTCTGGCAGAAGCGCATGACCTCGCCGTCGGACTTGCCCTTGGGGTCGAAGTCGCTGCCGCCCTTGCCGCCGCCCATGGGGAGCGTCGTCAGGGAGTTTTTCAGCACCTGCTCGAAGCCCAGGAATTTCATGATGGAGAGGTTCACCGACGGATGGAAGCGCAGGCCGCCCTTGTAGGGGCCGATGGCGCTGTTGTACTGAATGCGGAAGCCGCGGTTGACTCTCGTCTTTCCCTCGTCGTCCACCCAGGGGACGCGGAACTCGACCACACGCTCGGGCTCGACAAAGCGCTCGAGCAGACCGGCCTTCTCCCACTCGGGGTGCTTGTCGACCACGAGCTCGAGAGACTCGAACACCTCGCGCACGGCCTGCAGGAACTCGGGCTCGCCGGCGTCACGGCGTTCGACCTCGGCGTATACACGGTTGAGATACTCACTGTTGAACATAAACAGAGTGCCTCCTTTATATTGGTAAGATAATTATACAACATGAACAAGGAAACATACAAGAAAAACCTGTTCCTCCCCACGAAAAAAGTGGGAAAGAACAGGTTTTCCGTTTTCGTTTACAGCGTCTCCAGATCCTTGAGGAAGAGCGCGGCCTCGCCGTCCGAGGGGGTGAGGAAGCCGACGCGCGGGGAGACCGTGAAGGCGTCGACCGCGGGCCCGTCCATCAGGCAGGAGCGCTTGAACTGCTGCGAAAACCAGCGCCTGCACCAGCTCGTGAGCCAGCGCTTGAGCTCCTCGTCCGAAAACTCGTCGCCGTAGGCGGCCTTCGCCAGCCGGAAGGTCTTGGAGGGCGTGAAACCGCAGATCAGGATCTTGTGGGTGAAGAAGTCCTGCAGGCTGTAGGAGCCGACGGCGTCCTCGCTCTTCTGCTCGATCATGTCGTCGTGGATGGGCAGCAGCTCGGGGGTCACCGGGCAGTCGAGCACGTCGTAGAGCGCGGCCTTGAGGACCTTGTCCTCCGTGGTCGCGGCGATGTGGCCGACGTTGGCGCGCACCTGGGTCTTGGTCAGGCCGAGGTTCACGTCGTACATGCTGGTGTGGTCGCCGTTGTAGGTGCACCAGCCGTCGACGAACTCGCTGAGGTCCTCGGTGCCGACGTCGAGGCCGTTGACCTTGTTGGCGATGTCCATGAGCACCTGCGTGCGCTCGCGCGCCTGGGCGTTCTCAAAGGCGACGGAGTAGTCGTCATGGGCGTGGCCGATGTCGTCGAAGTGCTGCAGCACGGCCTTGCTGATGTCGATGACGCGCACCTCGCAGCCCCACTGCTCGGCCACGACGACCGCGTTGGACTTGGTGCGGCTGGAGGTGCCGAAGCAGGGCATGGTGCAGGCCACGACGTTGGTGGAGGGCAGACCCATGCGCCGCACCGCCATGGCCGAGACCATGACCGCGAGCGTCGAGTCCACGCCGCCGGAGATGCCCACGACGCAGTGGGTCAGATGGGCGTAGGTCATGCGCTTGACGAGGCCCGAGACCTGGATGTCCAGCATGCGCTCGCAGGTCGCGGGCAGGTCCTCGGCCTTTTCGGGCAGGTGGGGGTACTTGGAGAAGCTGCGCGTGAGGGCGGTCTCACCGAGCGTCCCGCGTCCCCAGACGCGGGACGGCCGGGAGCCGGAGGCGCCGAAGCCGCCGCGCGCCCTGCGCTGATGGATCAGCAGCTCCACGTCGATCTCGCTGACGGCGAGGCTGTCTTCTCCCTCCTGCTCGGCGAGGATCTCGCCGTTCTCCGCGACCAGGCACAGGCCGGAGTAGGCGTGGTCCGTGGTGCTCTCGCCCCGGCCGGGGGCGGCGAGGACGACGCCCGCCGCCAGGCGCTTCGACTGACTGCGGATATTGAGCTCCGCGTCCGCGGTGGAGCGGACGGTCTGGGGGAAGGAGGCCATCTGCACGATCAGCGTCGCGCCGCAGAGGGCGGCCTCCGCGGAGGGCGGGATCACGGCGTCCATGTCCGCGCCGAGCTCGACCGCGACGCGCAGCTCCGGCAGCGCCGCGTGGCGGAAATCCGCGTACCCGACAAGGCCGTCCGGCAGCAGCTCCGCGTCCGGGCTCTGGAAACGGGAGCCCTCGGTCTCCGTGCGGGGAACAAGGCCGAGCACCTCGCCGTCATACACAGCGGCGGCGGCGCTCAGCAGCTTCGCGCCGTCGGCAAGCGGCAGGCCCACAAAGACCAGCATATCCCTGTCCTTCGTCGCCTCCGCGACGCGCGCGAGCGCCTTCTTCGCGCCCTCGAGCAGCACGCGGTGGGCGATCATGTCATAACAGGTGACGCCGGTCAGCGTCAGCTCCGGGAAGGCCAGCACCCTGACGCCGAGGGCGTCCGCCTTTTTGATGCAGGCGACGACCTGCTCCGCGTTGTAGTCGCAGTCGCAGACCCGGATGACGGGGCTGGCGGCGGCGACCTTGACAAATCCGTGTTTCACATTATCCCCGGCTTTCTCAGAACTTCACGCGCTCGGCGATGTAGTCGCGCACCTCGCTGATGGGGATGCGGACCTGCTGCATGCTGTCGCGCTCGCGCACGGTGACGCAGTGGTCGGCGACGTCGGTCTCGGTGCCGACGGTGTTGAAGTCGAAGGTGATGCAGAACGGCGTGCCGATCTCATCCTCGCGGCGGTAGCGCTTGCCGATGGAGCCGGTCTCGTCGTAGTCGCACATGAAATCCTTGCTCAGCTCGCGGTAGAGCTCCATGGCCGGGCCCGTGAGGACCTCCTTCTTCGACAGCGGGAGGATGGCGCACTTGAAGGGCGCGAGGGCCGGGTGCAGGTGCAGCACGGTGCGCACGTCGGGATTGCCCTTCTTGTCCTGGCCGACGACCTCCTCGTCGTAGGCCTCGCACAGGAAGGCGAGGGCGACGCGGTCACAGCCGAGCGAGGGCTCGATGACGTAGGGGATATAGTGCTCGTTCGTCTCCTGGTCGTAGTAGCTCAGGTCCTTGCCGCTGGCCTCCTGATGGCGGCCGAGGTCGTAGTCGGTGCGGTCGGCGATGCCCCAGAGCTCGCCCCAGTCGGTGAACGGGAAGGCGTACTCGATATCGGTGGTGGCGCGGGAGTAGAACGCGAGCTCCGCGGGAGAGTGGTCGCGCAGGCGCAGGTGCTCCTCGGAAATGCCCAGGGAGACCAGCCAGCTCTTGCAGTAGTCCTTCCAGAAGGCGAACCACTCCAGATCGGTGCCGGGCTTGCAGAAGAACTCGCACTCCATCTGCTCGAACTCTCTGGTGCGGAAGGTGAAGTTGCCCGGGGTGATCTCGTTGCGGAAGGCCTTGCCGACCTGGCAGACGCCGAAGGGCAGCTTGCGGCGCGTGGTGCGCTGGATGTTGGCGAAGTTGACAAAGATGCCCTGCGCGGTCTCGGGCCGCAGATAGCAGACGGAGGAGGAGTCCTCGGTCACGCCGATGGCGGTCTTGAACATGAGGTTGAACTTGCGGATGGGCGTGAAATCGTGCTTGCCGCAGACGGGGCAGAGGATATCTTCATGCGCCGCGATAAAGGCGTCCATCTCGTCGAAGCTCATGGCGTCGGCGTCGGCCTCGGGGTGGGCCTCGGCGATGAGCTTGTCGGCGCGGTGGCGGGCCTTGCAGGCGCGGCAGTCGAGCAGCGGATCGGAGAAGCTGGAGACGTGGCCGGTGGTGACCCAGGTCTGCGGGTTCATGAGGATGGCCGCGTCGAGGCCGACGTTGTAAGGGCTCTCCTGCACGAACTTCTTGAGCCAGGCCTTCTTGACGTTGTTCTTGAACTCCACGCCCAGCGGGCCGTAGTCCCAGGTGTTGGCGAGGCCGCCGTAGATCTCGCTTCCGGCGTAGACGTAGCCGCGGTTTTTGCACAGCGCCACGATCTTGTCCATGGTCTTGTCTTTCTGATTCATTCTTTCTTCCTTTCCCGCGGCTGGCAGCCGCGGAGAGTTATTTGTCGTCTGACAAACCCATATTCTATCATAATCCGGGTTCCGATTCAAGCAAAAAATCCCGGTTTGTTCGGAGTTGTTTCCCGGTTTGGCCCGATTTGTTCCGATTCTCTCCGAAAAAGTCTGAAGCCCGCCGCCGCTTTTTCGGAAGCTGCCGAAAAAGCGATTCCCATTCCGGACAAAATGGTGTATACTATACAGTCAAGAAAGAAAACGATGCGGGAGCATGATGCGATGAAAGAGAAAAGAGAGCGGAAGAAGCGCCGCGGGCGCGGCTGGATCATCCTGCTGGCGATCCTGGCGCTGCTTCTGCTGACGGCTTCGATGCTGACGCTTCTCGACGCGCGCTATGTGCGCTTTTACATGACCGGCGAGGAGGAGATTACCCTCGAGTACGGGACAGGCTGGAAGGACCCGGGCGTCTACGCCGTCACGACGGGGCAGCTCTTCGGAGAGCTGCCGGAGCGGCTGCCGATCGAGATCCTGGGCAGCGTCGACACGGAAAAACTCGGGACCTATGTCCTGCGCTACAGGACCCGCTGGATGTGGAGCGACTACGAGGTGGAGCGCCGCGTGATCGTCGTCGACACCACGCCCCCCGTCATCGAGCTCAGGACCATCGAGGGCTACACGCCCACCTGGATGACCGGCTACGCCGAGGAGGGCTACACCGCGACCGACGCCTGCGACGGGGATCTGACCGGCAAGGTCAGGCGCACCGCGGAGGGAGAGCGCATCGTCTACACCGTCAGCGACTCCTCGGGCAACAGCACGACCGTCGTGCGCGAGCTGCCGGATCTGCACTACGATCCGCCGGTGCTGACGCTGCTGGGCGACGAACACATCACAATGGAGGCCGGGCTGACGTTTGAGGACCCGGGCTGCACGGCCGCGGACAATCTCGGCAACGATCTGACCGGGCATATCCAGATCGAGAGCGACGTGGTGCCCTGGCTCGCGGGGGAGTACACGATACGCTACAGCATCGTCAGCGAGGAGGGCATGGAGGTCAGCACCCTGCGCCGCGTCACCGTCACGGCGAAGGAGCTGCCGGAGGAGAAAACGCCGCCGGCCAAGACCATCTACCTCACCTTCGACGACGGCCCCGGCCCCTATACCGGGGAGCTGCTGGACCTGCTGAAAAAGTATAACGTCAAGGCCACCTTCTTCGTCACCGACCAGCAGCACGACTATATCGACCTGATCGGCCGCGCCTTCCGCGAGGGGCACAGCATCGGCGTGCACACCAAGCTGCATAACTACGACCATATCTACGCGAGCGAGGAAAACTATTTTGAAGATTTCTTCGCCATGGAGGAGATCATCTTCCGGGAGACCGGCGAATACACGCGGCTGTTCCGCTTCCCGGGCGGCAGCTCCAACACGGTCAGCCGCATCAGCCCGGGCATCATGACGCGCCTGACGCAGGCCATGAACGACATGGGCTTCCAGTACTACGACTGGAACGTCGTCTCCGGCGACGCGGGCGGCACCAACAAGACCAAGGAGATCATCCAGACCATCAAGGACGGCTGCACGGAACACCGGGTGTCGATGATCCTCCAGCACGACATCAAGGACTACAGCGTCGCGGCGGTGGAACCGGTCATCAAGTGGGGCCTGGAAAACGGCTACACCTTCCGGGCGATCGAGCTCGACAGCCCCGCGATGCACCACGGACTCAACAACTGAGGGGAAACACATGATCCTTGCCATTGACGTGGGCAATACCCACATCGTGATCGGCATGATCGAGGACGGCGAGATCCGCAGCACCGTCCGCCTTCACACCGATCCGCGGGAGACCGCGACCGAGCTCATCATCAAGCTGCGGCAGATCACGGACTACTACGGGCTGGACCCCGCGGCCCTCGAGGGGAGCATCCTCTCCTCCGTCGTACCGCGGGTGACGCAGCCGATGCGGACGGCGGTCGAAACGCTGACCGGCAAACGCGCGATGGTGGTCGGACCGGGGATGAAGACCGGGCTGAACATGCGCATCGACGAGCCGGCAAGCGTGGCCTCCGACCTTGTGGTCGGGAGCGTCGCCGCGGCCGCGGCCTACGGCGCCCCGGTCATCGTCATCAGCATGCGCACCGCCACGACCCTTGTCGTGACGGACAAGAGCGGCGCCTTCCGGGGCGGCGCGATCCTCCCGGGCGTGAAGCTCGGCTACGGCGCGCTTGCCGAGGGGACCAGCCTGCTGCCCGAGATCGCCGTCCTGCCGCCGAAGAAGGTCGTCGGGGCCAACACCGTCGACGCGATGCGCTCCGGCGCGATCTTCGGCACCGCCGCCCTGCTCGACGGCATGCTCGAACGCATGGAGGCCGAGCTCGGCTACCCCTGCACGGTCGTGGCGACCGGCGGGCTCGCCCGCGAGGTGATCCCCTGCTGCCGGCGGCAGGACATCCGCGTCGACCCCGACCTGATGCTCAGGGGCCTTTGGATCTTGTACACGAAAAACCGATAAAGGAGAAAACACGATGGATCTGCACAGAGAGCTGGAGCTCGAGGACTGCCCTTACTGCGGCGGCGCGGGCCTGCTGGAAGAGGAAAACGGCTGGTGCTGGTATGTGATGTGCATGGACTGCGGCGCGCATACCGCCCACATGGAGTTCAAAACGCCCGAGGAGCGCGTCGAGGCCGCGCGCATGGCCGCGCGTCTCTGGAACCACGGAAAGGTCCTGCGCGGCGACATCGGCGAATGAGCGGGCGGGAGCTGCTGCGCAAACGCCTCGTCTTCCTGGGCCGGGTGCAGGGCGTGGGCTTTCGCTGGCGGGCGCGCGCCGCGGCGCACAACGCCGGGGCGACGGGCTGGGTGCGCAACAATTATGACGGCTCCGTCACCATGGAGCTGCAGGGCAGCGAGGCCCAGATCGACCGCGTCGTGCAGAGCCTCGGCCACGACCGCTACATCCGCATCGACTCGCTGGAGGCGCGGACCATCCCGGTCGACCCGGAGGAGCGCGGCTTCGAGACCAGAGGCGATTTCTGGTGAGGATCGGACCATGAAGGAACGCTATGACATCCTGTGCGTCGGCACGGCGCTGGTGGACTCGCTGATCCGCGGCTTCGACCCGGAGCCGGTCTCCGCCTCCGGCTACCGGGCGGAGTCCGGCACGCTGAGCGTGGGCGGCGAGGCGGTCAACGAGGCCATGGCGGCGGCGAAGCTCGGCATGAGCACGGGCATCCTCTGCTCCCTCGGCGAGGACGCGGCGGGCGAGCTGGTCGCCGGGGCCCTGCGCCGCTGCGGCGTGGACACCGGGGCGATCGTGCGGTCAAGGGAGCACGCGACCCCGGTCACCACCATGTTCGTCAACGCCGACGGGACGCGCCGCTCGATTACCAACGGCGCGCACCGCTACAACTTCCACCCGGAGCGCCATGCGGAGCGGCTGGGGGAAGCGCGCGCGGTGATCCTGGGCTCGCTGTTTCGCGCGCCGTTTGACGATGCGGAGGTCGTGCAGGCCGTCGTGAGCGCGGTGAAGGACGCGGGGAGCCTGCTGATCGCGGACACCAAGCTGCCGAACTTCCGTTTCCTGACGCTGGAGGACCTGAAGCCCTCTCTGGGGCGGATCGACTGCATCACGCCCAACGAGGACGAGGCGCGCTATTACACCGGCAGGGACGAGCCCGAGGCGATGGCGGACGTGTTTCTCTCTTACGGCGTCGGCAGCGTGATCGTCAAGCTCGGCGCAAAGGGCTGCTTCTACAAGGACAGGGAGACCGCCCTGCGCCTGCCCGCCCTGCCGGTACACGCCGTGGACGCGACCGGCGCGGGCGACAACTTCGTCGCGGGCTTTGCCGCGGAGCGCCTGCGCGGCGCGGGAGCGGCGGAGGCCCTGCGCTTTGCCAACGCCTGCGGCGCGCTCTGCGCCGCGGCCGTCGGCGCCTCCGCGGGCCTGAGGGACCGGGAGCAGGTGCTGAAGCTGCTGGAGGACACGGGAGAATAAAAAGAAGGACGAATCCGCCGTTTCTACGGCGGATTCGTTTTACCTTTTCCGTATGGCGGCGGTGTTGCGTTCCCAGAAAACGCCGTCCTCATAGCCCTGGATGCTGCGGTCGGCCTCCGCAAGCGCGAGGCGCTTCTGCGCCCAGGCGCAGTAGCGCTCATTTTGCTCGATCCCGGTAAAATGCCTGCCGAGCTTCTTCGCCGTGACCGCGCTCGTGCCCGAGCCGAGGAAGGGGTCGAAGACGACTCCGCCCGGCTCGGAACTGGCGAGGATGAGGCGGGCCATCAGCTTCTCCGGCTTCTGGGCGGGGTGGTCGGTGTTCTCCCGCATCGACCAGAAGGGGACCGTGAGGTCATCCCAGAAGTTCGACGGCGCGGTGTCGCGAAAGCGCCCGTCTCCGGTCTGCTCCCAGTCCTTCGGCGCGCCGTCCTCCCGGTAGGGGGCAAGCACCCGACGGCGCAGCCTGACGCGCTCGGGGTGGAAGCAGTAGTCGGCCGAGACTGTGGCGAACCAGATATCCTCCATGGCGTTTTTCCAGTTGCGCGCTGCGCTGCGCCCCTTTTCCCGCTGCCAGGTGATGCGGTTGAGGACCCGCAGCCGCTTTTGCAGCAGCGGCCCGATCACGAGACTCGAACGCCAGTCGCAGCAGACATAGACGCTCCCGTCCGGCTTGAGAAGCGGCAGGGCCAGCTCCAGCCAGCGCTCGGTATAGGCGGCGTAGTCCGCGTCCGGCATGCGCCGGAAGCCGCCGCCGTGGAAGTCCTTGGAGAGGTTGTAGGGGGGATCGGCGATCAGAAGGTCGGCAAAGCCGCGCGGCAGCAGGGGCATGAGCGCAAGACAGTCCCCGTGCAGGACGCGGTCCTCCGCCTCCGCTGCGGCGAGCGGCGCGTCCGGGCGCAGACAGCGCGCGAGGTACGCCTCCGCCTCCGTGTCCGAGATCTCGAGCGTGCGGTTGTTTGCAGCCCTCATGCCATCACCTCCCAGAAAGAATCCTACCATAAAGCGCAAAGGGCGTCAATTCCCGCAAATATTCACGCCTGCTTCCTTGAAAGCCCCGGACGGGAGTGGTATAATCATCATATCATTACATAAAGGAGCGAGTACCATGGAAGCGATCAAAGAAAAAACCGCGCTCGAAAAGCTGACGCTCGGCCTCGCGGCCGTGCTGACGCTGGTGCAGCTCGCGGTGCTGATGGACTGCTTTACCCTGACCAATCTGCTCTGGCTGCTTGCGGCCGGCGCACTGACCTGGCTGCTGCTGCGCGGCGGGAAGGAGGAGTACTTCTGGTACGCCTTCCTCGGCGTCGGCGCCGCGGCGCTGATCGGCTTCTTCGCGGGCTTCTCCCGCGAGCTGTACGCGATCGTCACCGTGCGCGGGGAGTACCGCAACGTGAGCGAGAACTTCTTCACCGTGCTGCCCGGCCTGCTGGTCCTGGCCGGCGCGCTCGGCGTCACGGCGCTGGGCGGACTGCTCTTCGCCTCGAAGTTCCCGGCCGTCGGGGACAGGCTGCGCAGGCTCTGGTATCTGCCCGCGCTGCTGTTTGCGGTGGCGCTGCTCTACGCGCTGTGCCTGGGCCTTATCGTGACGCTCTACGGCTACGGCAGCAGCTGGGCGGGCTTCTCGGAGTTTGCCAGCCTCCGGACCCTGCTCTGGGGCGGCTTCGCCTTCTGCCTCGGCCTGCGCGCCGCGGGCCATGAGGAGCTGCCGACGCGCGCGGCTCCCGGCGATGCGGAGGGCGGCGCGCCCGCGGTGAAGTACTGCTCCGCGGCGAAGCTGCTGTTTCTGACCCTCATCACCCTCGGCATCTGGATGCTGGTCTGGATCTACCGCACGACCGCCGCCCTGTCCCCTTACGAGGACAGGCACCCCCGCAAGCCCTGGCTCGAGGTGATCTGCTGCCTGCTGCTGCCGTTCTATGTGGTCTACTGGCTGTATCGGAGCGCGCAGCTCGCCGCCCTCGCCGCCGACGGGGAGGAGGACCGGCACTTTTCCACGCTGTGCCCGGTCCTGGGCGCGCTGCTGACGCCGATCGCCATGCTGCTGGTGCAGGATAAGCTGAACGTCCTCGCCGACCGGGAGCCGGAGATCGAGATCGAGCTCGAGGTCGTCGAGCCGGAGCCCGTGGGGGAGGCCGTCCCGGCTGAGGAGGAGCCGGTCCGGGAGGCCCCGGTCGAGGAGACGCCCGCGGAAGAGCCCGCGCCGACCGAGGAAGCGCCCGCGCCTGCCGCGGAGAAGCCGAAGAAGAGACGGGCAAGCAGAGCGGCAAAGGACGAGTGATCGCAAAAACAAAAAAGAGGCTGTGAAGAAAAGGGAACCGCAGGGTTCACCCGGACTTCACAGCCCCTTTTTTTATGACGGCTCGTCGTCTTCCTCCGCATCTTCCTCTTCGGCCTCCGCAATCGCCAGGCTCAGGGCGATGTCCTGCGGGTCGACGCGGCCGTTTCCGTTCCAGTCGAGAATGGGGATCTCCATGCTCTGGGCTCCTTTCGGCTCACACCGGCTCAAAGAAGGTGTCCGGGTGATTCGGGTCGAAGATCTCGTTGCAGGTCATGACCGTGACCAGATCCTCGGTGTCGCTGAGGTTTTCGATGCTGTGGGTCCAGCCGGGGAGCATGTAGACGCTCTCAATCTTCTCGCCGCTGACCTCGAATTCCAGCACCTCGCCGGTGGCGAGGTCGCGCTCGCGGATCAGGCCGTGCCCGTGGACCACGATGAACTGCTCCCACTTGCTGTTGTGCCAGTGGTTCCCTTTGGTAATGCCGGGTTTGGTGATGTTGACGCTGACCTGCCCGCAGTCCTGCGTGTGCAGAAGCTCGGTAAACGAGCCGCGCGGATCGACGTTCATTTTGAGCGCATAGCTGACCTTATCCGCCGGCAGGTAGCTCAGATACAGGCTGAAGAGCTTCTTGGCAAAGGAGCCCTCGGGCATCCTCGGAATCAGCAGCGTGGCCGGCTGGGCCCTGAACTGTTCGATGAGGTCGGCGATCTCGCCGAGCGTCGCGCGGTGCGTGACCGGGATGTAACAGAAGCGGCCCTCCGGGTTTGGGATCGGGTCCAGCCCGTCGTAATCGCAGCGCCGCTCCTTCCCCTCGAGCAGGTCGAACAGGCCCTCGATCAGATCGTCGATGTACAGCAGCTCCAGCTCCGTTGCGCGGTCGTTGATCGTGATGGGCAGATCGCGCGCACGGTTGTAGCAGAAGGTGGACACGGCGGAGTTGTAGTTGGGCCTGCTGTGGCCCATCAGGTTGGGGAAGCGGTAGACCGCGGTCTTGACGCCGGTCTCGGCGCCGTAGGCGAAGAACAGCTCCTCTCCCGCACGCTTCGATTTCCCGTATTCCGAGCCGGCAAAGCGCCCGCAGAGACCAGCCTGCGTGGACGAGGCCAGCATCACCGGGGCCTTGCTCCCGTGCCGTTTGAGCGCCTCGAGCAGCTGACTTGACAGGCCGAAATTGCCCGCCATGAACTCGGCGGCGTCCTTCGGCCGGTTGACCCCGGCGAGGTGGAACACGAAGTCCGCCTTTTCGCACCAGGCGTCGAGCTCCTCCGGCGTGCTCTGCCGGGTATACGCGTAGATCTCCCCGATTGTGAGCCCGGGGCGCGTGCGGTTTTTCCCGTCGCGCAGGGCCTCGAGGTTGCGCCTGAGCGCCGTGCCGACCATGCCGGACGCGCCGGTGATCAGAATGTTCATACGTTTTTCTCCTTGCGCCAGACCATCTTGTCCACGACGCCGGTATAGCTCTGGATGATGCGCACGACCTTGCCGCTGACGTTCTCGTCGGTATAATCCGGCACAGGCAGGCCGCCGTCGCCCTCCCTTACCAGCGAGACCGCGAGCTCCACCGAGCGCAGCAGCCCCGTCGTGTCAATGCCCGAGAGGATGAAGCAGCCCTTGTCCAGCGCCTCGGGGCGCTCGGTGCTGGTGCGGATGCAGACCGCCGGGATGGGCCGTCCGATCGAGGTGAAGAAGCTCGACTCCTCGGGCAGGGTGCCGGAGTCCGAGACCACGCAGAAGGCGTTTAATTGCAGACAGTTGTAGTCGTGGAAGCCGAGCGGTTCATGCGCGATCACGCGCCGGTCCAGCGCAAAGCCCGACGCCTCGAGGCGCTTGCGGCTGCGCGGGTGGCAGGAGTACAGGACCGGCATGTCGTACTTCTCCGCCATGCGGTTGATGGCCGTGAAGAGCGAGCGGAAGTTGCTCTCGGTGTCGATGTTCTCCTCGCGGTGGGCCGAGAGCAGGATGTACTTTCCCTTCTCGAGCCCCAGGCGGGCATGGATGTCGGAGGCCTCGATCGCCGCGAGGTTTGCGCGCAGGACCTCGGCCATCGGGGAGCCGGTGACGAAGGTACGCTCCTTCGGCAGGCCGCAGTCCGCGAGATAGCGGCGCGCATGCTCGGAGTAGGCGAGGTTGACGTCGGAGATGATGTCCACGATGCGGCGGTTGGTCTCCTCCGGCAGGCACTCGTCCTTGCAGCGGTTGCCCGCCTCCATGTGGAAGATCGGGATGTGCAGGCGCTTGGCGCCGATGACCGACAGGCAGGAATTCGTGTCGCCGAGCACCAGCACGGCCTCCGGCCTGAGCGCGGCCATGGCCCTGTAGCTCGCGGCGATGATGTTGCCCATGGTCTCGCCCAGATCCGCGCCGACCGCGTCGAGATACAGCTCCGGGTCGTCCAGGCCGAGATCCCGGAAAAAGATCCCGTTGAGCGTGTAGTCGTAGTTCTGCCCGGTGTGCACCAGCAGCGTGTCAAAGCAGGCGCGGCATTTTTTGATGACCTCGGACAGGCGGATGATCTCCGGCCGCGTGCCGACGATGATCATCAGCTTCAGCCTGCCGTCGTTTTTCCATTCAGCCATGCTTCTCCTCCTCCAGCGCCCGGCGGACGTACTCCGTCGTCAGAAGCTTCTCCACAACGCCGTCGACGTCCAGCAGACGGGTGTTGTGGCTGGTGTAGCTCTCCTCCGCCTCGGTCAGGACCTGACCTTCGACGAAATACTTGTCGTAGTTGAGGTCGCGGTTGTCCGCCGAGACCCGGAAATACCGCCCCATATCCTCGCTGCGCAGGCGTTCCTCGCGCGTCATCAGCGTCTCGTACAGCTTCTCGCCGTGGCGGGTGCCGATGATGCGCGTGCCGGTGTCGCCGAAGAGGCGCTGCACCCCCTTGGCGAGATCGCCGATCGTGGAGGCGTCGGCCTTCTGGATGAAGAGGTCGCCCGGCTCGGCATGCTCGAAGGCGAAGCGCACGAGCTCGACCGCCTCGTCCAGATTCATCAGAAAGCGCGTCATGGCGGGGTTCGTGATCGTGACGGGCTTGCCCGCGCGGATCTGGTCCATGAACAGCGGGATCACCGAGCCGCGCGAGCACATGACGTTGCCGTAGCGCGTGCAGCAGATGACCGTGCCGCCGCGGTCGGCCGCGACGCGGGCGTTGGCCGTGATGACGTGCTCCATCATGGCTTTGGAGATGCCCATGGCGTTGATGGGGTAGGCCGCCTTGTCGGTCGACAGGCACACGACCCGCTTGACCCCCGCGTCGACGGCGGCGTGGAGCACGTTGTCGGTGCCCTCGATGTTGGTCTTGACCGCCTGCATCGGGAAAAACTCACAGCTCGGCACCTGCTTGAGCGCCGCCGCGTGGAAGATGTAGTCCACCCCGGGCATGGCGTCCGCGATCGAGCGCGGGTCGCGCACGTCGCCGATGTAGAACCTGACCTTCCCGGCGCGCTCGGGGTGCAGCGCCTGCAGCTCGTGGCGCAGGTCGTCCTGCTTCTTCTCGTCGCGCGAGAAGATGCGGATCTGGCCGATGTCGGAGTCGAGAAAGTGCCGGAGCACGGCGTTCCCGAAGGAGCCGGTGCCGCCGGTGATGAGCAGCGTTGCGCCGCCGAATGCGTCCATATTGCTGTCCTCCTGTGCCGCGCGCCCCTCTCCGGGGCGCAGCATGTGTATTATATCCGATTCCACCCGACGGTGCAAGTCATTCCGCGCTGTAGACCTCGCGCACGACGGCCTCCATGGCCCGGGCCGCCTGCGAGTGGTACTCCCGCGTCGGCAGCGCGACGCCCAGGTTCAGGTAAATGCCCGCCTTGCCGATGCGGTACAGCTCCACCTGCGCGTTGGGGTTGACGCTCGAGGCGTAGGTGAAGGCGATCCCCAGCCCCGCCTCGGCCATCGAGACGGCCATGGCGGCGGTGATCGTGTCGAAGCGGATCGTCGTTTTCAGGCGGTGCTTCTGAAACAGCTCCCGGCTGATGCTGCCGAGGATGGTGTCGTGGTAGCTGAGGATGAAGGGGTGCTTCGCCGCCGCCGCGAGGCTGACCCAGCGGCCGGGCCCGTCGGGGATCTCATGCGCCTCGGCCAGCAGGGGGTGATCCTTCGCAGTCACGAGGTAGATTTCCTCTTTTTTCAAAAAGTGCGCCTCGTTCTTGAGCTTCTCCGCCGGCAGGGCGATGACCGCGACGTCCACCTTGCCGTCGAGCAGCAGGTCCTCGAGCTTCTTGCTGTTCTGCTCCTCCACCTGTACGCGCACCTCCGGGTAGAGCTCCGCAAAGCGCAGGAGGATCTTCGGCAGGGTCTGCTGGCCGCGGAAGGAGCTGATGCCGAAGACCACCCGGCCGCCCTTCATGCCCTCACTGTCCC
>JAUNNC010000204.1:1598-2802 GCA_030531585.1 Eubacteriales bacterium | reverse complement strand
ATTGCCCGCTCACTTTTTGGTGCCCCTTTGCTACAGTTCCATTTTACCGCAAACAATCAATGGATGGTGCCTGTCCTTTTTTCGATTGAGAGAAATCAATTTTGCCTGATGCTGGGTTTACTTTGTCATTGTCCTGTGTTAAAATTGTAATGGTGATTTTCATGCAAGAGATACAAGAAATGCTCCGGGAATTCAATCGCGAACGTGATTGGGGGAAATTCCACACGCCAGAAAACCTGGCCAAGTCTGTCGCCATCGAATCTGGGGAGTTACTTGAGTGTTTTCAATGGAATAGCGACTATGATAGAGCAGCGCTTTCCGAGGAGATAGCGGACGTGATGCTGTACTGCCTCATGCTATGTGATTCCGCGGGTCTTGATCCCATTGAGATCATGAGAAACAAGATCGAAAAGAACAAGGCGAAGTATCCCGTGGACAAGGCGCGGGGAAGCAGCAAGAAGTACACAGAATTAGGAGAATAAACATGGCTTATATACGCACAATAGGATTCAGCGAGAATACGCCCGTTGAATTGCGAAGGGTGCCGTATGGTACGGACTGGCCGGTGGTTTATATCATCGATAATGGCCGGGAAGGTAGACCTGGGAAAGCTGCGTCCGATCATCTTTGACCCGTCTTTCAATGCCTATCGCGTGATTGGCGAAGTCGTCGGGGAAGCCTTTGGAGACGGTCTGAAACTGAAATAAACCGCCATTGAGCGGTCAAGAAAGGAATGGTTACATGCCCCGTGGAAAGAAGAAAGTCGTCGACATCGCCGAGAAGATCAAGGCCGTGAAGGCTGAAATTGAGAGCCTAAGCACCCAGTTGAAGGAAAAGAAAGCCGAACTGAAGAAGCTGGAAGCTGAGCAGGCCGAGGAAGACAAGGCCAAGCTAATAGAGGCATTCACAGCCAGCGGCAAAGGAATAGACGAGGTCATTGCCTGGCTGAAAGGCGAATAAACCCGCACATCTCCGGTTGGACCCAATCCATCCGGAGACGGTTTTTCTGGTGGACAACCATCGATGCTATCGGATATAATATTCACATATTTACCGCAGACAAGGAGGCGATCATTGTGGAAACGCAGAAACCACTTGACCGCCTCCGTTGTGTTGTGGAGCGGATAACGTATCAATCCGATGGATACAGCGTCCTTAAATGCGCCGCGAAGGGGCACACCGATCTCGTTGCCGTTGTTGGCAT
>JAUNNC010000204.1:0-1588 GCA_030531585.1 Eubacteriales bacterium | reverse complement strand
TGATGCCTGACACGCATGTGGGAGCGGTGTTGACTCTTGGCGGCCATTGGAGGATAGATTCAAAATACGGTCGTCAGTTTGAGGTGGTTACGTTTGAAGAGACACTTCCGGCTACGGTCTACGGTATCGAGAAATATCTCGGCTCCGGCCTTATCAAGGGCATTGGCCCGAAGTTTGCAAAGCTCATCGTGACCCAGTTTGGTAAGGATACGCTGGACGTGATAGAGGCGGAGCCGGAACGTCTTATCGAAGTTCCCAACATCGGCAAGAAGAGAGTTGAGGCGATAAAACGCGGATGGGCTGAACAGAAGGAAATCAAGAACATCATGCTGTTCTTACAAGACAAAGATGTGTCTACCGCTCATGCAACTCGAATCTATAAGCAGTATGGAGCGGAATCAATCAAAGTCGAGGAAGAGTACCCTTACAAGCTCGCCGACGACATATGGGGTATCGGGTTCAAAACAGCAGACACCATTGCAACGAAGCTCGGGATAGAAAAGGAGAGGTTCATCCGCCTTCGTTCCGGACTGTTGTATACCCTGAACAAACTGGCTGAAGAAGGGCATTGCTATGGGACGAGAGCGCAGCTCTTGGAGACGGGGGCGAAGCTGCTCGATGTAGATGAATCACTTCTCTCCATGACGCTGGATGAGATGGTGCACACGAAAGACGTGATTGTCACACCGATTCCTGTGCCCCCTGGTTCTCCAGACAGCACAGAGGTCGATAGCGGCGTAGCCATCTATCTCCCGCCGTTCTTCTATTCCGAGGTTGGCGTGGAAAACAGACTGAAGAAAATCTATGCCTCTCCCGCAGCGAAACCTGCCGCTGAGCAGCTCTCCATCGCAGGTGAAATTGAATATGATCCCGTACAGTTGGAGGCCATACAAACAGCTGTGCGTAGTAAAATCATGGTTCTCACAGGCGGTCCCGGCACGGGAAAGAGCACAACCACCATGGGGATAATACGTGCCTTCCGGGGACAGAAGGTACTATTGGCCGCACCGACCGGTCGTGCAGCTAAGCGGCTCAGCGAGGTGACAGGGATGGAGGCTAAGACCATCCATCGCCTCCTGGAATTCAAGCCGCCCGAGGGCTACAAGAGGAAGGAAAACAATCCGCTGGAGGGTGACGTGCTGATTGTGGATGAATCGTCCATGATAGATGTCATCCTGATGTACAGCCTCCTCAGAGCTGTGCCCGACGGGATGCGGCTGATCCTGGTAGGTGATGTGGATGCCATGATCATGGAACAGCTGCTGACGATGAAGGGCATTGAGGTCGAAATCGCGGAGGATGGCCAGAAGGCCGTCGACATGTACCGGGATCGGCCGGAGGGTTACTATGACGCCGTGCTGATGGACATCCGGATGCCGGTCATGGACGGCCTGCAGGCCACCGAGCACATCCGCGCCATGGGACGGAGCGATTCCGGCACCCTGCCGGTGATCGCGCTGACCGCGAACGCCTTCGACGAGGATGTGCAGCGTTCGCTGCTGGCCGGCATGAACGCCCACCTGAGCAAGCCGGTGGAGCCGGAACGACTGTACCGGATCCTGTCGGAGCTGATCGTGGAATAATGGAC
>JAUNNC010000048.1 GCA_030531585.1 Eubacteriales bacterium | reverse complement strand
CCGCCATCGTCCTGTGCATGTGCGGTTGGATCGTCGGACCCGAGTTGGCCGTCGAGATGGTCAAGACCGTCCTGGCCACCGCGTGGTGCCAGGATCTGGAGGACTGGCGCGCGGCCAACATGCACAAGTTTGCCGCGCAGGTCGACGCGATCGAGGAGAAGATCTATGGTTAACGAGTTCTTTTACAAGCAGCCCGTCAAGATCTGGTTCGGCGCGGGCAAATTCCGGCAGCTCGGCGAGATCCTGGGCGAGCTCGAGTGCAAAAAGTGCGTGCTGGTCTGTGGCCGCCATTTTGCGCCCGAGGCCCGCGCGATGATGCAGGATATCCCCTGCATCGCCGCCGTCTTCGGCGAGGTCGAGCAGAACCCCCAGCTCTCCGGCGCGGCCGAGACCGCGCGTCTGGCGCGCGAGGTCGGCGCGGACGCCATCGTGGGCGTCGGCGGCGGCAGCTCCATCGACACGGCGAAGTTCGCCGCGGCGGCGGCTCCCGGCGATGCGGATATCGTCGACTACTACACCGGGAAGGTCCCCTTCCCCGGCAGCCCGCTGACCATTGTGGCCGTCCCGACCACCGCCGGCACCGGCAGCGAGGTCACGCAGGTCTCGGTCATGAGCCACGGCAAGGAAAAGCGCACCATCAACAACCCGCTCTTCATGCCCACGGCCGCCATCGTCGACCCGACCCTGACCCTCACCGTCCCGCCGCGCACGACCATGAACACCGGTCTGGACGCGCTGGCCCACGCGCTCGAGGGCTACTGGAGCCGCAATCACCAGCCTCTGGCCGACCTCTTCGCCATCGAGGCCGTGCGCGTCATCCTTGCCAATCTCGAGACCGCCTGGCGCGACGGGTCGAACCTCGAGGCGCGCACGAACATGCTCTACGCCTCCATGGTCGCGGGTCTGGCCTTCTCCAACCCCCGCACCGCGGGCAGCCACGCCTGCAGCTACCCCCTGTCCGAGGACTACCACCTGCCCCACGGCGAGGCCTGCGCCTTCACGCTGGACAGCTTCGTGCGCATCAACGCCGACGAGCGTCTGGAGTATCTCTGCCGGCGCGCCGGACTGAGCGGCACCGAAGAACTCGCGCAGCGCATTGCGTACCTCAAGGAGCTCGGCGGCCTGCGCCGCAAGCTCTCCGATCTGGGCGAGGTCGATCTCGACAAGCTCTGCCATGACTGCGCCGTCCACGTTCTGATGAACAACAACCCCGTCAAGATGGACGAGGCCGCGCTTCGGGAGATGTTTGAAGCGCTGAAATGAACGAGAAGCTGAAATACACCCTGATGGTTGCGGGGATGGTGCTGTCGTGGTCGATCTACTACGCGGTCAGCAAGGTCGTGGTGGGCGCCACCGGCTCTCCCCTGCTGGCGGGCTTTCTGCTGCGCTCGGCGGCGCTGGTGTTCCTGACGGTCCAGCTCGTGCTGGACGGGAGTTTTTCCCGCCTGTTTCATCAGGGCAAGGCCGTGTTCATCCTCGTTCTCATCGGCGTGTTCGGCTTTCTGCTGGATCTGTTTGCAAACCTCGGCTACCAGTACGGCTCGCTCTCGACCGGCACGGCGCTGTTGAAGACGGACGTGCTGATGGTCAACCTCGCGACCGTGATGCTCTATCATAAGCGCCTGTACCTGTCCGACTGGATCGGCACCGGGATCATGCTCGTGGGCGTGCTGCTGGTGCTGGGCGTGGACTTCGGCGGGATGGAGCTGCATCCGACCGATCTGTTCTTCCTGCTCTCCGCCGCCTGCGTCAGCGTCAACGCCTTCATCATCAAGGCCGCGCAGGAGAAGTACCACGAGGATGCGGACATGATCTCCTATTACAACAACGCCGTCGTGCTGCTGCTCTTCGGCTGCAGCGCCATGCTCGCGGGCGACATGCGCGCCGACGCCGTGGGGACCGTCCCCGGCTTCTGGTGGCTGGTCGCGCTGGGCGGGCTTGCACAGACGGGGATCTACTTCTTCTACTACCGCAATCTCAAGCATTTCGAGGTCTGGCTCGTCAAGCTCTATCTGCTGCTGATGCCCGTCGTGAGCTGCTTCATCGGGGTCTTCTTCCTGCATGAGGAGCTGACTGCGAAGAAGCTCGTCGGCATCCTGGTGGTGCTCGCCGGCGCCGCCGTGATCCTGCAGCGCGCCCGCATCAACCGCGAAGGCCGCCCTTCCTAGACTCCAAAGGAGGTTTCCCGTGACCTTTCAAGGCGACAACATGATGGCCGTCAAGCGCAACAACCGCTCCGCGGCGCTGCGCATCCTCCATGAGAAGGGGGAGATGTCCCGCAAGAAGCTGGCCGAGTCCATGCAGCTCACGCCCGCCGCCATCACCAAGATCGTGGCGGAGATGCTGGGCGAGGGGCTGCTGCTCGAGGGCGACGCCGTCACCAGCGGCTCGGTCGGCAGACGGGAGATCCCGGTCGCGCTCAACGTCCGCTGCGTCGCGGCGCTGGGCATGCTGATCAACACCCGTCAGGCGATCCTCTCCGCGCTCTGGCTGGACGGGAGCGTGATCTTCTCCGAGGAGATCCCCCTGCCGCAGCGCGCGCCCGCGGACGAGACCGTCGAGATGCTGACGCGGCGTCTGCTCGCGCTGGCGGCGGAGGCCGGGCTGGAACGTGAGCGCATCATGGGGATCGGGATCGCCGTGCGCGGCGTGACCTCCCCGGACGGTCGCACCGTCGCCGACAGCTTCGGGGCCCTGCGCGAGGCCAATTACCCCATCTGCGACCGCGTCGGGGAGCTCAGCGGCCTGCGGACCGTGCTGGCCAACAATGTGCGCGCGCTCTTCTCGGCGCAGATGTTCTTCTCGCGTGACGAGGCGGGCGGCTCGCAGTTTTTCCTGCGCTGCGAGTACGGCATCGGCGCCAGCCTCTCGATCGACGGGAAGATCTGGCACGGCGTCACCGAGCAGTGCGCCGAGATCGGCCACATCCCGGTGGTGCGCCGCGGCGGCAAACCCTGCTCCTGCGGGAAAAGCGGCTGTCTCGAGACCATCGCCTCCCCCACGGCCATCCGCGAGGATGCGCTCGCCATCCTGTCTCCGGACAGGACGCCGGTGCTCTGGAACCTCTGGCGCGGCAAAAAGCCGGACGAGCTCAGCGTGGACGACGTCTTCCGTGCCGCGGCCAGCGGCGACGACGGGGCGGCCACCATCGTGGACCGCGCGGTGATCGCGCTCGGCAGCGCCGTCAAGGCCGTCGTCTATCTGGTCGACCCCGGCAAGATCGTCCTCTACGGGCGGATGTTCGAGAACGAGTACTGTCTCTCCCGCCTGCTCAGCGAGCTGCGCGAGGGTGTGGACAGCCGCCACACGGTCACGGTGGAAAAGAGCCGCTACAACCATCGGCTGGAGGACAAGGCGGCGCCGCTTCTCGCCGTGCAGGATTTCTTCGACCGCGGCGGCATCCGCTGAACTGCAAAAGACCGCAGACAGGTTTCTTTGGGACCTCTTCTGCGGTCTTTTCTCGTAAACTGTGGACTTTGCGGGGCAAGTCTGTTATGATACGGTAAAGAAACAAAAGAAACAATAAAACAGTATGAAATCGCAGCGTTCGGGGAGAGAAAGACAGATGGCCGACAAAAAAGCACTACGGATTCGCGCCGCTCTTGTTGTTTTGGTGTTTGCGGCGATGCTCCTTTTCTTTGAACGGGCGCATCCTCTCGTGATCCTGGACGCCGACGACTGGACCTATATTGCCGCCTCGCGCGCCGCCGTCCCGTCGCTTCGGTTCTGGAATCCCGCCCGCATCCTGCCGGAGCTCCTGATGCCCTGGGCATCGAATCTGGCCGTGCTCCTCTTCCGGCCGCTGGGCTTTATCCCCTCTCTGACCGTGATGAACGGACTTGTGCTCAGTCTGTTTATCACCTGGTATGTGTTCTGCTTCCACCGGCTGCTGACGAACAGGCTGGCGCTCCGGGAGGACGCCGCCGCGCTGCTGTCGCTCCTGTTCCTCCTCCTGCATTTTCTGATCTTCCGCATCGAGGCGCAGAACAACGACTATCTCTTCCGCGCCCGGGATGTGACCTGCGTCTACTATTACACGATCCCCGGTCTTCTCAACTGCGGTCTTGTGATGCGGCTGATGACGACCGGGGAGCACCGCCGCTTCCCGGAAAAGGGAGCGCCGCTCAGGAAGGGGCTCCTGGCCGCCGTCTCTTATCTCGCGGTTTTTTCCAACCTGTTTGAGAGCGTGATGCTCGCCGCGTACTGCGGGCTCGATTTTCTGTTTTCCTGCTTCAAGGACGACAGAAAGGACCGCCGCGCGTTCCTCCGTTCGCAGGCCTTCAATCTGGCCGTTCTGCTTCTGTGGGGCGTCAGCGTCTTCATGGAGGGCGGCGGCGAGCGGGCGGAATCCGCCAATACGCTCCCGTTTTTCTACTCCGCCGGACTCTGCCTGCGTGCTCTGCTCCTTCAGGTTTCGTGCATGAACCGCGTGTTCCTGCTGCTGGCCGCGGTCTGCCTCGCCGGCGGCATGTTCCTCGCCGTCACGGGGCGAAAGGAGCGCGGCGCTTGCTTTCCGGCGCTCTTTCTCCGCCTTGCCCTCCTGATCCTGCTCTGCGCGGCGTTTGAAGTGCTGCTCTGCGCGAAGGTCCAGCCCGTGTACATCGCCAGAAGCGACGCGCTCTTCGTCGTGTATTCCGCCCTGCTCGCCCTGCTCATGCTCTCTCTGGGCGCGCTTGTCGGCAAGAAGGAGGGCCTGACCGCATGCCTCCCCCTGCTGCTGGTCCTTGTTCTCAGCGTGACGAACACCGGCCTGCGCACCTTTATGGAGAGCAACGATCTCTACGCTCCGGCCCGGGTATGCACGGCGCTCGGCAACGATCTTGTCGAGCAGATCGTGGAGGCCGACCGGGCAGGGAAAACAGAGGTCACCGTCCATGTGGTCGACAGCGGGTCGGAGGACAACTGGCCGCAGACGCTCTATATGGGCCCGCGCGTCGCGGCAAGTCTCTACAAGCACGGCCTCACCGAGAAACTGATGACGGTCCGCATCGTCCCGGACCGGGCCGTCAACGAACGGCTGCAGGTGATGAACGACTGATCCCGATAACGCCAGGCGGGGCTGCCTCTCGAGGCAGCCCCGTTTTTCATTATTTCAGATCCCTTTGAACGTGAAGCACAGCTCAAGGTCCCGATCCGCCGGGAGCAGATACTCCGGGTGCGTCCGCGCGCCCCAGCTGTCGTCCCCGCCGACGCCCATCTGCGCCAGCGCCACGCGCATCACCGTGTACCGGCTCTGCGGCAGCTCGTTTTCGTGGAGGGCGTTTTCCAGCTCGTGCGGCGTCCAGGGCAGGGCGCTCATGTTCAGCGCGCCGCCCTCAAAGCGCAGCCCGCGCCCCTCTTTGTCGGTCAGCTCCATCCAGCGCACGCCGCAGTGGTTTCCGCTCTCCTGCGGGACCAGGTAGCGCGCGAGGTTCTCCCGCACGCTCTTTTCCCAGATCCCGAGTCTTCCGCCGCGCTGTCGGTCGGCATAGGTCTCCTCGGGTCCGAGCCCGTACCAGCGCATGGTCTCCAGCTCCGGCGGCAGCCTGAACAGCAGCCCGAACTCCGGCATGTCACCGAGGCCCTTCACGGCCTCATAGCGCAGCGTCGTGCGCACCGTGCCGTCGCCGAAGACCTCGTAGCTCAGCTTCACCGAGGCGGCGGGCCGCGTCGGCAGGTACAGGCGGAAGCTCACCCGCACGCTGTGCTCCCGCTCCTCCACCTCCGGATAGAAGCAGGGCTGCTCCCCGCCGAAGGGCGTGGCGTAGAGGCTTGCAAGCTTCCACTGGGCGTAGCGCTGGGGCATCAGATTCCCCATGTCGTTGTTCGTCGGCGCGCGCCAGAAGTTTGGCGCGGGGATACTTTTGATATACTCCGTCCCGTCGAAGACGTAGGAACTCAGCCCCATCCCCATCGCGGAGAACTGCGCCGAGAAGCGCGCGCCGCGCACGCCGAGGTTGTACTTGCCGCGCACCACGGTCAGCGGCTCGGTGCAGGAGGAAGCCTTCACCGTACGCGGGAAGACCTTCTGCCCGAAGGCGACCTCGTGTCCGGCCTTCGCCCACGGCTCGTCCTCTTTCAGCGCAAAGGAGACCGTCACGGCAAACTCCGGCTCTTCTCCCCCGGCGCGCCGCCGCGCCTCCATTTCCCGGGTGATCGCCGCGGGCATGGGTAAGCTCCGCTCCGACAGCGGCGGTACGGAAATGTCCAGCGCCTCGCGCAGCAGCTCTTTCCCGTCAGCCAGCAGGACCGCCTCGGCTGCATAGCGGTCGGTATTGCAGAACAGCTGCTTGTTGACCACCGTAAAGCCGTCGTCGGAAAACACGACGGAGATGTTCTGATAGTTGTATTTGACCTCCTGCATCTTCGGGGACGGGCTGCGGTCGTCGGCGTAGACGATGCCGTTGCCGCTGAACGCCCCGTCGCAGGGCCGGTCGTCGAAGTCCCCGCCGTAGCCCAATGTGCCGTCGGGCCTCACAAGCGCCTGATCGACCCAGTCCCAGAGGAAGCCGCCCTGATAGCGCGGCTCGCGGTCACTGAGCTCGGTGTACTTGTGCATGGCCCCGCAGGAGTTGCCCATCGCGTGGGAGTACTCGCACAAGATCATGGGCCTGTCCGGGTGCCCGGCCAGGAAGCGCTCGACCTCGGCAGCCGGGGTGTACATCTGGCTCTCCATGTCGCTGACGCCGGGGACGCTGCGGTCGTTGAACACACCCTCGTAGTGGACGAGCCGCCGCCCGTCCAGCTTCCGCAGCAGGTCGGCCATGTCCCGGATGACGCTGCCGCCGAAGCTCTCATTGCCCACGGACCAGATCAGGATGCAGGGGTGGTTTTTGTCCCGCTGAACCATGCTGTTGACGCGGTCGAAGAGCAGCGGGGCAAACTCCCGGTGCTCCTTGGGGATCACATAGTCCGCCTCCGCCTGCCCGCGCCGAAAGGCGTCCCAGGTCCCGTGGGTCTCCATGTTGTTCTCGTCGATGACGTACAGGCCGTACTCGTCGCACAGCTCGTACAGGGCCGACTGATTCGGGTAGTGGCAGGTGCGCACGGCGTTGATGTTGAACTGCTTCATCGTCACGATGTCTTTTTCAAGCTCCTGCCGGTCCGGCACGCGGCCGTGCGCCGAGCCGAAGTCGTGGCGGTTGACGCCCTTGAAGACGATGCGCTTCCCGTTGAGCAGCATCAGCCCGTCCTTCAGCTCAAAGCGCCGAAAGCCCACGCGCTGCGATATGAGCTCTGCGACCGCACCGGCTTCGTCCAGCACCTCGACAAAGAGCGTGTAGAGCTTCGGCTCCTCCGCGCTCCACAGCCGGGGCGCCTCGACCGACAGCTCCGCCGCAGCCCCACCGCCGTCGGAAAAGGCAGCCTGCGTCGCCGCGAGCTCCGTCTCCCCGTCCGTCAGCGTCAGGCTCAGCGTGCCGCTGCCCTTCGTTTCGGCCGAGACCTCGACCGTCCCGTGAAGCAGATCCTCCGTCAGCACCGGCACCACCGACAGATCACGTACGGCGGTCCCCGGCGTCAGGCAGAGGAAGACGCTGCGGAAAATGCCCGAGAAGCGGAAGAAGTCCTGATCCTCGAACCAGCTCCCCGGCGTCCATTTGAACACCCGGACCGCCAGCCGGTTGCTCCCCTCGCGCAGCGCGGACGTGAGGTCGAACTCCGCGGGGGTGAAGCTGTCCTCGCTGTAGCCGAGGTACACGCCGTTGAGCCAGCAGGTAAAGCCGCTCTCCACGCCCTCGAAGCGGATGCAGACCTCCCCGCCCTGCCAGTCCCCGGGCAGGGTAAAGTCCGTCGCATAGTCCGCCACGGGGTTGAAGACCGTCGGCACCTCGCCGGGCTTCAGCTCCTCCAGCGCGTCCCAGGGGTACTCGTAGTTGCAGTAGGCTGGTCTGTCCCAGCCCTCGAGCTGGATGTGCGCGGGCACGCGGATCGTGTCCCAGTCGCTCACATCATATTCCTCCGCCCAGAAGCCCTCCGGGGCCGAGGCGGGGTTTTCGGAGTATCGGAACTTCCACCGCCCGTCGAGGCAGATGCGCAGACCCGACTCCCCCGCCGTCAATTCCCTATCATTTCGATATGGAATAAAATCGGCGTGGGCGGGCAGCCGCCCCTCGGCAAAGCGGGAGACGTCGCAGACGGTGGACGAAAAGCTGAATTCTCTCATCTTTTTCCCCTCAAGATTCGTCTTTTTTCAGATCGTATCCGCAGCGATCCGTGATTTTTCGGTGGGATCCCGGCGTGTTTTTTCCGGATACGCGGCGGCGGCGCCCTCCCGAACGGGAGAGCGCCGCTTGCTTTGACGCCTTGTCCAGTTTACAACAGGCCGCACGGAAGTGCAACCGGAATCTTTGTTCCTACTCCACCTCGACCACGCCGTTTTCCTTGACTTCGACGGTCATACCGTCCTGAACATAGGCCAGGAATTCCTCGCCCAGGCGGTCGATCACGGGCATGTTCGCATCGGTCCAGAAGGCGGCGAGGATCGCCCCGGCCGCGGCCAGCGAATCGATGTGCTTGGAAAAAAGCATGCAGGCCGGCTGCTTGCCGGTGGCGCAGACGGTGTACAGCGCCATGCCGCCGGTGGTCGAGCCGATGGTCTCCGGCAGGCAGAGCGCCTTGCCGAGCATGGACTTCTGATAGAGATCGGGGTTGTTCTGGTCGCTGCACTTGACCTGTTTATCGCCCAGCAGCATGGGGGTCTGGTAGCTCGCCAGGGTGTTGAAGCCGCCGCGGGAGACCAGCGCCTCGGCGGTGCAGGTGCCGGCTGTCACAACGTGTCCCTGAAAGGTTTTCTTCATCTTGCGCCTCCTATTTCAGCCCGGTGATCATGCGCAGGATCTCCGCCTCCGGGTAGAAGCGCGCGCTGGAATAGGTGCGCAGCTTGTTGGAGGAGGTGATGACGGGCATGGACTTGCACAGGGGGTTGTTCATATACATCAGCGGGCAGATGGAGCTGGTGACGACGCCCGCGCGCTTGAGGCGGTTGGCGTATTCCGTCTCCCCGAAGGCCTTGAGCACCGCCGGGGCGGCCGTGAACACCGTGGGGATGACGACCTTCCTCTGCCCGGCCTCCTCGAGGGCGGCCTCCACGCGCTGTGTCCAGTCGATGAGCTGGCTCAGCGACATGTGCGGGCAGCCCAGGAAGCAGAGCTTCGGTCTGGCGTCCAGGTCCTTCCAGATGCAGGGATAGCTGTTTTTCACCCGCTCGATCTCGGCGTCGTCCACCACGTAGACCGGTGCGCCCTCGCGGATCAGCGCCTCGCCCTGCTCCACGGCCTCGGGCGTGAGGTTCTCGATGTGGTACAGGCCCACCGAGCCGTTCGAGGCCGTCGCCGCGCCGAAGTCCTTGAGGTAGGTGCAGGCCTCGTCCGTGAGCTCGGTACCGAGGAAGCGGTCGAGCCCCTTGACGTACGGCACCTGCTCGAGCACCTTCATGCCGACGGCGGAGCCGAAGAGCTGCGCGTCGGGGAGGGTTTCGGTTTTGAGCTCCACCACCCAGTCGGCCCTGCGGCCCTCGTCGGTCAGCAGGCCGAACTCGGGGACGCAGCCCGCGATGGAGCCGAAGAGCTCGAGAATGCCGGAGTTGCGGTTGCACCTCGCGCCGAGCACGGAGTTGGCGTAGACCACGGCGGAGCTCTCCGCCCAGCTCAGCACCTCGCCCTTTTTGGGGGTGTTGCCCACCTGCGGCAGGTAGCAGGTGCAGGTATAGGCGTCGTCCGAGAGGATGCCGAAGCGCTTGAGCTGCTCCTCGCAGCGCTTCTGCTGGCTGTACATGAAATTGAAAACAATGTTTTGCAGGAAATTGGCCGGGACGTTTTTCATGTCCGCCGGTCTGGGATCGGCGGAGAAGGGCTGGCGGCTGACCTCGTTCTCGGCGAGGATCTTGTCGTACAGCTCGTAGACCGGCTTCATGATGCCGAGGCCGAAGCTGATGACCGTGTGGCCGTACGCCCCCGTGACCGGCACCATGCGTTCGGCGTCGAAGGCCTCTCCGTAGGCCACGAGGGTCTTCATGACCCGCGCCATGGTCTCGCCGCGCGCCCCGTCCAGGATCGCCTGCTGCTCTTTTGTCAAAACCAAGGATCCTTCCTCCTTTCGATGGCATCACAGCCCCGGAGCGCCGGAGCGCCCCGGGGCCGCGGTCCTGTTACAGATGCTGGTACTGGCCGGGGACCTCCACCGTCACGTCGGACAGCGGGAAGGTCGAGCAGGGATGGATGTAGCCGAAATCCTTGTCGGCCTCGCGGCGGCCGTCGGTCTTCTCGGGAACGAAGACCTCGCCGGACAGCAGGCGCGAGCGGCACCAGCCGCACTCGCCGCTGCGGCAGCGCGACGGGGTATGGAGCCCCGCGCGGTCGAAGGCCGTCAGCAGGGGTTCCGACGAGGAGACGGGGATGGTGTACTCCCTGTCGTGGATGATGACCTTCGCGATATAGCTCCTCGCGTGGGCGCCCTTGGGATAGCCGGGCTGGTTCCAGGGGTCCTTGATCATGCCGAAGAGCTCGCGCCGGACATGCTTGCGGTCAAGGCCGAGTTCCTCCACGACGCCGTCGAGGAAGTTGTACATGGCCTGCGGGCCGCACATGAAGACCGTGTAGGGCTCGCCGCCCGCGTACTTTTTGATCAAGTCCGCGGAGAGGAAGCCGTGCTCGAAGCCCGCGCGCTTCTCGTCGGAGAGCACGTGCACGACGTGCACCTTCGGGCAGGCGGCGGCGATGGCGTCGAGCTCCGTGCGGTAGAGGATGTCCTGCTCGCGGCGTGAGCCGTACAGGATGGTCAGGTCGAAGTCCTCGTAGCCGTCGCGGATGGCGTAGGCCATGCCCACAAAGGGCGTGATGCCCGAGCCGCCCGCCAGCGCGATGACCTTCTTCTCGTCGCGCAGAGGCTCGTAGTACAGATGGCCCTGCGGCGCGGAGATGCCGATCTCAAGGCCCGGCTTCCAGTCGTCCTGGATGAACTTGGAGACGAAGCCGTCGTCCTCGACGCGCTTGACGGTGATGTCGTACTCCCCCTCCCAGCTTCTCGCGGGGCTGCCGCACAGGGAGTAGGAGCGCGTGGTGGAACTCGCGTCGGCGTCGACGCTGAGGCTGATATACTGGCCCGCGCGGAAGGGGGCGAGCGCCTTGCCGTCCGCGCTCTGGAGCGTCACGGTCACGCCGTCCGGGCCGTTGGGACGCATGGCCTTGATGCGCACCACCTGGCGTTTGGGGTGCATGAAGTACGCCTTCTCATTGGTCACATAGGTCTTGGGCAGAGGCTTTGCCGGCAGCTTCTCGATGGCCGCGCGCCGGTCCTTGGCCAGGTTTTTGAACTTGAGCATATCCAGCGCGCCGATGAGACCGACTTTCACATGGAGTGCCATTCAGATCCCCTCCTCTCGCATTTCGCCGAGCATCAGCTTGGCGATGGTGTCGCCGCTGAAGATGGCGGAGTTGAAGCCGTCGCCGCGGATGCTGGACGCGCCGACGAATTTGAGGCCCTTGATCGGGTATTCCTCGCGCATCATCATCATGCGCGGCATCATGCTGTCCCAGTCGCGCAGCTCGTAGCCGTAGGCCGCGCCCTCGGG
Organism: Eubacteriales bacterium; assembly: GCA_030531585.1. Taxonomy (GTDB): domain Bacteria; phylum Bacillota; class Clostridia; order Oscillospirales; family Oscillospiraceae; genus Limivicinus. The sequence goes on along the minus strand of JAUNNC010000048.1, from coordinate 4,002 downwards.
GACGCTGGCGTAGTGGCAGAAGGTCCAGGGCGTGGCGATCTCGATCTCCTCGATGTACGGGCGGATGACGATGCCCGTCTTCTGCTCGAACCAGTCGATCATCTCCGAGGCGACCTTCTCCTTGGTGCGGACGTAGTCCTTCGGGTCGACCTTGCTCCAGCAGTCGGCGGTGTAGGTCGTGGTCAGGGAGACGATGCAGGTCCCCTCGGGGCTGGCCTTGGGGTTGACCACGTTGTAGCACAGGGCAATGTTGAAGTGGTTGGTCTCGATGTTCTGCAGGCTCTTGTACTCCTTGACGCTGTCGGCCGAGGAGGGCAGGAAGTAGCTGTAGTCCTTGAGACCCAGCTCCTCCGCCGTTTTGTTCAGGCCCATATACACGACGAACATGCGCGCCGAGAAGGGGCGGTTCGGCAGGAGCTTTTTATCCCGCTCGGGGATCAGGCGCTCGGGGATCATGTTGGCGTAGACCGTGGTGGGGCTGGCGTTGCAGAGCACCCAGCGGGTGTCCACCACGCCGGAGCTCGTGCGTACGCCGCAGATGCGGTCGTTTTCGTCAAACAGGATCTCCTCCGCCCGGCAGTTGAGCCACAGCGTGCCGCCCATGGCGCGGAAACGCTCGGCCAGGCCCGTGGTCAGCTCGTTGCTGGTCTTCTCCGGGATCCACGCGCCGAAGTTGACGTAGAGGCAGACCATGTTCACATACTGCACGAAGCTCAGGTGGTCGGCGTCCACACCGAGATAGCCCCAGTAGGTGTTCATGATGTCCTGCGCGAGCGGGGGCATTTTCAGGGCCTTGAAGACCTTGTTGACCGGGTAGGCCGCCGTGCGCAGGTAGTTGGGATACTTCTCCTTGAGCACCTTGGAGTCGGGCTTGCCGCCGGAGGCCGTCAGGTAGTTGCCGGCCTCGAGCGTCTCCGCGCCGAGATCGAAGAACTTCCGGATCGACTCGCGGCAGCCGGGGACGTACTCCTCCATTTTGTTGATGAAGTTTTCGCGCCCGGACGGCAGGGTGGCGTCGATCGGGGTCTTGCCGTCGCTCGCGACGGTGATGACGCGGAAGTTGTCCGGCACCTGATACCAGTTGATGTCCAGACCGAACTCGTCCACGACGGTCTTGCGGCAGTTGCCGGGATTTTCGGCGGAGCCAAATTCGCACAGCTCATGCAGGGCGGTCTCAAACTCGAACCGGCCTCTGCGGAAGCTGGACGCGACGCCGCCGGGCAGGTTGTGCTGCTCGACGAGCAGGGTCTTTTTGCCGGCCTTGGCCAGACGGCAGGCGGCCGCAAGTCCGCCGTTGCCTGCGCCGATGACTACGGCATCATATTTTGGCATACGCGTTACCTCCTGTTCAATTTGCTGATACCGGAAATATGGATTCCTGCTCATATTATAGGTTTATCGTTTCTCCCTGTCAAGAAGCACGAAAGCGTAAATGCAGGAATGTTTTCTTTTGTGAAAAGCGCCGATTTTTACGGCGTCCGAGCAGCGATCCGCACGCCGCCGATGAAGACCTCCCTGCGGCGCAGATCCTCCCCGCAGACCACGAAGTCCGCCGCCTTTCCCGGGGCGATGGAGCCGAAGCGGTCTTCGCAGCCGAGGACGCGCGCGGGGGTCAGGGTCACGGCGCGGATGGCCTCCGCCTCCGGGACGCCGAAGGCGATCGCGCGCAGCAGGCAGTCGTACAGCGTCACGGCGGAGCCCGCGAGCGTACCGTCGGACAGCCGCGCCGCGCCGCCGGAGAGTGTGACCCTCTGCCCCGAGAGCGTATACTCGCCGTCGGGCATGCCGCAGCAGCGCAGGGCGTCGGAGATCAGACAGATCCGTTCGGGGAACAGGCGGAAGGCCATGCGCACCGCGCTCGGGTGCACGTGCAGACCGTCACAGATCAGCTCGGCCGTGACGTCGTCCCGCTCCGCAGCGGCGCCGAGCACGCCGGGCGCGCGGTGGGCGAAGGGCGTCATGGCGTTGTACAGATGCGTCACATGGCGCGCGCCCGCCCGGAAGAACGCCGCCGCCTGTTCGTAGTCCGCCGCCGTATGGGCGGCCGAGACCGTGCAGAGCGCTGAGGCCCCGCGGGCAAAAGCCGCCGCGCCCTCCAGCTCCGGGGCGAGATCGACGATGCGGATCAGGCCGCCGCAGTCCCCGTACAGCTCCCGGAAGGCGGCAAGGTCCGGCTTTTGCAGCCAGAGCGCGTTCTGCGCGCCCTTCTTCTTTTCGGACAGGAACGGTCCCTCCATGCGCACGCCGAGCACGCGCGAGCATCCGGCGGGCGTCTCGCCGTGCAGACGCCCGGCCGATGCGAAGGCGCGGCGCAGCGCCTCAAACGGAAGCGTCATCGCAGTCGGCAGGAAGCCCGTCACGCCGTTTTGCGCGAGGAAGGCGGCCATGGTCCGCAGACCCGCGTCCTCTCCGTCGGAGAAGTCCGCGCCGGAATTGCCGTGGGTATGGAGGTCGATGAGGCCGGGGATCACCCTGGCTCCGCCGAGATCGACCGCGCCCTCCCCTGCCGTCTCCGGCGGCAGGACGGCGGTGAACGCGCCGTTTTCGACGCGGAAAGCCGCCGGGGCAAAGCCCCGGTCGGCAAAGAACACATTCGCATTGGTAAACAGCATGACGTTCTCCTCATGTAAGCGCATGCGCCCGCCGAAAAAGGCGGGCGCAGCTTCCTTTATTCTGTCCGTTCGCCGAGTCTGCCCAGCATCTCCCACGCGTAGGCGTCCTTGCGCTGCTCCGGCCCGCTCAGCTGCTCATAGGGCAGCAGCAGCGGATGACGGCGGCGCGGATTGTCCCGCACGGGCCCATACTGCCAGTTGTACATCAGATGAAAGCGCACCCAGCGCCGGTGCTCCATCTTCTGCAGCAGATCCGCCTGCGTCGCGTACAGCTCCCGGAAGCGCTCATACGCCCGCCGGCAGTCCTTCGCCGTAAGCTCCGTGAGCTCCTCGTCGAGCAGGAAGCGCGCCTTGACGATCAGGTGATCCGCCGCCGCGATGTTGGACTGGCGCAGGAAGGGACTCAGCTCCATCCACTCCACGGGGTTTGCGGAGCTCTCGTTGTAGATGTCGTTCATCATCCGGGCACGGCGGTTGAGCTCGTCCTTCATGACGAACTCCGGACGCATGCTCCCGCTCCGCTCGCCGAAGGCGACAAGCCCCGGCACGTCCTCCGAAAGATGCGCGTGTATCGCCGCCCGGCCGCCGTACCAGCGCTTGAGCGTCTCGCAGATCCGAAAATTGTCCTCATCCGAGTCGGTGCACAGGATGATGCGGTCGGCGCGTTCGAGCAGCTCATGAGCCGACGTCCAGCTCCCGGTGTGGAAGCACAGACTGTCCTCGTCCCCGTCTTCCCCGGAGAGCGCCCTGACGATCTGGGGATGCAGTCCGGCAAAGCCCGCCGTATCGTCAAAAACGTGGTATTCCACCGTTCTGCCCGGCTCAAAGACATTGGTCAGCAGCGCACGAGCGAGCAGGGCGCTGCCCGCCTCGCCGCAGCCGATCAGCACGACGCAGCGTTCGTTTTTTCCAAGCGGGTGTTCCTTCCAGTAGCAGCGGCTCATGGCCTCGTTGGGATTGAACAGCTGCAGCTGGGGAGGCAGCTGCTCGCCCGCGACGTCTGCCATGCAGCAGCAGGCGATCCCGCTCTCGGCGGTCTCCAGCGCGCGCGTGTAGTTTTCCCTCGGCTCCGGACCCATCAGGAAAAACGTCAGTCCCTCCCGGGAGCCCCGCAGCCGGGCAAGCTCCTGGATGCTGCAGCCGATGCGCACGACGTTCGCGCCGTCGAACAGCTTTTCCCCCGCCGGGAAGACCAGCAGGCAGTCCCGCTCCTCCCCGCGCAGCGCCGACGCCAGCGCTGCCGAGTCCTCGGTCTCCGCGCTGAAGACATACCATCTCTGCTTTTTCCCGAGGCGAAGCCGCAGGCGGGGGATCCACTCCCCGCTGATCAGGTTCAGGCCGAGACTGATCAGGGCGGTCAAAATGCCGATGCTGCACAGGGCGAAGATGA
>JAUNNC010000047.1 GCA_030531585.1 Eubacteriales bacterium | reverse complement strand
CGGCGTCGCCGGACGCGGCGGCGCGCTCGATCGCCGCGGCATCGACCATGCCCGCGAGCTTTTCCCCGTCGCGCGACGCGGCGAGCGCCCGGAGCTGCCCGCCCTTTCCGCCGCGCAGGAGATCGGCCGTCAACCCGTCAAAATTTTGCATTGCATCTCACCCCGCTTCAATCTATACTATTCCGCAGAACACGAAATGAGAACCGGAGGAGAGAATCATGCTGAAAGCGGCGGTTTTTTCCGATACCCACGGCAGCACCGCGCCCATGCTGGAGGCAGCGCGCGGCGCGGGGGCGGACGTGCTGATCCACCTCGGCGACCATGACCGGGACGCGCTGGCGCTGCGGGAGGCCTTTCCCGACACGCCGCTTTTCTCGGTGTGCGGCAACTGCGATTTCCAGCCGCTCGCGCCCGAGAAGCTCGTGGTCCCGCTCGGCCCGGTGCGGGCCCTTCTGACCCACGGCCACCGTTACGGCGTGAGCGCCGCGCAGGCGGACTGGCTGGTCTACGCCGCCCGGGAGGAGGGCGCGCAGATCGCCATGTTCGGCCACACCCACAGCCCGTTTTACGAGACGGTCGGCGGCGTGACGCTGCTCAATCCGGGCTCGGCGGGCCGCGGCCGGACGCCGAGCTGGGCCCTCGTCACCGTCTTCGACAACAGCGCGATCGCCTGCGAGATCCGGATGCTCCCATGAAAAACACCCGATGCGTCGGCATCGGGTGTTTTTCATGCAACGGTTTCAATTCTTTGCCGGGCGGACACGGGCTCTCAGCCGTGCCTGCAGTACACGGTGAGCGTCTTCTCGAAGTTCGCGCAGCTGATCGTGAGCGTGCACGGAGACGGGATGGACTCCACATCCTCCAGCGTGATCCGGAAGGCGTACTCGTCCATCTTCTCAACCTTGAGGATATCCGGCTGACTGGAGACCATATCCACCTTCAGGCCCTGCAGCGTCATGGGCATGACCTGGACAGTCAGATCAATGGGGCCTTCGACGACGGTCTTGGTAAAGTCGGTCTGGATCTCGGTGGTGTAGAACATGACGCGCAGGCCCTCGACATTGGGCGTGGGCGTGGGCGGCGGCGTGGGCGCCTCTTCGATCACGGGCACGTACTCGGTTACGACCGGCGGGGTGATGGAGGTGGTCTGCTGCTTGACATCGGCACCCTCGAGCGAGGTGGTGACCATGACGATGACGGCCAGGACCACGGCGGCCACGAGGATCAGACCGAAGATGATCTGCCATTTGGTGTTGGTTTCCGCGCGCTCGTAGGCGGCGGTCCCGCTGACGGTCCCGGGCGTGGGGCCGGGGGTGCGGGTGCTCTGCGCGACGCGGCGGGTCCCGCAGTTGGGGCAGCGGCTGCGCAGGGAAGAAAACGTCTCGCCGCAGCGACGGCATTTCACTTCTGGAATCATGCTCATACGGGTTCCTCCATTCTGCGGAAGATAGAAGGCGTAGTGCTACGCATAGATAGTACATCAAAAAAACCGTTTCGTCAAGATACCTCCCGTCAGAGAGCGGCTTTTTCGGTGACAATCCGGCACATATTCCCCACTTTTGCGCAAAAACGGGCCCGTCCGGCGACAAGACGGACACAGAGGCGCCGCCGCACGGGGCCGCCTCCCCATCCGGCGTTGCCTCCCGTCCCGCCGCTTTGCCGTTGAAAAATGTCGGTTTCGATGATATACTGATGATATACGATTGAACAGCGACGAATGCGAGGAGGTTTTTTCCATGGAGAAACGCATCACCCGGATCGTCCTGACCGGCGGCCCCGCGGCGGGCAAGACGACGCTCGTCAGCCGCATCCTCAAGGAGTTCAAGAGCGAGGACGGCTGGAAGGTCATCACCATCCCCGAGACGGCGACGGAGCTGATCTCCGGCTTCGGCTTCGGGCCCTTCCCCAACTGCATGTCCATGGAGGACTTCCAGTACTATGTGATCGACGACCAGCTCCACAAGGAGAAGCTGGCGCTGCAGGCCGCGCAGGCCGTGCCGGAGGAGAAGGTGCTGATCCTCTACGACCGCGCCGTGCTGGACGACAAGGCCTATGTCACGGACGAGGTCTTCGCACAGGTGCTCGGCCGCTTCGGCCTGACCGAGGAGCAGGTGCTCGGCCATTACGACGCGGTGCTGCACCTGGTCAGCTGCGCCAAGGGGGCGGAGTACGCCTTCAACTACGGCAACGCCGCCCGCTACGAGAGCATCGAGGACGCGCGCGAGCTGGACGACCGCACGCTGCGCGCCTGGCAGGGCCACCACGCCCTGTATGTGATCGACAACTCGGTGGACTTCGAGGACAAGATCAACCGTGCCCTCGCGCAGATCTGCCGCGTCCTGGGCGAGAGCGCACCGGAGCCCGGCAAGCGCAAGTATCTGGTGCGCATGCCCGACCGCGGCGCGCTGACGAAGGCCTACGGGGCGCTGCCGATCGAGATGATGCAGACCTATCTGCTCTCCTCCGATCCCGAGGTGGAGCGCCGCATCCGTCAGCAGTCGAGCTTCGACGAGCAGCTCTTTTTCTACACGACCAAGCGCGTCGGGGAGGACGGGACCCGCTGGGTGACCGAGCGGCCGATCTCCGGAAAGGAGTATGTGACCTATCTGATGGAGGCGGACCTGTCGCTGCACAGCGTGCGCAAGCTCAAGTACCGCTTCACGTATCATGACCACCGCATGGAGCTGGACGTCTACCCCTTCTCGAAGGATCGGGCGATCCTCTTCGTCTATGGCTCCGAGCCCTTTGCGCTGCCGCCGGAGATCGAGGTCCTGCAGGACGTGACGGGCGACCCCGCGTACAAAAACCGCGCCCTGGCGGAGACGCAGAGGCTGTAAGGCGTTGACAAATCGGGCCGCGCACCCTATAATTCTGATACTGGCGACCGGCGGGAGCACGACGCTTCCGCCGGTCTTTTCAGGAATCGGGGAAATGTGAGGATTGCTTATGAACACGGTCACGGACAGCTTCGGCTCCATGGTATTCAACGACTCGGTCATGCGCTCGCGCCTGCCGAAGGACGTGTTCCGGCAGGTCCAGCGCTCCATGAACGAGGGCGTGCGTCTGGACAGCGCCGCGGCCACGATCGTGGCCAACGCCATGAAGGACTGGGCCATCGAAAAGGGCGCCACGCATTTCACGCACTGGTTCCAGCCCATGACGGGCATCACCGCTGAGAAGCACGACAGCTTCATCGCGCCGGTCGACGGCGGCAAGGTCATCATGGAGTTCTCCGGCAAGGAGCTCATTCAGGGCGAGCCGGACGCGAGCTCCCTGCCCTCGGGCGGCCTGCGCGCCACCTTCGAGGCCCGGGGCTACACCACCTGGGACCCGACCTCCTACGCCTTCATCAAGGACGGGGTGCTCTGCATCCCGACGGCCTTCTGCTCCTACGGCGGCGAGGCGCTGGACAAGAAGACGCCGCTGCTGCGCTCGATGGAGGCCATCAACCGCCAGGGCCTGCGCGTGCTGAAGCTCTTCGGCAACGAGGGCGTCACGTCCGTGCGCACCACCGTCGGCCCCGAGCAGGAGTATTTCCTCATCGACCGCTCTGTCTACGACCGGCGGCGCGACCTGCAGTACACGGGCCGCACGCTCTTCGGCGCCAAGCCCCCCAAGGGCCAGGAGCTGGACGACCACTACTTCGGCGCCATCAAGCCGCGGGTGCAGGAGTTCATGAAGGAGCTGGACGAGGAGCTGTGGAAGCTCGGCGTCATGGCCAAGACCGAGCACAACGAGACCGCGCCCGCCCAGCACGAGCTGGCGCCGATCTACACCACCACCAACATCGCCGCCGACCACAACCAGCTCACGATGGAGCTGATGCAGCGCATCGCAAGAAAGCACGGCATGGTGTGCCTGCTGCACGAGAAACCCTTCGCGGGCGTCAACGGCTCGGGCAAGCACAACAACTGGTCCATCACCACGAGCACCGGCGTCAATCTCTTCGAGCCGGGCGACACCCCGGCGGAGAACGCGCAGTTCCTGCTCTTCCTGTGCGCGGTGATCCAGGCGGTCGACGACTATCAGGACATGCTGCGCATCTGCGTGGCCTCGGCGGGCAACGACCACCGCCTCGGCGGGGCGGAAGCGCCCCCGGCCATCGTCTCCATCTACCTCGGTGAGGAGCTGGAGGCCATCCTCGACGCGATCGAGAGCGGCACCGCCTACGGCGGGCGGGAGAAGGAGCAGTTCAAGGTCGGCGTGCACGCGCTGCCGAAGTTCCCCAAGGACACCACCGACCGCAACCGTACCTCGCCGTTCGCCTTCACGGGCAACAAGTTCGAGTTCCGCATGCTCGGCTCCTCGCAGTCGATCTCCGGCCCGAACGTCGTGCTCAACACCGCCGTGGCCGAGTCGCTGCGCCAGTACGCCGACCGGCTCGAGGGGGCGGAGGATTTCGACGCCGCCCTGCATGAGCTGATCCGCGAGGTCATCCATAAGCACCGCCGCGTCATCTTCAACGGCAACGGCTACGACGCCGCCTGGGTCGCGGAGGCCACGTCGCGCGGACTGCTGAACTTCCCCGCCACGCCCGACTGCGTGCCCTGCTACATCGCCCCGAAGAACGTGGAGCTCTTCGCGCGCCACCGGGTCTACACCGGGCCGGAGCTGCACGCGCGCTACGAGATCAAGCTGGACAGCTATTGCAAGGTCGTGCGCATCGAGGCGCTGACCATGCTCGACATGCTGTGGAAGGACATCCTGCCGGCGATCTCCGCCTTCACGGGAGAGCTGGCGGCCTCGGCCAACGCCAAGCGCGCGATGCTCCCCGTCGACGTCAGCTACGAGAGCGCCGTCATCCAGAAGCTCAGCGACCTGTCGGCCTCGGCGGCGATCCACGGCCGCGCGCTGGAGAAGGCCATGGAGGGCGTCAAGACCCAGAAGGACACCCTGACCGCCGCGCGCTACTACTGCGACCGGGTCCTGCCCGCGATGGAGAGCCTGCGCGCCGTCGTCGACGAGGCGGAGACCCGCTGCGCCGCCCGCTGGTGGCCCTATCCCTCCTACGGCGAGATCCTGACGAGCGTGAAATAAAAAACCGTCAAAAGACAGAAAAAATCCTTGACATTCCCGGGGCGCTCTGGTATATTGTCAGAGCGCTCCGAAGACAGCAGGTGGGTTCTGCCCGTAAATCCTGCCGAGGACATCGACAATTTTCATGGATTGTTTATGTGTCTCTGCGTCCTGTCGGATGCGGGGATTTTCTTTTTGAGCGCGGATCAAACGTGTGGAGGTGAAAAACACACATGCCTAACGCAAAGGTTCTCAGCGAAAAGCAGGCGATCGTCGAGGCTCTCGCCAAGCGCATCCAGAACGCGGGCGCAGGCGTCCTTGTCGACTACCGCGGCATCACCGTGGCGGAGGACACCGCACTTCGCGCCGAGCTGCGCAAGGAGTCCGTGGAGTACACGGTCGTCAAGAACACCCTGACCAGGAAGGCGCTGGACAAGCTGGGGATGAACGAGCTTGATCACGTCCTCAACGGCACCACCTCTCTGGCCACCGCCGAGCACGATCCCATCGCACCCTTCCGGATCATCAACGACTACAGCAAGAAGCTGGGCGAGCGTTTCAACGTCAAGGCCGCTTTCATGGAGGGCAAGGTCCTCAGCGACGCCGAGATCGAAGAGATGTCCACGCTCGGTTCCAAGGAAGCGCTGTACTCCAAGGTCCTGGGCACCATGATCGCGCCCATCACCGGCCTCGCCGTCTGCCTCGGCCAGATTCTCGAGCAGAAGGGCGGCTCCGTCGAAGCGCCCGCCGCCGAATAAGCTTCGACAACACAAAAATACTTAATGGAGGAACTATCAATGAGTGAAAAAATCGCTGCCATGATCGAAGAGATCAAGGGCCTTTCCGTCCTGGAGCTCAGTGAGCTCGTTCACGCGCTGGAGGAGACCTTCGGCGTTTCCGCCGCCGCCGTCGCCGCCGGCCCCGCCGCCGCTGCCGCTCCCGTCGTCGAGGAGAAGACCGAGTTCGACGTCGTGATGACCAGCTTCGGCTCCGAGAAGATCAAGGTCATCAAGGAAGTCCGCGCCATCACCGGTCTGGGCCTCGCCGAGGCCAAGGGCCTGGTCGAGGGCGTCCCCGCCAAGATCAAGGAAGGCGTTTCCAAGGAAGATGCCGAGGCTCTCAAGGCCAAGCTCGAGGCCGTCGGCGCCACCGTCGAGCTCAAGTAAGTTGTTTGTACGGCCCTCGGCCCTCGGCTGCGGCGCCTTTCCGGCCCAAACCGCGCGGTGCTTCGTGAAAATGCTCGGCAATACACAAAGTATTCCCTGCGCTTTTCACATTGCCCTGCACGATTTGTTCCCGGAAATCCGGCCCGCGCCTCCGTCCTCGGCCCGTACGGATGACTCGAACAAACGACAAAAACCTCCGCTTCATCACGAAGCGGAGGTTTTTCTTATCGGATCGTTTCTATTTCCGGTGCTTGATCGCGGTGAACAGCTTCGGGGCGGCGGCGCCGACGAAGGCCACCAGCCGGAATACCAGCGCGTTGAGCGTCACGCTGCCGCTGCGCACCACCGCGCAGAGAAAGCGCACCGCAAAGCCGCCGAACACGCCGCGGCTGCGCGCGCGCACCCGCTCGTTCGTGATCACGCGGCGGATCTCTTCGCGCTTCTCGGCGCGTGTGAGGGTGCAGCTCGGGGCGTAGAGCGTCGTCAGACAGGAGAAGACGTTCTTCATGAACATGTAGCGGAAGTCCCGCTCGTCGGTGATGCCGAAGCGGCGGCACAGGGTCTCCATGCGCTCGTCGGCGCGGACGCTGGCCTCGAGCTTCTTCGGGTTCCAGCGGGTGATGAGGCTCTCGCCGGGGTGCATGATGTAGGTGTAGGCGCTCTCGGGCAGCACGGCCACCGACTGCGCGCGCTCGAGACAGTCGTAGAGGAACAGCCGGTCCTCGCCCCAGCGGTAGTCCTCGAAGCGCAGACCGCCCTCCAGGATCAGCGCGGCGCGGAAGAGCTTGCCCCAGACCTGGTTGAGCAGATTCGCCTTGTACAGCCGCCCGAGCGACGCGCCGAGGGTCTCGGCCGTGAGATGCGCCTCGGGCTCGGAATACAGGCGCGTCGTGCCGTCGCTCTCGCGGATGGAGAAGCCCATCAGCACGAGGTCGGCGCCGCCGCCCCGCTCGAGCGCAGAGCGGAGCGCGTCGGGGGCGTACTCGTCGTCGGCGTCGGAGAACATCAGGTACTCCGTCCCCGCGAGCACGGCGTCGAGGGCGAGATTGCGCGCGTTGGCCGGGCCGCCGTTTTCGGCCGTGAGCACCCGCAGGCGCGGGTCCTCGGCAGCCAGGCGCGCGAGGATCGCGGGCGTTTCGTCGGTCGAGCCGTCGTCCACAGCGATCAGCAGCAGATCGTCAAAGCTCTGCCGCAGGATGCTGCGCACGGTGTTTTCGACATAGGCCGCGGCGTTGTACGCGGGCATGAGGATCGCGACGCGGGGCGCGGACATGGGCAGAGCTCCTTTCCTCAAATTCTTATCGTTCCCGCTCGCCCGGGCAGGCGAGATACACGTCCATCAGAAAGCGGTGCATGGGCATCAGCTCCGCCCAGGCGTCGCAGAGGACGCCCGGCAGCGCGGCGGTGAAGGCGTCGCCGCCGAGGTCGAAGCGCTTCTCCACGCCCAGCCAGCGGCGGTTGTACCAGGCGTCGATCAGCGCGTCGCCGTGATTGCCCTTGGGCCGCTTGTACTCCTCGCCGTCGAGCTTCCAGCCCAGGCGATCGACCTCCGCGGCGAGGCGGCGGAAGCGCGCGGGGTTGGCGTCGACGGCGCGGCGGAAGGTCTCCATCTGCGCGGGGCTCGGCATGAAAAAGCCCATGCCCCAGCTGACCTGCGCGGGTTCGAGCAGGAACCAGAAGTCCGGCCCCTCGTGCACGACCTGCGCGGGCTTGATCGAGAACCAGAGGTGGTCCTTGTAGGGTCCCCGGCCGAAGAGCCGCCGCGCGTCGCGGTAGATGCGCGAGATGTGGACCCGCCCCTCGAAGTCCGGGAAGCGCTCGTTGAACAGCGCAAAGCTGTCGGCGGCGAGGGCGCGGAAGGGAGCGTTGACCTCGTCCTCGAACGCCTGCTTGTGCGCGAGGAACCAGGGCCGCTCGTTGTGGAAGGCGAGCTCCCAGAGGAACGCGCCGGTTTTTTCGCTGAAGCCTTGAAACATGGGGAGAACCGTCTTTCGTTGAGATCGGGAGTATCTTACCACAGATCCCGCCGCGGCGCAAGCGCAGGCGGCCCTTGCAAAACAGGCGGGTTTCTTTTATACTGAAGAAAAGCATGCGGCAGGAGGACAAGCCTATGGAAAAGAAGCTCTTGGTGGTCTGCGGCCCGTCCGGGGCCGGTCTGGGCGAGATCGTGACGCGGGTGTTCGCCCTGCGCCCCGATACGGCGGCGGCCACGCCGGTGACCGCGCGCAAGCCGAAGGCCGGGGAGACGGACGGCGTCGGCTTCTGGTTTTACGATCTGGAGGGCTGGAACGCCCTGAAGGAGTCGGGCGATCTGCTGGAGGCGACGGAGTTTGCGGGCAACGACTACGGCACCTCGCGCCGCCGGGTCATGGAGCAGCTCGACGCGGGGAGGAACGTGCTGCTGAACCTGCCGGTGGACCGGGCCGCGCAGCTCAAGGCGAACATGCCCGAGGCCGTGTGCGTCTATGTCGCCCCGTCGAGTGAGGCCCTGCTGCGCGCGCGGTACGAGGCCGCGGGCCGCAGCGCCCTCGAGGTCTCGGTGCGCATGGAGCAGGCCGCGCTGCAGAGGCAGGCCGCGTCCTTCTGCGACGCCGTCGTCGCGAGCGACGACCTCGCCGCCGCCGCGCAGGCCCTCTGCGCGATGCTCCCGTAAGAAGTACGGATTGCCACGCCAGTGCTCACCCGGGCGTGGCAATCCGTTTCCCGAGAAAGATAATAAAATATAAAGCGAAGAACCTTGATCCGAAAAGCGGTATTGCTCCCGGAAAACGGTTCTTCGCTTTGTTACTCATGTTATATTGTTCAATACCCCATCAGCGGGACCGAGCCGTCGTCCCTGCCCTTGGTGATGGACCGGATCTCCGCCTCGTAGCTGTAGGAATCGCTGACGTGCACGGTGATGACGTCGCCGACCCTGCGCCCCAGTACGGACTTGCCGAAGGGCGACTCACGGCTGATCAGGCCCTTGCGCGGGTCGGTGCGCACGGTGGTAACCACCTGGATGACCTGGGTCTCGTCGTCCTCGGGGATGTAGATCTCCACCTTGTCGAACAGGCCGACCTCGTCGGCGGCCGAGCGGTCGTCGATGATGCGGGCGGACTTGATCATCCCCTCGAGATAGCGGATGCGGCTGCGGTTTTTGTTCTGGGCCTGCTTGGCGGCCTTGTACTCGAAATTCTCGCTCAGATCGCCGAAGGCGCGGGTGCGCTTGACCTCCTCGATGAGCTCGGGCATGAGCTCGTTTCGACGGTAGTCGAGCTCCTCGCGCATTTTTTTAATATCCTGTCTGGTTAATTCGTCGTGCATTCGTCCTCACAAGCTCCATATCGTCTCGCTTCCGCGCAAAGCGCGAAAGCTCGCTCATTTCGCTGCTCGTCCTCTCAACTGCAAAGACTTCGCTTTGCAGTTGTAAAAAGAGAGCGGGAGCTGTTCTCCTTCTTTTACAAGTCAACGTGGACCGTGTTCAGGCCGTTTTTGTCGAACTCGGAGAGGTACTCCTCCATCCGGGCGGACAGCTCGGTGTAATCCTCCGGCTCATCACTTTCGAGCCCGAGATCGCGGCGGGCGAGCTCTTCGGCGAGGATGTCGTAGAACACCGCGTCCTCATAGTCGGCGATGGCCTCGTGGATACCTCCGTCCTCATAGGCCTGGGACGGGAAGACGTGCCCGTACCAGCGCTGCACGAGGGAGTTCATCCCGTGCGCCGGCGCGAGGGAGAACATCTTCTCCTGCAGCTGGTCGTAATCCTCGAAGCGGTCGTCGCCCCGCGCGGAGTTGAGGACCCAGTTGCCGACATAGACCAGATCCAGCAGGCGCCGGAATTCCTTTTCGCTCAGCTCGATGTTCATGAGATCCCTCCCCGCGGCCGCGCCGCCGATTGATAACATTACTATTATACCATAAGAGCCCATACAATTCCACAGGGAAAGCACACAAATTTTCCTTGTCACGGCGGCAGATTTGCGCTATATTAGTAATCCACTACGGGAAAGCGGTCACAGAACGGGAACAGGAGCGGGCATGGACGACAGACCCATCGGAATATTCGACTCCGGCGTGGGCGGCCTCACGGGGCTCAAGGCGCTGCTGCGCCTGCTGCCGGGCGAGGACTATGTGTTCTTCGCCGACACGGGGCGCATGCCCTACGGACCGCGCCCACAAGAGGAGCTGCGCGCCATCGCGCTGCAGGACATGGACTGTCTGGCCTCCTTCGGGGTCAAGGCGATCCTCTCGGCCTGCGGCACGATCTCGAGCGCCGCGCACCGGGAGCTGGAGACGTACCCGATCCCGGCCTTCGGGGTGCTGCACCCGGCCGTCGCGGCCATGGCCGCGGTCGGGGGCGACGCGCCGCTGGGCGTGATCGCGACCTCGGCCAGCATCGAAAGCGGCCAGTTTACCCTGCCGCTGCGCGCGCTCTGTCCGGGACGGGAGATCGTCGGTCTGGCCTGCCCGGAGTTTGCGCCGATGATCGAGGCCGGGCACATCGCGCCGGACGACCCGGTGCTGCGCGAGGCCGTCGCGCGCGCGCTCGCGCCGCTGCGGGGGAAAGAGCTCGGGGCTCTGCTGCTCGGCTGCACGCACTACGGCGTGATCGAGGCCGCCATCCGCTTTGAGCTAGGGGACGTGCCGCTGCTGTCCGCGGCGGACTGCGGGGCTGCGGCCCTGGCGGAGCACCTGAGCGCGCACGGCATGACCAACGGCCGCGCCGACGGGGGAAGCACGCGCTTTTTAATCAGCAGCGACCCGGCGCCCTTCGACGCCTTCGCCTCCCGCTATCTGGAAATCGGACCGGTCCGCGCAGAGCGGGTCCCGGTCATGGAGCTGTAACACGATGATGAAAGACGTTGTAATATCCATCCGCAGCCTCATCGGTCTCGGCGAGGAAGAGGACAGCCTGGACTTCGTCACCGACGGGCTGTACTCCTTTGACGGGGAGGTCGCCTGCCTGACCTACCTCGAATCGGAGGTCACGGGCATGGAGGGCACGCGCACCAGCCTGATGGTGCTGCCGGACAAGGTCGTGGTCGACCGCGACGGGCTGGTGACGAGCCGCATGATCTTCACGCCGGGCCAGCGCAGCGCGTTTCAGTACGACACGCCGGTCGGCACGGCGACCATGCAGATGGACACCCACAGCATCACCCAGCACTTTGACGAACGCGGCGGCGACATGGAGATCGACTATGTGCTCGGTCTTGAGCACGCGGTCATCAGCCGCAACCGCTTCCGCCTGAACGTGCGGGAGCAGACGGCCCCGCGCACCTACACCGCGCAGTAAAATAACAGGAGAATACGAAAGATGGCTAACATGATCCAGGCCGCGAAGGACAGCGTCAGCGCCCTGCTGGCGGAGGCCTGCGCGAAGGCGGCCGAGAAGGGGCAGCTCCCGGCGGGGGCTGTGCTCACGGGCTCGGTGGAGATCCCCAAGGACACGCAAAACGGCGACTTTGCCGCAAACCACGCCATGGCCGGCGCGCGCGCTCTGCGCATGGCGCCGCGGAAGATCGCCGAGGCGCTGGTCGAAAACCTCGCCCTCGAGGGGAGCTGGTTTTCTTCGGTCGAGGTCGCGGGCCCGGGCTTCATCAACTTCCGTCTGGCCCCCTCGTGGTATCAGGACGTGCTCAAGTGCGTCTGCCGTGAGGGCGCGGACTACGGCCGCGTGGACGAGGGCCGCGGGCGGACGCTGATGGTGGAGTTCGTCTCCGCCAACCCGACCGGACCCATGCACATGGGCAACGCCCGCGGCGGCGTTCTGGGCGACGCGCTCGCGAGCGTGATGGACCGTGCGGGCTGGAAGGTCTGGCGCGAGTTCTACGTCAACGACGCCGGCAACCAGATCGAGAAGTTCGCAAGCTCCATCGACGCGCGCTACCAACAGCTCCTCCTCGGCGAGGACGCGGTCGAATTCCCGGCCGACGGCTATCAGGGCGAGGATATCCGCGAGCTGGCCGCGGCCTTCCGCGAGGAATACGGCGACGGCTGGCTCGATAAGGACACGGCGGAGCGCCACGCCGCCATGGCTCGCTTCGGCCTCGACCGCAACATCCCGAAGATGCAGGCCGACCTGCGCCGCTACGGCGTGGAGTATGACGAGTGGTTCTTCGAGAGCTCCCTGCACGAGAGCGGCCAGGTGGCCGACACCATCGAGCAGCTCACGCAGGGCGGCTTCACCTACGAGAAGGACGGCGCGCTCTGGCTCCGGACCGCGCAGATCCTGACGGACAAGCTGCTCGCCGCCGGGAAGACGCAGGAGGAGATCGACCGCCTCGACCTCAAGGACGACGTGCTCAGAAGGGCCAACGGCTTCTACACCTACTTCGCCTCCGACATCGCCTACCACCGCAACAAGCTGGAAAAGCGCGGCTTCGACCTCGCGATCAACGTCTGGGGCGCCGACCACCACGGCCATGTGGCGCGGCTCAAGGGCGCGCTGGACGCGCTGGGGCTCGACGGCGAGCACCGCCTGCAGATCGTGCTGATGCAGCTGGTCAAGCTGATGAGCGACGGCAAAGAGGTGCGCATGTCCAAGCGCACCGGCAAGGCGATCAGCCTGACGAACCTGCTCGACGACATCCCGGTGGACTCCGCGCGCTACTTCTTCAACTCCCGGCCCGACTCCCCGGTGCTCTTTGATCTGGAGCTGGCCCAGCGCCAGGACAACGAGAACCCGGTATACTACGTCCAGTACGCCCACGCGCGCATCTGCACGCTGGTCGCGGCGCTCGCGGCCGAGGGCCACACCGTGCCGGAGGCCGACGCGGTCGACGCGTCGGCGCTGACCGACGAGACCGAGCGGGAGCTCATCAAGCAGCTCGCCGCCCTGCCGGAGGAGATCCGCCTGGCCGCCCGGGATTACGACCCGAGCCGCGTCAACAAGTACGTCACGGAGCTGGCCGCCCGCTTCCACCGCTTTTACACGAGCTGCCGCATCAAGGGCGCGGAGCCCGGGGTGCTCGAGGCGCGGCTGCTGCTGGCCGACTGCGTGCGCCGCGTGATCGCCGTCTCCCTCGCGGTCATCGGCGTCACCGCCCCCGAGAAAATGTAAAAAATGCACATGAAAACGCCCGCCGTCCGGCGGGCGTTCAATGTTGGATGGGAATTAAGCTTCGGACCCGGGATCCTTCCCGGCGCAGTCCTCCGCGGGCTCGGGCGACGGGGCCGGGGGCTCGGCATAGTCGCCGGCCGGGGGCTCGGCGGCCTCGTGCGCGGCCCTCTCCTGCGCCTCGCGCAGGGCCTGCTCGTGCTCCTTGCGCGCCCTGGCGCGGCGGGGGTTGCGGATAAAGACGATGACCGCGATGCCCACGAGGGCCAGGAAGATGGCGACCAGGCACAGGACCTTGAGCGCGAGGCTGCGTCCGGCGATCAGCAGGGCGATCAGCCCGCCGATGGCGGACACGCCGTAGAGCACGGCGACGGCCTGCTTCTGGCTCAGTCCGGAGGCCAGCAGCCGGTGGTGGAAGTGGCCGCGGTCGGCGTGGAAGGGGCTCTGTCCCTTCAGCACGCGCCGGATCACGGCGAAGACCGTGTCGGCCAGCGGCACCGCGAGAGCCAGCAGCGGCAGGAAAAAGGTGATGACGGCCTGCAGCTTGAACATGCCCAGGATCGACACCGTACTCAGCACGAAGCCCAGAAACTGCGAGCCCACGTCGCCCATGAAGATCTTGGCGGGGTTGAGGTTGTAGGGCAGAAAGCCCAGGCAGGCGCCGAGCAGGGAGGCCAGGATGATCGAGACGGACAGCTCGGACGCGAGAAGGGAGACGACCAGCAGCACGCAGGAGCTGATCGCGGACACGCCCACGGCCAGACCGTCGAGCCCGTCGATGAGGTTGACGGCGTTGGTGCACAGGACGATCCAGAAGATGGTGATGACGGCGCCGCTGAGGTTGCTGATCTCGATATAGGTCTGTTCGGTGGACCAGGTGATCGCGTCGATGACGAGGCCGCTGCGCACGATGACGACGGCGGCGAGGATCTGGCCGAGGAACTTGATCCAGGGCGTGAGCGACACGATGTCGTCGAGCCCGCCCATAAAGGCGATGATGAGCGAGCCGATGAGGATGCCGTAGATCTTCTCGTCCGGCGGCACGCAGAACAGCACCGCCAGCACGAAGCCCACCACGATCGCAAGTCCGCCCATCCGGGGGATGGGGTGGTCGTGGACGCGGCGGTCGTCGCGCGGCACGTCCATGGCCCCGATGCGCTCGGCAAACTCCTTGACCGGCGGGGTCATGAAGTACGAGAGCACCAGCGCCGCGGCGAAGGCGATCACGAGGATCACCCACTGGTCAAAACTTGGAAGCATCGAAATCCTCCGAATTTTTTATCTTCTCTCAGAAGGGCTTTTCCACCAGGCCGACCTTCTTGTAGACCTTGCGCAGGGTCCTGCGCGCGACCGCGCTGGCCCTCTGCGCGCCCTCGGTGTACACGTCCTTAAGGTAGACCTTGTCGGCGATCATGCGCGCGGCCTCCTCGCGGATGGGGCGCAGGGTCTCGGCGACGGCGTCGCCCACGGCGGGCTTGAAGGTGCCGTAGCCCTTGCCGTCGAACTCCGCCTCGATCCCGGCAAAGCTCCTGCCGGTGACGGAGGCGTAGATGTTCATGAGGTTCGACACGCCGGGCTTGTTCTCCGGGTCGAAGCGGACGCAGCGTTCGGTATCGGAGTCGGTGACGGCGCGCTTGAACTTGCGGGCGATCTCCTCGGGCGTGTCCATCAGGAACACGCAGCCGGTGGGATCGGACTTGGACATCTTGCTCGTCGGGTTGGACAGCGACATGATGCGCGCGCCCACCTTGGGGATATAGGCCTCGGGCACCTTGAAGGTCTCGCCGTAGAGGTTGTTGAAGCGAATGGCCACGTCGCGCGTCAGCTCGCAGTGCTGGCGCTGGTCCTCGCCCACGGGCACATAGTCCGCCTGATACAGCAGGATGTCCGCCGCCATGAGGGCGGGGTAGGTGAACAGGCCGCCGTTGATGTTCTCGGCGTTCTTGGCGCTCTTGTCCTTGAACTGGGTCATGCGGCTGAGCTCGCCGAACATCGTGTAGCAGTTGAGGATCCAGCCGAGCTCCGCGTGCTCGTGCACATGGCTCTGGAGGAAGAGGGTGTTCTTCTGCGGGTCGAGGCCGCAGGCGATGTACTGGGCGAGCTGCGCGGTGGCGCGGCGGCGGAACTCCTTCGGGTCCTGCCGGACGGTCAGGGTGTGCAGGTCGGCCATGAAATAGAAGCAGTCGAACTCCTCCGCCAGCGCCGCCCAGTTCTTGACCGCGCCGAGGTAGTTGCCGAGGTGCAGGTCGCCCGAGGGCTGGATGCCGGAGAGCATGACTTTTTTCACATTGTTTTCGGTTTCCATAGATTTTTCCCTTGCTTTCGATCAGATTCAGGAAAACGCTTCTACATATTTTAGCAAAAGAACTTGTACTTGACAACAGGGATTTTGCAAAATAATATAGT